>CAZFKU010000005.1:0-51344 GCA_964518835.1 uncultured bacterium
TTTACTAACGATGTTAGATGTCAATTCAAGTTCGGAATCTTCCGGCACAGCAGGGGGATATATTACTTCGGTAGGTTCGAGTATAACTGACAGTGAATTAAATGCCAAATTTGAGTTGAATGGACTCACATTTTATCGGGATTCTAATAATGTAACCGACGCATTGACGGGAGTTACACTTAACTTATTAAACACCTTTTCCGACATAGAAACAATTACTATAGCTCCTGATGTTGAAGGTGTTAAACTGGAGGTACAGAATTTCCTGGATGCATTCAATGATTCAATCAATTATCTCAAAGAAAATGCTGAAATGGATCCCATATCTCAATCGAAAGGGATTCTTGCGGACGATATATTGTACCGGCAGTTATCCAATGAACTGAGATTTAAACTGGCTACGATTGTAACGGATGTTTCATCCGCTACTTATGACAGGCTTTTTGACCTGGGTATTGAACCCAATACTTCGGGAAATTATTCTATTGTGGATAGTTCAAAATTTACCCTTGCTCTGGAAGCAAATTCAGAAAATGTTGCTGAGATTTTTAATGCAGAAACAGATGGAATTGCAACCTTAGTCAATGAGCTGGTAGAAACGTTTGTTGATGTAGGCGGCACCATTGATTCCAGCAAAGATACCATTGATACATCTGTTTTTCAATTGAATGAAAGAATCAGTTATTGGGATGAGATTCTGGAAAACAGGGGAAACCAGTTAAGAGATGAATTTTCAAGGATTCAGACAATGATGAGTCAATTATCTCGGCAGCAGTCATTTTTGAGCAATGTCAGGTCAAATTTTTAACCTTAAAGGATAAGTACCATGGAACAAATAGAAATGAACCCGACCCAATCGACACTTCCAAATGTGGAGAAATTATCTCAATCAGCAGAAGTGGTCCGATTATCTGAAGGTGTTAAGATAGATTCCCAACCTACAGGAACTGAAAATGTGGAAATTTCCAAATCAGATATAACTAATATCGTAGCGAGTGTGAATGAATATGTAAAAGTATTCAGTACAAAAGTAACTTTCGGATATGATTATGAGAATGAAAGGCAGATTATCCTGGTAAAGGATAAAGAAACGGGGGAAATCATTCGCCAGATTCCACCCAAGGAAATGATAAATTTACTTAAACAGTTGGAAAAAATCAGCGGTATTATCTACCATAACCATGTTTAATATTTATGGGAAAAAATAAAAATCAACTGGAAGAATTGCTGGAAAATGAGTTGATATGTTTCAAAGAAATATTATATAAAACTCAGCAGGTAAATAAAGGGGAGGACTCACCTTCAATGGGATCCCTGATGAAATTATTGGGGTACAGGGATAACCAAATTGGATTAATTAAGAAATTAGAAACAAAAAGAAAATCTTTGGAAAAATTTATTATATCCAATAATCAGCAGTCGAAAGTTGATTCAATAAAAAAAGAAATAAAATATATTGCTCTTAAACTTGTAGAAATTGATGCAAAATTGTTAGATTTACTGGCGATTAAGAAAGAAGAAATTATTAAAGGATTATGTGCTCATACCGATATTAAAGGTAGAGACAGGTCTATCCGCTCGTCAAGAAAACAACTTATTGACATTACGTTAGATTAAAAATAATGACGCCAATTAAAGATATATCAGGATTTAATCGAGATCTTCAAGGTATTGAAAATGAAGAAAAAATCCGTCGTGTAAAATCTGAAAAATCAAAACGGACTCAGGATTCGAAAAAATCCAAAGACCCTTCCGGATCTTTTGATAGAAAGGATAGAGTTGAAATTTCTTCAAAAGGGCAGGACCCGGTATCGCAAAAAGAGAATGTAGATCGTTATGTTCGTGAAATTAAACAATTACCTGTTTCAGACTCTCAGGATTTTGCTAAGATTCAGCAGCGCATCGAATCCGGATTTTATTCCAAACCGGAAATTTTGAATAAAATTGCTGAATCTTTAATATCCAGTTTTAAATCAACATCCGCTGTTAAAAATAATACAAGCGAAAAAAAATCATTATCAGACGAAAAATTAGACCGCATTCGTGAAAAAATTCAAAAAGGCGATTATGAATCTGATACGGTCTTGAATGCAATTACAGATGAATTGCTTAAAATCGTCTGATTAGATATTTTCTTTTTAAATACCCCACACCAAACTCTAAAACCACCTGCGATTTTTTCTCTTGTTATGTCCTTATTGAACCGGTAGGGAAATAATGAAAGATGCTCCCTTACCTGAAGAAGACTTACAGTCTATGGTTCCATTATATTTTCCAATAATCTTTTGAACTATATTTAATCCCAGACCGGTTCCCTTACCTTCAGGTTTGGTCGAATAAAATGGGGTAAATATTTTGTTTATTATTTCCTCGTCAAGTCCTTGACCATTATCATTTATTTCAATAAACAAATTATTTGGATTCTTCTTTTCATAAATTAGTATTTCCACTTCAGATTCATTTTCAATTTCATTCAGAGAATCAACTGCATTCTGCAGAAGATTAATTAAAACCTGTTCTAAATCATTCGGATTCATGTTCAACCTTGGCAGGTCGTTTTTAATATTTTTTATTAACTTGATATTCGATGATTTTATTAGATCATCCATTATTAAAAGAGTTTGCTCTACAACCTCGGGGATTTTTACAGGAATTCTAATTTGCTCGGTATCTTTTCTTGCAAATTCCTGAATATGATTTACCAGTTTTATAAGGCGGGTCACTTCTTTACTGGCGATCTCTAAATTGTTTTTTAATTTATTATTCAATTTTGGATCGTTTGATTTTAAATCGTCAGAGAGAGTGTATAAATAATTATTTAAATAGGTGAGTGGCTGAGTCATTTCATGGGAGATTTCTGTAGCCAAAACTCCAATTTGAGCCATTTTGGATGAATGGATGAGTTGGTTTTCTAGTGAATTGGTTGTGTTGTTCTCCTCAATTTCCTTTAATTCATTCAGGTTGAATATTTTTTCAAATTTATGAAGCCAATCATTGGATTCTTTCACTTTTTCGGAAAATTTATTGATTATTTCATATACTTCAACAAAAGGGTCATCCTCCGTTAATTGCGGGAGAAGTTGACCTTCCCATGTGTCAGAATCTAATTGCTGTAATGCTGTAATTATTTCTTTTATTCGTATTTTCATTCTATTTTCTGGTTTAAAATTTCCACCTACCGGGAAAAATATTCCCCTGAAACAATAATTTTTATATTAATTTCATGTCCGAATTACTATTGAATAATTATTCAATAGATAATGATTTGGAATATATTTTGTATCGGATACGACATCATTTATCAAGATGAAGCAATCATTCCATACTGATTTTAATCATAAAATACTCATTGTCTCTAAAAAAAAATAGCAATAAAATATAAGAGGTCTTGAGTCATTTAACCAATATTCATGTGCTGCTAATTGTAATTAATTATGAATAACGAAGAATCAAAATTCGTTCCTCTTTCAGAGAAATTGACAACCCCATTTTCCGGGAAAAATCCGATTATTAAAGGGAATAAAATACGTAGAACTCAAACTAAGGTGATCGATATTAAAAAAGAAGAATCAATTACTAAAAGTGAAAGTGATGAAGTCAAAGATAGTAAGATTGAACCTATTTTAGAAGGCAATAAGATTGTGGGAATCAACTTTACCTGTAATTGTGGTGAGGAATCTGAAATACGATTTGAAGTTGAAGGTGAGACAAAAGAAGAATCCTTGGAGGAGGATAAAATTGAAGATGTCGAAGTTGAGAAGGATGTCAGGAAAGATGAATCTGCCAAAGATGAAGAAGTGGATGGTCACACTACATTAGATTCTGTAAATGATGATTGACAAAATTAATTCCTCTTATCTTTGGGTAATTTCTCGACTTGTGCATTCCGTAATTAAAAGTATATCAATATATTTTAATGATTGATTCAGATTTGAAAAAAGATGATTCTATCCATATTCTCATTGTGGATGATGAAGAAGCGATTATCCAAATTCTTTCGGCGGGATTTGAAAAGAATGGATACACATCCTTTATTGCCGGTGATGCAGATACTGCCCTTTCCATCGTAAAAAAACATTCTATTCATTTTGCCCTCCTTGATGTACGACTGCCGGGACAATCGGGGATTGAACTTTGCAATTCCATCTCTAAAATTAGTCCCAATACCATCAACATAATCATGACCGGTTATCCTGGAGTTAAATCAGCAGTTGAAGCAATGAGGACCAACGCTTATGATTATTTGATCAAACCATTCCGGATAGATTTGATATTTTCAGTTTTTGACCGGGCAATGGAGGAAATAAAATACCACAAGAGTAAAAATGAGAATGACGAATTGGTTCAATCCCTGAGAAAAGAGAATGAACAATTGAGGAAAATGTTAAAGGAATTAAGTTCCGAAAATTCATCAAAACATGTTCAGTATAACACCAAAAAATCCAGGGAACGTGCGGCTGAAATATCCTACAAAAAATTAATTGATAATCCATTAAAATTTAGGAAAAAGAATCCAAATCAATAATTTATTTTTAAGTAATTTCCGGTCAATATATTTAATTGATTACGAAAAAATTTTCAGGAGGTTTAAATGAGAAACATACTTGTAGTGGAAGACGATCGAAGCTTAAGGCATATAATCAAGGAAGCTTTGAGCAGTTCGGACTTTCACATTGAATTGGCTGTTGATGGAGTAAAAGCACTCGAAAAGATAAAGGAAGCTGATTTTGAATTGGTCATCACAGATTTAATGATGCCCGGGATGAATGGCGTTGAATTAATGGAAAAAACATTACCGATTAAACCGGAGACTGGATTTCTGATCATGACAGCGTATGGGACGGTAGAAACTGCCGTGGATGCCCTCAAAAATGGTGCGTTTGATTTTATCACAAAACCATTTTCTATTCCCCAGATGAAGTCTAACATCGAAAGGTATTTTGAATTTCAGGGATTAAAGCATGAAAACAATTCACTAAAAAAACAACTTTCCAATGATGAAAAATTTCGTAGAATTGTAGGGAAAAGTGAGGAGATGCAGGACATATTTAATTTGGTAAACGTTGTTGCTTCAAGTGATGCACCTGTATTTATTCAAGGAGAGAGCGGAACAGGAAAAGAACTAATCGCTGAATCCATTCATGAAAATAGTAGTCGAAATAAAAAACCATTTTTAAAAATAAATTGTTCTGCGGTTCCGGAAACATTAGTTGAAAGCACTTATTTTGGTCACGAAAAGGGTGCATTTACCAATGCGGTTAAGCAACATAAAGGTCTTTTTGAAGAAGCTCACGGAGGCACCTTGTTATTAGATGAAATAAGTGAAACGCCTTCAGCAATGCAGGCAAAACTACTTCGTGTCCTACAAGAGGGGACAATAACACGGGTTGGCAGTACGAAAGAAATCAAAGTGAACGTTCGTGTGATTGCCACCTCAAATAAAAATATTCATAATGAAATAAGGGATGGAAATTTTCGTGAAGACTTATTCTACAGACTGAATGTATTCCCGCTTAATGTTCCACCACTGAGAAAAAGAAGCGGAGACATCCCATTATTGATCGAACATTTTTTATCTAAATTTCAGGCAAAATATGAATTTGAGAAAAAGTTAGTTCATACAGATGTAATGGAAACCCTTTCCACTCATCAATGGCCTGGAAATGTAAGACAGCTGGAAAATCTGGTGGAGAGGGCTGTTTTATTTTCTGGAGAGGATAATTCACTGCGGATTAATCATTTTAATCTGGATTCCGAAAAAGAGATTTTGGATGAAAATAAACATCTTGATCTAACTCCCATGACGATTGCAGAGGTCGAAAAACAACTTATATTTTCAACCTTAAAGCGTACCAGTGATAACCGCACACAAGCTGCTGATATTTTAGGGATCAGCGTAAGAACTCTTAGAAATAAACTCCATCAATATGAACAAACTGGTGATTCCCCGTTTTTGGTAGGAGATGGGAATTAGGGGATTTTTCATTAAGGTTTTGGGTAATCCATAATCAGGACTGAAAATTAAAGAAATTTTGTGGATTGGAATATTTTTCCTATTCTTGTGATAAAATTCCTGACATCCTACTTTACACAACTTAAATAAATTAATTAGTTAAATACTGTAAATATTATTATTTAGATACTTAAGCAGTATCAACTAATAAATTCTCTTCTAATTTTTATTCTGGCACACGAATTGAGATACATTTGCCGGAATAATGAAAGTTAACCATTTAAAACACAATCTAATTCTGAAGCGGGCTTTGAATGTTTTTCAGAGACAACATGAGGCTATCTCCAAGAATATTAAAAATGTAAATAAAGTCAATTATAAGAGGGTTAATACAGATTTTAGTCATGATCTCACGACAGCAGCCTCTGAACTGCAATATCAAAACAAATCATTAAGGACAAACCACGAACGACATTTGGATGAAGGTCCGCCCTGGGAATCAAAAATACCTATCAAAGAGAGTGATGGCACTGAAGTTGATTTGGCAATTGAAATGGCGGAATTAGCTGAAAATCAAATAAAATATGAATTCACTACCAGGATGCTGAATCGGCTTTATAGAGGGATCAGCACCAGCATTACAGGCAGAGTTTAATAATAATATTATAAAATGGAAGTAAAAGGAATATTTGCTGCTCTCCGGACAACAGTGCGGGGTTTATCCACCGAAATGAAACGCATGAATGCTATATCGGAAAATATAGCTAATGCAGATCGTACTCCTGACAGGAATGGTAATGTGTATAAACGGAAGATCGTTGTGGAAAATCCACCTGTTGGAGGAAAGACCAGTTTTTCCAGCAGATTAAAATCATCCATGCGTAGGTCCAGAGGAATGCATTTGACAGAAAGCAGGTATCAAGACCATGCAAAAGCGAAAGGTTCTTATGAGGAAAATTATCAAATAGTAGAGTTGGAGGGTGAGAAGCTTATTTATGATCCCAGACATCCCATGGCGGATAAAAATGGTTATATTCGTATGCCGAATGTGAATATGGTAGAAGAAATGGTTGATATGATAACCGCAAGTCGTGCTTATGAAGCCAATGTCACTATGATGACAGCAATAAAAAACATGGCAAAAAAAGCAATGGAAATTTAAGAGATAAAAAATGAAAATGAATCCCACTCAACTAAACGGTTATAATCCATTAGACCCTGTTCAAAAGAGAAATGAAAATCCTCAACTAGAAACAGAACAAAATGGGAATTTTGATAAACACCCTGTTGAGGAAGAAGACTTGAAAATTATTTCTAACCAAAATATTTCTGCTCAAAATTCGGAAGTATTATCCGGTACCGAACAAGCGATTTTACACGGATTATTTGGAAGTGAAAAACCGAGGGAATTGTCTTTTTATGGTCAATCTGAAATTGGGCATATTCATAGGGGAAAACTAGTAGACATCAGCGGGTAGGAGAAAAAAATGAACGAAATAAAAGGGTTACAAAATCAAATTATTATTCCTGAGATAAAACATCAGGAAACCACTCCTGTTAAGAAGCAGGATACTATTTCTTTCGGTGACACGATCAGTCAATTTTTAGATGCGGTAAACACATCCCAAGTGGATGCCAAAGACAGTGTAGCAAAGATAGTCACCGGAGAATCGGAAAACCTTCATGAAGCTATGGCAAAAGTGGAAGAAGCCAAGTTGAGTTTTGAGTTAATGTTGGAGATCAGGAATAAACTGTTACAATCATTCCAGGAAATCCAGCGTATGCAAGTTTAATTAACTAATTAAATAGGAAAGAACTTATGGAAAATTTCTTCAGTCAAATCGCCTCGATGTTTAACCGGTACACAATGGCGCAAAAAGCTGTCATGATTACTTTATCCATTGGAATGGTGTCAGCTATAATTGCATTGGTCATTTGGGCAAATAGGCCTGAATATGAACTATTATATGCTGATATAGATCCGGCAACTGCAAGTAAAATGGTGAGTGATTTAAAGAGTTCAAAGGTGAAATACCGTCTTGAAAATGGAGGAAAAACAATTCTCGTTCCAACTGAATCTGTTTCGGAATGGCGACTGAAATTCACCGAACAGGGTTATGTGGGAGATATGATCAGCGGATATGAAATTTTTGACGACACTGAAATCGGGATGACGACATTCAAACAAAAATTGAATATGCGCCGTGCATTAGAGGGAGAATTAACTCGAACCATCAATCAATTTCCCGGTGTGTTGAATTGTCGTGTCCATTTAGCCCTTCCTGAAGAAAAATTATTTGAAAAAGAAAAACATGGTAAGGCTTCGGTCGTCCTTTATTTGACACCCGGTGTCATAATGGATGGTGACCAAGTCAAAGGAATTAGTGCACTGGTCGCAAACAGTGTTGACGGGATTGAAGCTGATGCTGTTGTGGTTGTGGATTCCGAAGGGAAATTGTTGTCAGATAATAAGGGAGAAGAGACTATTCTCGGTTCCACAGGGAACCAGTGGGATCTAAAAAATTCAGTTGAATCCCGTCTCCAATTAAAGGTACAGGACATTTTGGATGGTGTATTGGGATATGAAAATTCCATTGCAAAAGTATCTGTTGACTTAAATTTTGAAAAAATTGAGCGGACAACCGAAGCATTTGATCCTGAAAAAGTTGTCATATTGAGTGAAGAACGTCAATCAGAATCATCTTTAGGACAGGATTCTGCACAATATTCTAAGGAAAATGTACTGACCAATTATGAATTAAATAAGACCGTTGAACATTATGTGTCACCATCGGGAGATATAAGTAGAATTTCGGTTGCAGTATTGGTAAACGGTACTTATACAGAAGAAGAAGATGAAGAGGGAGATATACAAAAAATCTATCAATCCCGGAGCGAAGAAGAATTGAATCAGATTTCAGATTTGGTGAAATCTGCTGTAGGGTATATAGAGAAAAGGGGAGATGTAATAGAGGTAGAAAATATTCGGTTTGACCGTTCTTCATTTGATGAAGATATGGAATATTTTGAAAAAGCAGAAACCCGGGCATTGTGGGCAAGTGTTATTAACAAAGGATTACTCCTCGTATCCGTTTTAGTTGCATTATTTGTAATGAGAACATTATTTAAAAAAACCGGAACAGAACCGGAAATGTTAGCCTTGCTTGGTGAGGAGGAACCTGCATTGGAAGGTCTTTCGGAGGGTGAGGAAGAATTAGAAAAACTTGAAGCGGGAGAAGGTGACGAAGAAGAAATTGATACTGAAGAGAAAGAAAAAGTTGACAAGTTAGAAGAGTATATCTCAAAAAATAAAATTAAACCCACTGATGCATTGAAAGGCTGGTTCAGTAATTATTTAAAAGATTCAACCGGCGAAGAAGTTGAAGACGAAATAGATGAAGATATTTTTATAAAGAAATTAAGTCCAGAAGCAAGAGCCAGATTAAAAGCAAAAGATAAAATGACGACTGCCGTAATTGACTTTGCAAAAGACAAACCTAAAAATGCATCAAAATTAATTCACACATGGATCAATAAATAATGAATATGAATTCGATAATGATAGAACCGTACACATTAACATCGGATAATTTAAACTCGACTCAAAAAGCAGCAATGCTGTTGATTACAATGGGAGTTGATAATGCGGCTCAGGTCATGAAAAATATGAGCGATTCTGAAGTTGAAAAGATCAGTTTTGAAATTGCTAAATTACGTGATATCCCTTCTGAAGTCCTCGGCCAAGTTATCCAGGAATTTTATGAGGTAATGATTGCTAACGAAACACTGGCACAAGGAGGATTTGAATATGCAAAGGATTTACTTGAACACGCCTGGGGAGATAAAAAATCTGATGATGTTATAAAACGGTTAGAGATTGCTACCGGTATAAGTGCTTTCAGTCTTTTGGGAAAAGTCGATAACAAGCGTCTATTGGATTTTCTCGGTAAGGAGCATCCTCAAACGGCAGCACTAATTTTATCCAATTTAAGGGTAGATCAGGCATCTTCCCTATTGGCTGAATTACCAGAAGAAAACCGAATTGAAATCTCATATCGTCTAGCAACATTACAAGATATCAATCCCGAATTAATTGAAGATGTAGAAGCAGTATTAAGGGACCAAATAGGAGCGGAAATAGCTGACGGAGATGCCAGGAAGAGTGGTGTTGAATCGACAGCTGACCTGCTCAATGCAATTGGACAAACAGATCAAAAGGTCATCCTGGACGGTTTGAAAAAAATAGATGAAGAACTGTGCGATGATATATCATCCTATCTGTTCATGTTTGATGACATTGTTACTCTTACCGATAATGCAATTCAAGCTATTAACGGTGCGGTTGACAATAAAATTCTTGCACCGGCATTGAAAGGCGCAAAAGATGATCTTAGAGAGAGATTTTATAAAAATATGTCAGAACGTGCAGGAGGGATGCTGAGAGATGAAATTGATGTGCTTCCGCCAATGCCGATGAAGGATATAGAAAAAGCTCAAAGTGATGTACTTCTGGCAGTATTTGATTTAGAGAGTAAAGGTGAACTGTCTATCTCCAGAAGTGGTGAAGAACAAGACTTAATCTAAACTCCATTTAACTACCGAATAAAATGGAATCCTTTACCTTTACGGTTGCCAAACCGATAAAACAAATCAATTTTAAGGGGATTGATTACTACCCGTTATATCAGGAATCAGTAACTTCAGATGATACGGATATCATCATGGATGAACAAACAACTGCTGATGATCAGGTCGAAATTCTTGAAAAAGCCCTTGAACAAACAAGGGAAAATGCGTTCCAGGCAGGATATATAGAAGGCAGAGAATCTTCCCTGATGGATATGGAATCCCGCATTAAAGAATTATCTTCTGATTTTACTCAATTGGCAGAAGGGTTAAAAGATCAATACAAAATACTCTTTTCCCGGCAGGAAAAAACCTTGCTGAATTTTTCTATGCGAATTGCTGAAAAAATTCTTCATGAAGAACTTACCCATAAAAAAGAAATCACTGATTTTCTTTCAAAAATGTTGAAAAAAACATTAATAGACATGATGGAACAGAAAAAAATCAAGGTATTTTTAAATTCGGAATGGCTTAATGAATTAAATCGTGAAGAATTTTTAGATCAAATTAATCTTCCGCTTCAGGACAAAATTCAGTTTCAGGAGGATGAAAAACTACAACCGGGTGATTGTTTGGTTGAATCCGAAGATTTCTTTATTGATGCGACTTTAGTTCACCAGCTTGAGTTAATTGAAAAACATTTAAATCAGGAATATTTAAAATGGAATTAACTGACTCAAAATTTGGATCCATACTGGATTCAATTGATGTGATGGATACTGTTTCTACCGAAGGACGTATTTCTCAGATCATTGGGTTGGTTATTGAAGCCTCCGGATTGGAAGGTTCTCTTGGAGAATTGTGTTCTATTAGAACCAAGGACAATCGCACTATTCAGGCAGAAATCGTAGGATTTAAAGGGGACAAAGTTTTAATGATGCCCTTCGGAGAGATTATGGGAATTTCTCCCGGAAGTCCTGTATCTGTGAACCCACAACCCATGAATATTCAGGTCGGAGACCAGTTACTGGGAAGAGTATTAGATGGAATGGGTAACCCAATAGATGGAAAAGGTCCCATTAACGGATCTGAAAGACAACCTGTCTATAATGTACCTCCTAATCCTCTGGATCGGCAAAGAATTACAGAAGTTATATCAACAGGAATCCGTTCCATTGATGGATTTCTTACTTTGGGTAAGGGACAGCGAATTGGGATATTTTCCGGAAGCGGTATTGGGAAAAGTATTTTGCTGGGTATGATCTCCCGGTTTACAAGTGCAGAAGTGAATGTCATCGCTCTTATCGGAGAACGGGGAAGAGAGGTCCGGGAATTTATTGAAAGGGATTTAGGACCGGAAGGGTTGAAACGGTCGGTTGTAATTGTGGCGACGTCTGATCAATCTGCCATGGTGAGAATTAAAGCATCTTTAATTGCAACAGCAATTGCGGAGTACTACCGTGACCAAGGGAAGAATGTCATGTTTATGATGGACTCTTTAACCCGAGTAGCATTAGCTCAGAGAGAAATCGGACTTGCTGTAGGGGAACCACCAACAACCAAAGGATTTACTCCCTCTGTTTTCTCATTTTTGCCTAGATTGTTAGAACGAACAGGAGCAGGTGAAAAAGGAAGCATCACAGGTCTTTATTCAGTATTGGTAGAAGGTGATGATATGGATGACCCCGTCAGTGATACAGCTCGATCTATTTTGGATGGACATATCATCCTCTCAAGAAAATTATCTACAAAAGGTCATTATCCAGCTGTAGATGTTCTGGATAGTGTAAGCCGGTTATTTCAGGACATCACCGATGAAAAACACTATAAAAGTGCAGGTGAATTAATAGAATTGTTATCGGAATATCGAGAAGCTGAAGACATGCTATCCATCGGTGCTTATGCCAAAGGAAGTAATCCGAAAGTGGATCGGGCTCTTCTGTTCAAATCAAAAATTGATGAATTCCTCCGCCAGGGAATTAATGAACCCTCCCAATTTGAAGAGACATTAAAATCATTATTTGAGGTCATCGAATAAAAGTCATGGCAAAACAATTTCAATTTCCACTGGAAAAAGTACTCGATTACAAAAGAAAAATTGAGGATTTGAAAGCAGAAGAATTAGGTCATTCCAAAAATAAAAAGAAAAAAGAAGAAGAAAATCTGGAAAATATCGAGCGAATAAAAAAAGATGTTTTAATTGGCGATAATTCTCGAGAAAAAATGACATTAAATCAACTGAATATTTCTACAGATTATTTGCATCAATTAAATGAGCAGATCGAGAAGGGAGAAAACAGAGTTACTGAAGCCGAAACAGAAATTAAAGAAAATTTGAACCATCTGACCGAAGCATCTAAAGATAAAAAAGCGGTGGAAAAACTGCGTGAACGAAAATTAAGCGAACATAAAATATTGGAAAAAAGATCAGAAAGAAAACAAACTGATGAAATTGCAAATCGAAATAACTTGAAAAAACGGGGAAACACATCATGAAAAAAATAATCATTTTGATTTTGATTATCCTGGTTGTCCTTTCCCTTGGAGGAGGAGCTGCCTATTATTTCTTCTTTATGAATGGTACTGAAGAAACCCTGTCCGCAGAATCAGACATGGAAATATTCCCTGATTCGCTTTCAGATTCACTCCAACCTCCTGCTATTGTATCAGATACAGTCATAATCGCAGATGAGTCTCATGAGATAGATTCTTTAAATAACACGGCTCTAATCGACAGCCTTAATAATCAAATAATGGTTCAATTGAGTTTATTAAACGAGTATAAAATTGAAAATGAAAAATTAATTAATGAGTTAAATGCTGTAAAGCAACAGGTCATTTCCATTAAAGGAATTGCGAAAACCTATGAATCAATGAAAACTGCTGAGATAAAACCCATTCTTGCAAATGTGGATGATGGCACAGTAATTGCTATATATAACAATATGAGTAATCGAAGTAAAAAATTGATTTTTAATGCTTTAAACCCAAAGCGGGCAGGAAAGATCACTGAACTATTAGCCGGAGTTAAAAAGGAAGATTAATATGAATTCAGTATCGGTGGAAATTCCTATGGATAACAACCTCAAAACGGAATCATCAGAGAAACCGGAAAACTCTCTTTTTTCTGAAGTGACTGCATCTCAGTTTCAGCCAATTTTTACTCAGTTTTTAAAAGGGACGGAACTGAGTGGTAAAGTGCATGAAACACTTTTGAAAAAATTTGGAGATACATATATCGAAACAGGTACAAAACAGAATTTTTCATCCTCTCAAATTGAACCGATCCATAAGAAATCAGAACGGAATAACCCGGTAAATAGAAAACAAAAGACTACCACAGAGAGGGGAAACCCTAACCCCGTAGAGGAAAAAACTACCCCTGAAAAACCACTGAACAGACCCAATCCAATCTCCCGTTTAGAATCAAAGAATTCATTTCATCTGAAATCATTATCGGTTACCGGCTTGGATCATAAAACACCAGATATACAGACGTTTAAAGCGAATACATTTTCTCAACCTTTATCTCAGTCAGTACAAAAGGTAAACAGGATTCAGTTAGTAACAAGGATAACCCAAATAATTCATGGAAATAACTCATCTAATGGAACAAAATCTGCTACGTACAGGATTGATGGAGGACAATGGGGAGAACTGGAAATAAAATTGATGCAAAAAAATTCCCTGACAAAAGCGACCGTTGTAATTGAATCAGAATCACTTAAATCCATTATTGAAAAAATTGTGACAGATGTAAAAGAAAATTTGAATGAAAAAGGAATGAGATTCGAATCATTTAATGTCGAAGTTGGTTCTGATAAACATCATTATACGAATAAAAAAGGAACATCACAAAAAATATTTATTGAAACAGAACATGAAGAAACACTACCTGAAAATGAGAATGTTTTGCGACAATTTGGTTATAACACGATTGAAGTCATAGCATAAACAAAGAGAAATTAATATGAATGAAATAGCATTATTTGATAAAGCAAATACCGCAACGGGAATAACAGGTCTCAGTAACTCAACAATGGCAAAGGATGAGTTTTTGAAATTATTAGTTGAACAATTAAAACACCAGGATCCAATGTCTCCCATGAACAGCCAGGATTTCGCCTCACAACTGGCTCAGTTCAGTTCACTTGAACAATTAACAAATATGAGCGGGATGATGGAAGAAAGTATGCAAGTTGATTTAATGCTTACTCAGGCAATAAACAATACAATGGCAGCCAGTTTTATCGGTAAAAGTGTTTCGGCTGCAGGTGATATGATCACATTCTCCAAGGATGGTCCTGTGGAGATTTCCTTTCAGCTAAACGGACAGGCTGAAAATGTTATTGTTAATGTAATGGATAGTGCCGGGAATATTGTTAAAGGGATTGAGTTAGGCACATTATCCGAAGGAAAACAAAATTTCACCTGGGATGGAAAAGATACAAATGGGGATGAAGTCCCTGCGGGAGAATACAAAATTCAAGTTATTGCATTAGATGTTAATGGAGACCCGGTAGGTGCATTAACAATGGTCAAGGGAATCATATCCGGTATCAAATATACGGACGGGACAGCAGTGTTTGTTGTAAACGATGAAGAGATTCCTTTCAACAAAGTGATTGAAATAACCGGTTCTGAGGATTAATTCGTGAGAGTTGGAGTTTTACAAATTCAAAACAATATTCATGATTTTCAACCGAAAAGAGTCGAAAATAATCCTTTTTCAAGTCAGAAAACTGAACTTGGTAATACCGAAAAAGTAAATGAAACATTCCGGGAAATTCTTGATGAAAAAATTTATAAGGACAACTCTATCAGTTTTTCAGAGAGAGCATCAAAAATATTTCACGAAATCAATGGTAATCTGACCATGGAACAAATGAATCGATTGGAATCAGGACTGGGAAGATTAAAAGACAAGGGAGTTTCTTCAGGAATTCTGTTAATGGATTCCACGGCATTTGTGCTAAATGTAAAGAACCAAACTGTCATGGCTACGATGGGTAAAAACCAAGTTCAGGAAAATGTGTTTTCAAATTTTGATGCCTTCGCAGTTGTATAGGAAAATGAAAATATATTCAACAAAATTAATAATGAAATTCCCTATGAATATTCGGGAATTATTTAACCAAAATTGGAGAGACAAATGAGTTTAGACGGTCAAAATATTGATGGGTTTTCAACGGCATTATCGGGATTAAATGCACAACAAGCCAAACTTGAAATGGTTGGAAATAATATTGCTAATATCAACACAATTGGATTCAAATCAACACGTATGACATTTGCAGAACAATTCGGATCAACCATAGGGATCTCTTTTACTCCGTTCAAACAAGGTGGATTTCAATCTACCGGAAATGTTACAGACCTTGGGATTAAGGGAAGTGCATTTTTTGTCCTTGAAAAAAATGATGAACTATTTTTTACCAGAGACGGTAGTTTTTCTTTTGATAAAGATGGTGTATTTGTAAATGGACAAGGATATTCTGTTCAGGGGTGGGCGATCAATCCCAAAGATAATACCAAAAAAAGTAATGATCTTGGAGATATCATCATTGACCGCAATTTATTATCGGATGCTCAAGCTACCAAAAATATCCATTTAACCGGCAATCTTAATGCAGGTTTGAAACCGGAGAATGAAGTGTGGTCAAATGTAAGTCCATTAACTGTCAGGGAAGAGGGCATAGAATCATTAGCAGTTGAAGAATCGGAATTAAACGACTTGAATCAAACTGCTTCTTCTTTTCAGTCAGGTGAGACAATTCACATTTCTGGTACGAACAGAGAAGGAAACGAAGTTGGATCCTCCTTTATATTTGGTGATGTTTATGATGGTACGACCATTGGAGATCTTGTGGAAAAAATAAATGGCATATTTGGGAATGATTCCACCGTTCAATTATTGGAAGGAAAAATAGTTCTCACCGATATAGAACCCGGTGAAAGCAATTCATCAATAAATATAGTCTCGGATGAACAAAACACAGGAGAAATTGAATTTCCGGGATTTGCAAATATTACATCCGGATATACACCAAAAGTCACAACATCAATGGTTATTTATGATTCCCTTGGTAAAGCTCATGAATTAACGGTACAATACGAAAAAACGGTCAACACCGGTGAATGGAAAGTAATGATTGAAGCGAATGGTTCAGAAACAGTCTTAAGCGGTGGATCAGGCATTCTGACTTTTGATGAGAATGGACGTTACCTCAATTTCGAATTTATTGATGAATCATCTGAATTTGTATTGGATCCGGGAAATAACACCCCACAATTAAATATTAATTTCAATATGGATTCTCATGAAGGATTTTCCGGAATAACCCAATTTGATTCTGTGTCGAATCTATCCCTGAGATCCCAGGATGGGAATCAGGCAGGTGCTCTCACGGGGTTTAATGTTGATGAAAGTGGAATCATAAAAGGAATTTTCACTAATGGAAAAGTTTTAGATTTAGCTCAAATTGGTACAACTACATTCCAAAATGACAACGGTTTGAGAAAAGTAGGCGGAAGTTTATTCATGGAAACGAAGGAGAGTGGACCATCGGATGTGAAAATTCCCGATGAAAATGCTTCTTCAATTGAATCCGGAGTTTTGGAAATGTCCAATGTGGATTTGGCAAATCAATTTACTCAAATGATCGAAGCTCAAAGAGGATTTCAGGCAACATCTAGAGTGGTAACGACTTTAAATGAAGTCATGAATGAAGCTTCAAGATTAAAAGGATAACACATTTCATAAATCAATAATCAATAAAAATTATGACAACATTATTATCACAAGAAGAAATTGATGCTTTATTAACCGATGTTTCCGGGGAAAGCGGAACTCACCCCCAAAGCGAAGATTCAAAGAGAAAAATATGGATGTATGATTTTAAACAGCCGAATTTGGTTCATAAAGATCAAATAAGAATATTAGAAAGTCTCCATGACAAATTAGTGAAAAACCTCAGTGTATATTTGTCTGAACAATTACGAATGATCGTTGATTTGAAACTGGTAACGGTTGACCAAGTTCTATATGGTGATTATGTGAGGTCCATAACTTCACCGGGAGCACTTTATGTAGGGAAATTAGAAAATCCCGATTCACAGTTTATTTTTGAGATCAGTCCGCAATTAGTCATCTTTATCGTAGAAAGGTTGTTAGGTGGAAAAGGGAGTTTTTTACCGAATTCCCGTCCGATTTCAGTAGTTGAAAAACGAATCATGAATCGTTTGTTACAAAAATTATCGAGTGAAATCAAATCAACCTGGCAGCCATTAAAAAAAATTAACTGTTCCATAAACAGATTTGAGCATGATCCGGAATTTGTGCAGATCATCCCTGCATCAGAACCGGCGATCATCGTTTCGATTGAAACAAAGGTGAAAGGCAACTCAACGCTTATGAATTTGTGTTATCCCTATCAGTGGATCACTTCCTTGTTATCGTCCTTAGATATTAAAGATCAATTTCTGATGGGTGAAAAGGAACAGACTAGTACGGGTTCAAAAACGGTAGCAGAAAACCTTAATCAGACCTCTATGCTGTTGCAGGCTGTTTTAGGAAAAGTCAATATATCCGTTAATGATTTTATAAATCTTGAATGTGATGACGTATTGACTCTCGATACCCGTATTCATCAGGATATACCCATTATTGTGAATAAAAAGAAACTATTTTCAGCAACAGTGGGACAATATCAACAAAGATATTCGTGTCAAATAAATTCAATTACTACAGGAGCAGAAAATGAGTGACATAGATAAAAGTCAATTGGGTTCATGGTTGGAAGAAAATCGTGATTCCTTATTAAATAATATTAAAGAAACCTTTAACCAAAAGAAGGTTGAATTAGATTCTATACAGTCTGATGACCAAAACTTGGCAGATCAGGCAAATACTGAAGAATTTCCCCGGGTGGGAATTCAATTCTCCTCTTCACATGATTCCTCTCACCTGCAGCATTTAATCACATTGGATCCCGAATCGGCATTGAATCTATATTCATGGATGAGTGGTGAAAAAACAAAAGATTCTCTTGATGAAGAACAGTGGAACAAATTCCGGGAGGGTATGGAACAATTTCTCCTGAATGTTTCTGAATCAGTTGAGGATGAATCCATGAAGTTCACCGTTAAAAATCTCACAGTGTCGCAATTTGCTTCAGGGGATGATATTTCAAAATTTCTTCCACTAGAAAGCGGAATAATAACGTCACATACATTCACATTAGGGAAAGATACCATTTCTGCGAATCAGTATTCATGGAGTAAAAGTACCTCCGACGACGATTTTGTTGATGTATCCAATGCTGAATTTGACAGTTTTTCACCGGAAGATGAAGGTAGCGGTTCCCCGAGAAATATTGATATACTTTTGGATGTGGAATTAGAAGTTCTGGTTGAATTGGGTCGTAAATCTATGAAAATACAGGATGTTCTGAAACTGAGTAAAGGGTCTTTAATAGAGTTAAATAAATCCGCCGGAGAACCACTGACTATCTTTGTGAATAACCGGAAACTTGCTGAGGGTGAAGTTGTCGTAGTGGATGATAATTTCGGGATTCGCATAACCAAACTTGCCTCACCAAAAGAAAGAATAAAAAGCCTGGGATGATCAACCCCAATCGATTCTTTGGACATCGTCAGGGGAAATCATCCAACCGGTTAACTGCAGTACTTGCAGTCGTTTCCTTACTCATATTAATCTTATTTTTTTTATTTCCGGGTGAAAGTACAACTGATGGTGTAGTCCCGGTTCATTCGGAAAATAGTGGTGAAGCTGTCCCGTTCAAATCAAACTACTCCCACTATTTTCTAAGAACATTGGGTATAACCGGTCTTATTATCATTATAATTCTGGTCGGGTTTAAATGGTATAAAAATAAGTTCTCTATTGAAGGCGATTATTTTTCAATGGAGGTTTTAGGTAAACAACATATCAGTCCGAAACAATATTTGATGATGGTCCGAATTGAGGGAAGAAAACTGCTCATGGGAGTCACGGAACAGTCAATTAATCTGGTGAAAGAATTTGTGGAAGAGAGCTCTGACGGAATAATTACAGATAATAAAACTCCCCTCGATTCGCCGGATCCATTAACAGAAAATTGAATTCTATACAATCATGAAGTTTATTTCTATTAACAAAGCAAGTCGCTTTTTGGTGATATTAGTTCTTCCTGCTGTCTCATTAGGTCAAAATATTCTTCCTAAAATAACCATGGGATTAGAAGAAGCGTCCGGACCGTCTGATTTTGTCATGACAATGCAGATTGTTTTCCTAATCACAATTTTATCATTGGCCCCTTCCATTCTCATTATGATGACCTCTTTTACCCGTCTTGTGGTTGTATTTCATTTTTTACGATCGGCTCTGGCTACCCAGACCGTTCCCTCCAATCAAATCCTGATCGGTTTAGCATTGTTTATATCCGTTTTTATCATGAAACCTGTGATCACAGAAATTAACGATAAAGCTCTCCAACCTTATTTAAATGAAGAGATTACTCAAAAAGAAGCTTTAGAAATTGCAACGGTTCCAATTAAATCGTTTATGTTGGATCAAACCAGGGAGAAGGATATTGGTCTTTTCATTCAACTTCGGCAGACAGGTAAACCCGCTTCATTGGAAGAATTATCAATATTTACACTCATTCCTGCATTTATCATCAGTGAATTAAAAACCGCATTCCAAATTGGATTTTTACTCTATTTACCCATGCTTGCTATTGATATGGTCGTCTCCAGCGTTTTACTTTCCATGGGAATGATGATGCTGCCTCCGATCATGATTTCCCTGCCGTTTAAACTGCTTTTATTTGTTCTGGTTGACGGTTGGTATCTTGTGGTTGAATCATTAGTGAAAGGTTTTGCCTGATGACACCGGATTTTGTTATTTATGTCAGTAGAGAAACCCTTATTACGGTTTTGTACATTGCGACTCCTCTTTTAGGTACAACTCTTCTAGTGGGATTAGCAGTCGGGATTTTTCAGGCGGTTACTTCCATTCATGAAATGACCCTGACCTTTATTCCTAAAATGGCCGTCGTTGGAATTGTCCTGCTCATTTTAACTCCATGGTTTCTGGAAGTATTGATACAATTTACCCAGGAAATTATGTATCAGATTCCCCTCATGTCTCACTAGAGTTGGAAATATGATTAACGTATTTCGAATTTCATTGGGTTTTACCGTATTTCAAAACAACCAATATTTTAATGATTGAGGCGGGAAGTGCCGTCATTTTTTGAATTTGCAGACAACTTGCAGGTTTACATCCCGGGATATATGCTTGTATTTACCCGAATTTCTGCAATGCTGATGACCCTGCCAATTTTCAGTTATCCCATGATTTCCGGACGAACCAGGATCATGTTCGCATTCATTCTGACGGTCATCATTGGATCAGTCCTAACCATGGATACTGTGCCCCCTGTAACTAATCTTTGGCTGTTAACAGGTTTAATGGCAAGGGAAGTGGTGATTGGGATGATCATCGGGTTTGGAGGACGATTGATATTTGAGGGATTTTCTATTGCCGGAGGAATAGTTGGACTACAAATGGGAATGGGAATCGTCAATGTCATGGATCCAACCAGTCGGGAACAGATCCCAATTATTACACAATTTTGGCTTCCAATTATGGTCCTGTTCCTGCTTTTAATGAATGGTCATCATTTTTTTATTGAAACAATATTCGGCAATTTTCAAATGATTCCCTTAGGTATGGGAGACTTATCTTCAAATGCAGGAGAATCAATAATTCGGGGAGGAACAAGGATTTATGAAATCGGGGTTCGATTTGCGGCTCCTTCTATTGCTTTTTTATTATTGATCGATGCAGGAGTCGGTTTTATGGCACGCACCATGCCTCAACTGAATGTATTTTTTATAACCCTGCCGTTAAAAATATTATCGGGACTGATCATGTTGATAATTTCTTTAAATATCTTCCAAATGCTCTTTGATTCAGTTTACGAGGATATCATAGATTATACCGGAATTCTCATTCGTCAATTATCAGGGGTTTAAATGCCGGGTCAGGATAAGCACAGCCGTACTGAAGCTCCAACTCCGAAAAAAAGGAAAAAGGAACGGGAAAAGGGTAATGTTGCCCGCAGCATGGACGTTAATTCAGTGGTGGTATTGCTCGCAGGTATTTTAGTCATAAAGTTTATGGGGAAGGATCTTTTAAATGGAATTTCACAATTTACGGCCGGGATCTATACAACACTGATGACTATACATTTAACACCAGAATCGACTAGTCAATATGCGCAAAATGGAATCTGGTATTTCTTTAGCATTTTAAGTCCAATATTGGGTGTGATAATGATAATGGGGCTTGCCAGCAATTTTGGACAGGTTGGGTTTTTATTATCACAAAAAGCAATTATCCCAAAATTTAGTAAAATTAATCCACTGAAGGGAGTAAAACGTATTTTTTCAGCAAAATCAATCGTGGAGCTGGTTAAAGGAATTTTTAAAATAACCATCATTTGTATCATTGGATACGGTGTGATCAAGAGTCATATTTATGATTTTTATTCCATGTCCATCATGACACCAGCGGCGGTTTTGAGTTTTATTGCAGGAGTGTTATTTGAATTAAGTATCAAAATTGCTATTGTATTGATTTTCCTTGCTGCGGCAGATTATGCCTGGCAGAATTATGACTATGAAAAAAATATTAAAATGACCAAACAAGAAGTGAAAGAAGAACAGACACAGGAAAGAGGGAATCCTGAGGTGAAAGGACGTATCAAGTCACTGCAAAGGCAGTTAAGCAGAACTCGAATGATGAATGCGGTTCCTGATGCAACTGTCGTCGTGACAAACCCCACCCATATTGCCGTAGCCCTTCGCTATGTAACCAGCGAACCCTCCGATGCACCGAAAGTTGTTGCCAAAGGCCAGCGAAAAACTGCTGAAAGAATTAAGCTATTAGCCAGTGAAAATGATATCCCGGTTATTGAAGATAAACCTTTGGCACGAACTTTGTTTCAAACATTAGAAGTTGGAATGGAAATTCCGCCAATATTTTATCAAGCGGTGGCAGAAATATTAGCAAAAGTTTTCAAGATGCAGCAAAAAAATCCATATTTAAACAATACAATAGCTCATGGCTGAAAATAAAAAATCAAGATTTGCCTCTATTTTAGGCTCAAACAGCAGTACGATGCTTGCGGTTGCTGTCATGTTGATTCTGGGAGTTATGCTCCTTCCAATGCCTACGTTTCTCATAGATGTGTTTCTTGTCATGAATATCACCGGTGCATTAGTCATTATCTTTGTTGCCATGTATGTGTTACGTCCTTTGGATTTTTCCGTATTTCCGGGATTATTATTAATCGTTACCCTGTTCAGATTATCTTTGAATGTTGCCACAACACGATTGATTCTGGGAGACGCTTATGCAGGAGAAATTATTGCATCCTTTGGAAATTTTGTCGTTGGAGGAAATTATATTGTTGGTGCAGTAATATTTCTGATTTTAGTCATTATTAATTTTGTCGTCATTACAAAAGGTGCTACCCGAATTGCTGAAGTATCCGCACGGTTTACCCTGGATGCAATGCCGGGGAAACAGATGGCGATTGATGCTGATTTGAATGCGGGACTTATTGATGATAACCAGGCAAGAGAACGAAGGGAAATGATTGCCAGGGAAGCTGATTTTTATGGCTCTATGGACGGTGCCAGTAAATTTGTCAGGGGAGATGCAGTTGCAGGAATTCTCATGACACTCATCAATATCATTGGTGGGTTAGCCATTGGAACACTCCAACTTGGAATGATGCTTGGAGAAGCTGCCTCAACCTATACACTTTTAACAATTGGTGACGGATTGGTAGCTCAGATCCCGGCACTGATCATTTCGACCGCCGCAGGAATTATTGTCACCCGAGCGACAAGCGAATCGGATTTTGCAGCCGATATTCAATCTCAAGTGACTAAACAACCCAAAGCGGTGCTGGTTAGTTCCGGAGTTTTAGTTGTCATCGGTTTAATGCCGGGTATGCCATTTTTACCTTTTGCAATCATGGCAGGAATTTTAGGCATTGTGGGGGTTTTGGCTTCTAAAGCTAAATCTGAGGAGCAAACATTGGTCGAACCGGAAGATGAAGCAGTCATTGAAGATGAAAAAATTGAATCATTTTTACATCCAGATCCATTTGAGATTGAGATTGGATATGGTTTGATTCCTTTGGTAGATGTCAATCAGGGAGGAAATCTGCTTGATCGAATTTCAACCATTCGTAAGAGTTTAGCAATTGAATTGGGGATTGTTGTTCCCCCCATTCGTATTCGTGATAATATTCAATTGGGATCCAGTGAATATATCTTCAAAATCCATGATGTTGAGGTTGTGAAAGGTGAAGTAATGCTGGATTATTTTCTTGCACTAAATCCTGATGATAGCATTGACCTTGTGGGAGTCGATACGAAGGAACCAACTTTTGGGTTGCCTGCCCGATGGATATCATCTGACCAGAAAGAACGAGCAGAAGCTGCCGGACTCACCGTTGTTGAACCACCAGCTGTCATCGCAACACATTTGATGGAAGTACTGAAAGGAAATGCATGGAAACTTTTTGATAGGCAGGAAACTCAGCGGATGCTGGATCATCTGAAAGAGACCCACAGCGCAGTAGTTGAGGGATTGGTTCCTGACTTGCTACCGCTGGGAATTGTAACTCAGGTCTTAAAAAATTTATTGAAAGAAAAAATTCCTGTGAGAAATTTAGTGATTATTCTGGAAACACTGGCAGATTATGCCGCAGTGACAAAGGATGCAGATACCTTAACAGAATATGTTCGAATTTCAATGGCAGATACCATCACCAATGTATTTAAAAACGGGAAAACTGATATTTCTGTCACCACCTTTGACTCCCGATTAGAAGACCAAATTATGGAAGTAATAAAAGAAGGAAAAGGAAATTCACGTAATTTAGGATTAACACCGGAACAGGTTACTACTTTATTCAAATCAATCGGGAGAAATATAGAAAAAATGGTTTTGGATAACCGCCGGCCTGCCATCTTAGTATCTCCTCAAATCAGACGTTATGTACGATCCTTTATTGAACCTGTTCTCCCAGATGTGTCCGTTTTATCATTTTCTGAATTAACATCAGACACTAACCTGAATACGGTAGGTTCAATCAATTATCCTAGTGAATCCTGAAACATATTGTGGTAAATTGGAAATAATAGTTTTAAGTTCAAACAGTGAGATTTCAGATTTACATTTGAATTGTTTTATTGGTCAAAAAAATGGATAGCAGACATCCCAGTAACCAAGAATCGAACCCAGATAGAACCAGCGGAGATTCTCAATAATGAATAAATTAAAGCGTTTTTCTCTATCCGTCTTAAAATTAGACAAAAATCATCCTGAGATTTTAGCTGTAACAAGCGGTAAGGGCGGTGTTGGTAAATCCAACATAAGTGTGAATTTAGCGTTGCTCATGGCTCGAATGAAAAAAAATGTACTGCTGGTGGATGCAGATATTCATTTGGGAAATGTGGATTTATTAATGGGAATCCGACCAAAATATTCCATAGCAGATGTGATTTCAGGAAAAATAGAATTAAAAGATGTGATCACTAAAGGTCCGGGTGGGATTGATATTTTACCCGCAGGTTCCGCTGTAATTGAGATGTTGGAATTGAAGGAAAGGATGCTCCATAAATTAAATGATGCGTATGCACAATTTGAGCACAAATATGATACGGTAATAGTCGATACGGGGGCTGGAGTGCATAATTCCGTTATGTCTTTTGTTTTCGGTGCAGACAAGATCATCCTGGTCGTAACACCGGATCCTGCTTCCATAGCAGATTCTTACGGTATGGTGAAAGTTATCCGAAATACAAATCCTGATGTTCCTATCATCATGATATCAAATATGGTAGATCATGAAGAGAATGGAGAATCCATGTTTAAAAAAATGAATTTAATGGTTCAAAGATTTTTAAATAGCTCTCTTCTTTATGGAGGGTCAATTGTCAAGGATAATCTAATTCAATACTCAGTCCAAAAACAAAAACCCATATCTTTATTTTATCCTAATTCAGTTCCGGTGAATTCATTAAAGATGATTACCAGAAGACTATTGAAGATGCCCATTACTGATGTAAAAAAACGAGATAGTTTTTTTGATCGTTTTATGAATTATAAAAATGTTGAGGTAGAAAAAGCGAATGGATAAACTGGTTTATAAGATCGCATTAATTGTCGCATTGATCAGTTTTATTATTAATCTTGTGATCAATATATCTATTTTTGAAGGATTAATTAGGAGCATCATAGTTTACATTGGTGTTTTATTTGTATTTTTTATAGTAGGAATATTAATGAAATGGGGCATCCAAATCATGGCAACTGAAACAGAGCCTCAACCTGATGAAGACCAGAATCTGGAAAAAAGCACCTAAAATATTATGATTCAGGAACAGAAAAAATTGGATGGTGAAGCTCTAGTCAGAGAATACTGTATAACAGGGAATGAGTTGATTAAGGATCAGGCGGTTAGAGCTTTTTTACCTTTAGTAAAACATATTGTAGGCAGAATTAATATAGGATCCTATATAAGCCTTCAGAAAGATGATTTGTATCAATTTGGTGTTGTCGGTTTGTTATTTGCCCTTGGCAGGTTTGATCCTGAAAATGGGACTGCATTCAAGACTTATGCCTACCGCAGGATACATGGCGAGATCATCGATGCACTGAGACGAAATGGGGTGTTATCCAGGGACCAAATGCAAAAATTATCAAAAGTAAATGGCGCTAAGGAAAAACTTTCAAAGCAGTTGGATCGTGAGCCGAATGTACTGGAAATTCAAAAAGAAACGGGTTTAACCCAAAAGGAGATAAGCAAGATATTATCTGTATCTCAACTTAGCTTAACAGTTTCCCTTGATGAATCCTTTTCCACCGATGAAGGTGAAGTCATGACACGGATGGAAATTATGGAAGATAAAAACCAGATATCACCGGAAGAAGAACTGGATAAAAAAGGAATACGAAATGAATTGAAAGGACATATCCAGGAATTATCAGAAAGAGAGCGTCTAATTCTGGCTTTGTATTATTATGAAAATTTGACTCTTGCAGATATTGGAACCGTTTTAAATCTTTCCGAAGGACGGGTCAGCCAGATACTGAGCCAAGTTCACACTGAATTACGGCAGAAATTGAGGAAAAAGTCACATGTCTGATGATCCAATACGAAATATCGGTTTAACTCAACCTGAAACAATTCATCAGATAGAGCACACGACGGATAAACCTATGAAAAGGGAAAGGAAGAAAAAAAAATACAACCCAAAAAGGGAAAAAGATTCTGTTGAATTAAATTCACCGGTTCAGACAGATTCCGAGACTGCCGAAGATGAAATACAAAAAAAAGACGATCTGATTGAAGAAGAGGAAAACAAAAGAATATCCGTGGATATTCTTGTAAAATGACAGAAAATATTCTGCTCAAATAAATCAATAATCTCCACAAATTAAAGCATAATTACAATGGATAAGATTGATCCTGTTTCATTATTTACCCTAATTCCTTATCCTCCTTCTTAAATATATTTGTTGAAATTTTAAATGTAAATTCAATTCAATAAATTAAATTATTAAATAATGACATTCACCGTTGATTATAAAACTAAAGGAGGGCTGGAAAAATTATTTCGCCGATTAAAAAAAGGGCAGATTCTCAAAGGAAGAATAATTGACTGTATAGAACCCAATGGATATTTACTCAGGATAAGAGGATTTAATATTATAACCCAGTCTAACGGGACATTTGAAAAATTTGAGGAAATTTCATTAAAGGTTAGGGAAGTAGATTCACATTTAGTATTAGATTTTATACCCAAAAAAAATAGAAATAGAAAGTCCAATGGTCTTAATTCAGACATAATTGTATGACACCAACTAAAAAAGAACAGAATCCAAATTTATCTCTCACCAAAGATTATGCTACTACGGTGATGATACTGGAGCACCTCCCGGACGCAATTTTTATATTAGATTCACTCGGTGTGATTCAATACGTCAACAAAAGTGCGCTTGACCTGTTACAAACATCTTTTCAGAAATTAAAAGGAAATTTGATCGATGATGTATTTTCGAAAAGCTTAAATACAGAAGGAAAAGAATCATTAGAAAAACAAATCCGCAATGGGAAAATTCAAAACCTCGATACACATTTACTCTTTGAAGGGGTATCTGTACCGGTTTATGCAAGTTTTAAAGTCGTGGAAAATAATAAAGGAGATAGTGATTTCATCATTGTCAGTGCAAAAAATGCAACATTTCAGAAAGCACTAGAAAAAGAATTAAAACATCAGCAAATCCTCACTATTTCCAGGGATAGGATCCGTGCATTAGGAGAATTATCGGTGGGATTAGTTCATAATATCAGCCAACCCCTCACAACTTTAGAAATGCGTCTTGAATTGATAAAAGCACAGTTGGAAAAAGCAAATGGAGAAATTGGCAAGGAAAGTTTTGAAGAAATAGAACATTTAATTTCCCAGATCAACAATAATATTCAAGTTATCCGGCTTTTTGCAAATCAAACTGAAGATGAAAGTATCGGGATGATTAATATAGCCCAGGCGATTCGAAATGCACATAAACTTGTTGAATATGAACTATTAAAAAGAAAAATAGATGTATCTATTGAGTTCAGCGATGATCTTCCTTTTATCGTAGGGAATGCTCTACTGTTGGAACAGGTATTTGTGAATCTCATTATTAATGCACGGGACAGTATTCATGAGAAAACAAAAGAAAAAACGTCTCAAATTAAAATTCGCACGGAGATCATAGATAAAAAATGGATCGAGATCTATATTATTGATAACGGTAAAGGTATTAATAAGGAAGTTGAGAAAAAGGTATTTGATCCTTTTTTCACAACGAAAGATACTTTTGATAATCCCGGATTGGGTTTGACGATTTCATACGAGATAATCAGTTCAATGGGTGGGGATATTTTTCTGAATAATTCCTGGAAAAATTCTGAAACTTGTTTTGTGGTTCGAATACCGATTGAACAGGATAATGAAAGAGATCAATTAGCTAATCTGATTGAAATATTGCACACTGAATAGGAAAATCGGCTGATGAAAATCGGAAAAATGTTTTCGGAATTAATTGGTTTAATGCAAAATGATATTCCATCTGAAAAAATATATTCTGAAATATTCAAGACAATCACCAAGATCATTTCATACCAATCTGCTACATTATTTGTTTATAATGAGAAAAAAAAATCGTTGGATCAGGAATTTCAGGATGGTCCAGATGTCGTAGATTTGATTACAGAATTTGATTTTGGTGGAGGTACCGGTCTTTCTGGTTGGGTTATTAAACAGAAAAAGCCTGTTATTGTTTCAGGTTTACCTCATGTACAAATTCAAAGGAAAACACAGTTTAAATCATTTGCTTCCCTTCCGCTGTGGGTCGAAAAACGATTGATTGGAGTCCTGAATTTAGGACATTCAGATAAAGGCAAATATTCGAAAGATGACATGAAAATATTTAAATCCCTTGCCGGGGAAATATCACTGATTTTTGAACACCTTTTAATACGTAAAAAACTTGCAGCCTTAGAAGGAGAATTAAATAATCTGGAATCGGAATTAACGCACCGGGAAAAAGAATTAACCGAATTAAAGGGCTCCGCAGCAATTGGTGAAGTTGTATTAAAAATAAAAAATGAAATTCAAAAACCCCTGTCTTCCATTCTCGGATTAGCTGAAATACTTGAATTATCAATTCATACTCTATCGCCGAAACGAGTCAAGGAAACACTCCATGCATTAATAATGGAATCTAAAAGAATGGAGAAAATCATCAATAGGGTTGAGGATAATCCATTAAAATAAATTAACCGATAATACAAGACAATCATCCACGATTGTCTGAATCAAGCAAGATGCTTGACTTTCTTTAACATTTCCATTTTCGTTTTTTCCAATCTAGTCAATTCAGATGAAAAGTGGTAATTACGAAATTTTCTGAAAAGGAAAATTCTTCCTTTAATAGTTCCTAATCTTCCTATTCATAAGGATAAAATGGATATATTCTATCAAAAATAATATATTGTTAAATCAATAATATTAGAATATATACGAAATAGTTGACTTCCTACTTAAATTATTTTTTGTTTGGCATTGCAGTTGTCTTTTTTGAATTGACATCGAAGAATAATAATGAAAATTAATCTTGAAAGACTCAAACATGCCATGGCAGCAGAAACATTTAAAAATGATTTAGTCTCTAATAACATGGCAAATATCAACACGACAGGTTATAAGCGGGATGTCATGTTCATGGATTTGCTGGATAATTTCGACACCAATTATGACAACAAAAATGTTCTGACTGAATTCACACAAGGAACCATGAAAGAAACAGGAAATCCCTTGGATGTTGCCCTTTCAGGAAAAGGGTTTTTTGTAGTCGAAAATAATGGAAAAGAATATTATACAAGAGATGGTCATTTCACAGTTGACAGGGATGGGTTATTGGTTAATTCTGAAGGATTTAATGTCATGGGGCAGGGGGGACTAATTAATGTCTCATTGGATGGAGCAAAAACCGGTGATTTCTCAATTAGTAAATTGGGTGAGATTTTTGTAAATGATGAATATATCGATATGTTAAAAATCGTTGATTTTGAAGACTATTCACAATTAAACAAAGAAGGTGTTAATCTATTTTCACCTAAGGATAATGTAAAACCTTATGAACCAGAAATGTTTCTGGTGCTGCAAAGACATTTAGAAGGTTCCAATGTGAATTCCGTAAATGAAATGGTTGAATTGATAAGTTTACAGAGAAATTTTGAAAGTACACAGAAAGCCGTAAGGACTTTGGACGAAGCCTTGGGGAAAGCGGCAAATGATATTGGGCGTTACAGATAAACTAAATAAAGAGGAGTTTTAGAATATGTTAAGATCGTTAAGAACGGCTGCCTTGGGAATGACAGCACAACAATTAAATGTAGATACTATTGCCCATAATTTGGCAAATGTAAATACAACGGGTTATAAGAAAAGTACCGTAGAATTTCAGGACCTTCTTTATGATAATATTGAATCCGGAGATGCAAGCAGTCAGGATGGATTGGAAAAACCGGGAGAAATTCAGGTTGGTTTAGGGAATAAACCAATTTCAACTTACAAGTCTTTTTCCCAGGGAAATATCACTGAAACGGGAAATTCTCTTGATGTAGCTATAAACGGCAAAGGTTTTTTCCAGATTACACAACCTGATGGATCTTATGTTTATTCCCGTGATGGAGCATTCAGAATCAATTCACAGGGAAATATCGTTACAGCAGCAGGATTGCGGGTGTACCCCGAAACATCGCTTCCTGAAGGTGTCACCAGTATAAAAATTAGTCAGGATGGTGTGTTATCGGTTTTAATTGACGGTCAGGTAGAACCGGAAGAAATGGGGCAATTTGAATTAGCGACATTTATGAATCCAGCGGGATTGAAAGCAATAGGCGGAAATTTGTTTGAACAAACCGAAGCATCCGGAGAACCAGCCTACGGTTCACCCGGAGATGAAGGATTCGGTGTATGTGTCCAGGGATATTTGGAAAAATCCAATGTGGATGTTGTTGAGGAAATGGTGAATCTGATCGTATCCCAAAGGTCTTACGAAATAAACTCGAAAGCAGTCAAAACAGCGGATGAACTATTACAAATGACCAACAGCCTTAAACGTTAGAATGCCCATCCATCGAAAATTTATTAGTTTAGTATTTGTCCTGACAGGTTTTATATGTTCACAAAACTTGAACGGATTTCAATCTGTTTCTCATATGGTTAAATTATATTATGCTAAAAATTTAAAAATTTTTCCACAAGATCTCACACTGAAATTCATACATTTGCCGAAAATTGATTACGATGATCAGTTTTCTGTGATCCCGGAGAAAAAGAATAAATTGGGACATCAAACCATTTGGCTTGAAGAAGAAATTACCGGAAAATCCTATCCACTGACGTTGGAGGTATCAGCACAAATTCCGGTTTTAGTAGCCAACGAAACTATTCCCCGTAAAAAAGAACTTGAATCGAAAATGTTCACAAAGCAATCCTTTTTTATAAACCGTGATTTAAACCGTTATATTCTGGACATTAGAGAAATTGAGGGAACCATGGCAACTCAGGTCATCAAAAAAGGAAAAGCTCTTACATATTCCATGTTGAAAAATCGACCGGATGTTCACAAAGGAGACATTGTAGGTGTTGAATTGATATCCGGAAATTTAATTGTTGAGACCAAAGGTATCATTAAAAAGGACGGATATCTTGGCCGTAGAGCGGAAGTGATCCTGGATAGAACAGGGAAAAAAGTTTTCGGGGAGATTATGAGTGCAAATTTGGTGAGAGTGGAATTGAATTAAACAAGGCATTTCACATGATAAATCAACTATTTAAAAGTTTTTATTTAATTGGCATGAGTTCCTTACTATTTGGTCAAATGGAAGATTTTTCTGTTACATCTATTTATTCGGATATCAAAGCACACAATTTGGGTGATCTGATAACAGTTCATATTGTAGAATCTTCAAATGCATCCAGGGAATCAAAAGTGAACAGTTCAAACTCTACAGACATGTCATTTGACGGAAATGTAGTCGGGTCATTGACTGATTATCTCCCCCTTTTCGGAGCTGCAAGTAAAATATCCAATTCACTTGATGGTTCCGAAGGAACCGAGCAGAAGGATCAATTAACAGGACGGATGTCAGCTACTATTATGGAAGAAACTGAGAATGGAATGTTTTTCATCAAGGGAAAAAGAATACTGGAAGTCAATGGTGAAATGAACACAATAAAATTGGAGGGATATATCCGGGAAAGAGATATTTCCACAGACAATACCGTATTTTCATATAATATTGCTAATGCAGAAATAATCTATCGCAAAGGTGGTACATTGGAAAATGTAGTGAATCCGAGGAAATTTCAAAAATGGTTGACTTGGGGAATAGGATTAGGACTTGCAGGATTAGCATTAGTCGGTCCCGTTGCATTCTGATGAAAAGAAAAAATAAATTAATTCTCGTTTTAATGATATTCTCATTCCTTACTGGTGAAGTGAGATTAAAGGATATTATGCAGGTCGAAAATGCAGGCAGTGAATCATTAATCGGCTATGGTCTGGTCATAGGATTAGGCGGAACCGGAGATCGTTCCACAGGGATGCGGGGAGCTGTGTTCACCGTACAGACAATCAGCAATATGCTTGAACGATTCGGTGTGACCATCCCAAAGCAAGAATTAAGAACCAGAAATGTTGCAGCAGTCATGGTTACCGGGGAAACTCCACCTTATGGAAGAATCGGTACATCTTTTGATGTAGTTGTATCTTCGTTAGGTGATGCGACTAGTTTGGAAGGTGGCGTGTTATTAATGACTCCCATCATGAGTGGTGACGGAGTTAAATGGGGAATGGCTCAGGGTCCTGTTTCTGTAGGTGGATATAATATTGAAACTGAGGCAGGCGAACGACTCAGAAAAAATCATGCACAAGTTGGCAGAATTCCAGGTGGAGCTCAATTGACAAAAAAAATAAACGATCAGGGAATGACAGTGGATCAGCCCCTGAGAATTTTGTTGAATTCCCCAGATTATACGACTGCGACACAAATATCGGAAAAGATAAACGAAAAATTTGGAGGGTATTATGGAGGGAAATTAGCTCAACCAATTAATGCGGCTTTGGTAGAGATCACTTATCCTGAATTTGTTTCAACCCAAGGTGATATTTCATTTTTCATTGCGGCGATTGAAACTCTTAAAGTTAATACTGATATAGAAGCAAGGGTAGTGATCAACGAACGCACTGGAACGGTAGTTGCAGGTGGGAATGTGGTCATTGATGAAGTGTTAATTTCCCACGGAGATTTAACAATTCACACACAAATGAGACCTGTTATATCTCAGCCTTCACCTTTCAGTGAACAGGGGGAAACAGTCGAAAAAGAGGTGACTAAAACTTCAGCAGAAGAAACCGAAGCTAAAACTGGCGTGATTCCAACAACAACATCGGTAAACGATCTGGCAGCAGCATTGAATGAGATGGGATTGAAACCCAGGGATATAATTGCCATTTTTCAGGCGGTCAAACAGGCTGGAGCCCTCAATGCAAAACTGATTATAATGTAGGATTATTAAGAATTATTATGGATATTAACCCAATAAAACAAATTGATCAGCCCAAAACTGCCGAAGCCAGGGATATAAAACTGAGAGAAACAAGCAGAAAAATGGAAGCAGCTTTTCTCACCTATGTTTTTAAGTCGTTGGAAAAAACCGTACCTAAGACGTCCATTACAGGCAAAACAGGAAATAATTTAGCAACCATGATGTTCAGTTCTGTCATGGCTGATGCAGTTTCCGAGCAGGGCGGAATAGGACTGGGAGACCAAATTTATAAATCCCTGAAAGAAATGGATGAAATACCTGATTTTGAAGACTTGAAGTTGGATGATTTTTCCAACACCTTTAATGCTGTGGAATTTATGAAAACAGGATTTGGAAAGTAACATGGGAATTCGAAAAAAATCTATATTTGATGATTTGTGTGATGCGCTTACAAAGGAATTACAGATTTATGAAGAACTTCTCGAAGCAATGAAAATGAAACAAAATGCCATTGTCAAAGGGAATAACGATAAAATTAAGGATGCAATTCATAAGGAAAGAGAAGCTTCACAAAATATTTTAAAACAAATGGAAATGAGAAATGAATTAACTCAATCCATCTCAGCAGAAACAAAATCCCAGGATAAAAAAATTACATTGTCACATCTTATTCAAAAAGCAAGTGAAGATAATAAATTAAAATTAGAAAAAATTAGACGCAAGATGCATTTAAGTGTTGTTGAGATTGATAAACTAAATAATGAAAATAAATATCTCCTTTCTGCTTCCATAACTCATGTTAAAGACTTAGTGAAAGTGTTCTTAACTGCCGGAGATAAACTACATTCTCATTATGGTATCAACGGGTCAATGAAAAAAAACCAGAAGGATAACCGGGTTTTGGATTTCAGGATATAATTCATCATGTCTATTTCAAGCATATTTGAAACCAGCAAACGGTCCTTACTGACTCACCAATCAGCTATCAATACTACGGCAAATAATATTGCCAATGTGTACACTGAGGGTTATACCCGTCGTAAAGTTGACTTATCCAAATTGTCTTTAGGATTCGGGAACTTAAGTGAAAATTCTGTTTCTCGACTTAAAAACCAGTTTCTGGATAATCAGCTTTGGTATGAAAATCAGGCATTGGGAAAAGAAAATATGAGCGAAATGTTGCTGAATCAGGTAGAAGCTGTTTTTGGTGAACCGGAAGATTCAGGACTTGCGAATATTATGACAGAATTTTGGAATTCATGGTCTAATCTGTCGAATAATCCGGAGAGTGATTCAGCTCGATCTTTGGTGCGGGATAAAGGAATTCTTTTAAGCAATACTTTTAACCGTTTGGATCAAAACCTGAAAAATCTACAAAGACAATCCGGGGTTGAAATCCAGCAGAAAGTGAATGAAATAAACCAATTGGTTTCCCAACTTGGTACGGTTAATAAACAAATTGATATTCATGGTTCAAATGATCTTTTGGATCAGCGGGATGTCCTATTGATTGAGTTATCCGGTAAACTTGATATGCAGGTTTCTGAGAATGATTCTGGTACTGTTGAGGTATTAGCCGGAGGTCACATATTGGTATCGGAAAATTTTACGAATGAGCTGAAAATAAATATGACCCAAGATAAAAACGGGTTGTTTCATGTTGATATAAAAACAATTCAGGGAGATCAAAGTGTTGAAGTTATGTCGGGAGAATTAGGTGGATTATTGGAATTTCACAATATTCATGTTTCTTCTTATATGAGTTCCATGGATGAATCGGCTGTGGCCATAGCAAATGCAGTAAATAAAGTCCATGTCCAGGGATATAATCTATCAGGACTTTCAGGATTAAATTTTTTCAAGGATACCGTATCCGGTGCAGGAGATATCGCCCTGACGGCAGAGATTTTATCAGATTCAACACTTATTGCTTCTTCGACTGATGCAGAATCTCAGGGAAACAATAATGCAGCCCAAAAAATTACAGAATTGCAATATGATGAGTTAATTAACGGCAAATCATTAATAGACAATTATAATTCATTAATTGCAGATATGGGTAACAGAGTTCAAGAGGCAAAGTTCATTCGTCAAAACCAGGAAAAGATCGTCGAACAACTTCATATTCAGAAATCTTCCCTGACCGGTGTGTCTCTGGATGAGGAAATGACCCAGCTCATTCAATATGAGCAAGCTTTTGAAGCAGCCGCCAGGATGGTTTCTACAGTGGATGAATTAATGCAGACGATTTTGTCAATTGGATAAAATGAATCAATAATGAAAAAAGATAAATTTAATTAAAGGTTTTCAGGAGGAAAAATGCGAATTACAGAATCAATGATCACAAAGAGTTTATTATCAAGCATAAACCAAAACCGAGAGAGTATGCATTCTATTCAGGAATCAATCACCACCGGAAAGGAAATAGAGCGCTCCTCGGATGATCCTATAAAATTTTTCCGGGCGAATCAATTTCGTCAGAACATCAAACAAAATGAACAATATTTAGACAATATTCAAAATGCAAAAGCCTGGCTTCAAGCTACATCATCCAATTTGGATAATATGTTGAGTCAGGTGATGACCTTGCGTGAAAGGGCAGTGCAAAGTGCCAATGATACATTAGGTGCGGAAAACAGGCTGCAAATGGCATCTGAAATTGATAATATCCTTGAAGATTTGGTTAATTTGTCAAATGAGTCTTTTTTTGATAAAAACCTGTTTTCAGGCACAAAGACAAAAATTGAAAGTCCATTCTTATTCAATGGAGATTCAGTGGATTATCAAGGTAATACAGGAAAGATGAACAGGCGAATATCTGAAAATCTCACAATAAATATAAATGTGACCGGACAGGATATTATAGACACAAATATTTTTAGTTCAGCATTAAGTTTGCGGACTGCACTGGAAAATAACGACACAAATGAAATCGCAAACATGATTGGATCAATAGATACTGCATCAGAAAAAATGATCAGTTTAAATACGAGTATTGGGTCCATCCAGCAGCAATTGGAATTAGCAGAAGATCGTTTGGAGACTGCTAATTTGAACCTTTCCGGATTTCTTTCCGAAACGGAAGATGTGGACTTAGCTACTGCAATCACTCAGTATAATTCTGAAGAAATGGCATATCAGGCAGCTCTGCGATCAACTGCAAATATTCTCCGTATGAACATAATGAATTTCTTGAAATGAAACCTGCAGTCAACACTCCCAGTTCTCAAACAGATTCATATCTTTACCGGTTTCATTCCGGTGAATACCAGATGTTGAATGGAAATGGTACTGATTTTGATTTGAATAATATCATAGATTTTAAAAACGGAATCCCGGGATTTGAGAATTTATCTAAATTCCTAATCGTTCCATTAAAAGAATATCCGCCATTTCAGGTTTTTCAGTCATTGGAGGAACCCCCAATCGCCATGCTGGTTGTCCCTGTTCAATATTTTGAAAATGAACAGGAAATTAATATTGAAATGAGCGATCTTAATCAAATCCGTGCAGAGAATCAAAATGAAACCGAAGTCTATATCGTGATTAAAATGTCCCAGGAAAAAAAGCAATTCACCGCAAATACAAAAGCTCCTATCGTGATTAATCCTAAAGAATTAAAAGGATGTCAGGTCATTTTGGAAAATCCGAATTTAGAAATTGAACATCCTTTGGATTTAGCTTAAACCACAGTTTCATTTAACACGGAAGTTAAATGCTTGTATTGACACGGAAGTCAGGTGAAAAAATCAGAATCGGCACGGATATAGTCGTTTCTGTTATCAGCAAAGGTCACGGACCTTTCAAATTGGGAATTGATGCTCCGCGGGAAATTTCTGTTTACCGAGAAGAAATTTATCAATCGGTTAAAAATGCTAATCAGGATTCATTACAAATCCCTATTCAATCTCTACCCCAAAACCTGAAAATTAAAAACAATTAACAATCCTGAAAATTGGATATTTTAGATGGTCAATAAAGAAAAAAATAAAAATAGCACTCTAAGGGCAGAAAAGGATTTAATAATTGTTCTGGGAATGCATAGAAGTGGTACATCTATGATAACCAACATGTTAGAAAATGCAGGATATTTTGTTGGAGAAGGTGAGGACATTTTGAATCCTGCTTTTGATAATCCTAAGGGGTTTTTTGAAAACCGAAAAATAATAGCGATAAATGATCTAATCCTCCAACTCTGCGGAGGGTCATGGGATAATCCACCAAGTGAAAGTGATATAAAACAAATAAATATTGATCCATATCTTTCTTCGATTATTTACAAAATATTTGAGCGAAAAAACCTAGTTGTGATAAAAGATCCTCGGATGTGTTTAACTTTTCCTGTTTGGAAGGAACTTTTGCCTGATAATTTAAAAATTATTTATGTAAAAAGATTAAGGGATGCAGTCATCAGTTCTCTTAAAAAACGAAATGAATTTGATGAATCAAAATCAAAAAACCTATATCAGGTATATAATGAAAGAGCAGTTAATTATTGTAATGGTTTTGAAACGATATCACTTGATTTTGAAGATATGTTCACTGAAAAAAGGGATTCAGTTTTAGCAAATCTTGGAGAATTTCTGAATTCTTCAGAAGACATGATTCAAATTGGGAAAAATATTATTGATCCGCAGTTGAATCATCATAAAATAGGAGAAAAGATTCCGTTCAATGCCTCACCTTCATTTACTGATCAAATATCAAAGAAACCTACTGATAAAAAAAATAAAATATTGGTTGGAGGAACAGGGAGGGCAGGAACAACATTTTTAATTTCATTTTTAAGTGCACTTGATATAAATACAGGATATCCAAAAGATATTTATAAAAAAATTTCAAACACGAAAGATAAATGTGGATTAGAAGATTTATTTGATGATGCTTTCGTGATAAAATCACCTCGGATGACAACAGACAATTTTGCTGAAATAGCAGAGAGTTATAAAATTCAGCATTTTATTATTCCGATTCGGGATTTAAATGAAGCAGCAAAAAGCAGAATAAAACAGCATCGTTATGGTAGGGTAAATGGTGGATTAGTAGGTGTAAATAAATCCACAGACATGTTAGGTTATTTAGAACGCCGAATGGGAAGATTAATTTCTAATTTGGTTTTAAATGAAATTCCCTATACATTTTTGAAATTTCCAAAATTTGTAAAGGATGAAAACTATCTTTTTGAAAAACTCCTACCAATATTTCCTCAAATTAACAGAAGAGATTTTACCCAATTATTCAATAAAATCGCTTTGAATACAGATTGGAAGCCTCAAATCAAACCGGTTGTCTCCATCATAATGCTTACTTACAATGCAATTGAATACACTAAAAAATGTGTCAAGTCAATTTTGAGATTTACCAAATATCCTTATGAAATCATTTTTGTAGATAATGCATCAACAGACGGATCTCTTCAATATTTACGTGAGTTGGTGGACCAAAATGAAAATTTCCGTCTTATTGAAAATAAGACCAATAAAGGTTTCGCTGGAGGAAATAACCAGGGAGTTGCTGTTGCGGAAGGTAAATATGTTATGCTATTAAACAATGATGTTTTGGTTTCGGAGGATTGGTTAACACGACTGGTAACTTCTCTGGAAAAACATGACAAAATTGGGATTGTTGGTCCGGTAACAAATCATATAAGCGGTAGGCAAAGTTATACTGGTCAGTACGAAGGAGATGATTATTTACAGTTTGAAAAATTTATCAGAAAGGAAAATAAAGGTAAATTGACTCCCCGAAGAAGATTAGCAGGATTTGCAATGCTCATGAGAAAGAATGTTTTCGAAGATGTCAATGGATTCGATGAAACATTCGGGGTTGGAAATTTTGAAGATGATGATCTGAGTTTAAAAGTTCGATCAAAAGGTTTTGCATTGATGGTGGATGAATCTGTTTTTATTCATCATTACGGCAGTCAGACCTTTAAAGCGAATAAAATTGACATATTAGAAAATCTAAACGAAAGGATGCCAATTTTTACAAAAAAATGGCCAGATGTAAATTATGAGGAATTACTTGAAATAAAGAATCCTTTAGATGAATATCACAGTGATCTCATGAATAAAGGAATTAACGAACTGGAAAAATCTGACTTCATTTCTGCTGAAAAACTTTTTCTAAAGATTTTACATGAGAATCCAATATCTGATGAAGCTTTGTACGGTCTTGTATTATGTGCCAGGAATTGCCAAGATAAACTAAAAGCAATGAAATATGTCAATACTTTACTTCAATTAAACCCCGATCATGTGGAAGGGCTGAACCAATTCGGTATGATCCTTGTTGAGAATGATAATTTGGATGAGGCGAAGAATACCTTTATTAATGTGATCAGGAAATCTCCAGATTTTATAGATGCACAAAGGAATCTGGCAGAAGTATTTATTTTGGATGGCGATTTTAATTCAGCTGTCAAAGCCTATTTAACTATCCTTAGAAATCATCCTGAAGATATTCCCTCTTTACTGCGGATGGCAGAATTGAACAGGGAGGCAGACAATAATAAAGAAGCATCTGAATGGGCGAAACTGGTACTGGAATTAGAACCTGAACACCCGGTTGCCGGTCAATTTGTTTCTTAAATAATTACCTGAGTTCTCCTTTTCTGTAGTTATAAATCTGTAAATAAGAACAATTTGCGATTCTTTAATCGCTAAATTCTTCCTTTTTCCATAAAAGGGGCAAAACCTAAATTGCTCTATGTCAGACCTTATCATTTCAAAGGATAACTTTACCTTTCGGGATTTCAGGTTATCTCTCAAAAAACCGGTTCATGTCAAACTTTCCTCCGATGCGGAAGGTGCCGTAAATAAATCTCACAATAATTTACAGTCACTACTTAATTCCGGTATGTCCATTTATGGAGTCACAACCGGTTTTGGGAAATTAAGTCATTTAAAAATCAATTCTGCTGATCAAAGAAAACTACAATTGAATCTGGTTCGGTCTCATGCTGCTGGAGTAGGAAGACCTGTTGACAAGGGAATTATCCGTATTATGATGATCCTAAAATTACTCACTTTTGTGAGAGGATACAGTGGAGTGAGATTGACTGTTGTTAATCAGATAATAGATTTTTTAAATAATGATATAATTCCGGTGATTCCTGAAAAAGGATCTGTTGGAGCAAGTGGAGATTTAGCCCAAATGGCACACATGGCATTAGCGCTTATTGGTGAAGGAAATGTATTTTTTAAAGGAAAACAATCTCAATCCAAAACAGTAATGAAAAGTTTAGGAATAGTTCCTCTACAATTGGAAGCCAAGGAAGGAATCAGTCTTATTAACGGTACTCAATATTCCACCGCATTGGCGATTGCAATGGCGATTTATTCCCAAAATTTACTTCAGTGTGCTGACATTATCGGTGCATTGTCTGTGGAATCGAGTTTGAGTTCCAGGAATGTTTTTGATCCGAAAATTCATTCATTAAAAGCACACCCCGGTCAGAATATTTCTGCTCAAAATGTGTGGAATATTTTATCTGACAGTGAAATAGTTGTTTCACACAAAGATTGTGGCAAAATTCAGGATCCCTACAGTTTTCGCTGTATTCCTCACGTTCATGGAGCCAGCAGGGACATGATTAATAATGTGGTAGATTGTATCAATAATGAAATTAACAGTGTGAGCGATAATCCACTGATATTTTCTAAAAATGAAATACATTCTTCCGGTCATTTTCATGCAGAACATATAGCCCAGGCAATGGATTCAGCAGGAATTTCCATCAGTGAAATTGGAGCAATTTCACAGAAAAGAATTCATTTTTTTATGAAAGGAATTGGAGATGAAATTCCGACCTTTTTAGCCATTAATCCGGGTCTGGAATCCGGATATATGCTGGCACAGGTTACTGCCGCTGCCCTTTCATCTGAAAATAAGACCTTATCTCATCCCGCAAGTGTTGATAGCATAACAACATCAGCAGGACAGGAGGATTTTGTATCCATGGCACCGTGGGCGGGACAAAAAGCGTTGCAGATTGCTGACAATACTGCAACAATATTATCTATTGAATTAATGATTTCTGCTACAGCTGCTCAAGTATTTTTAAAGGAATCACATCCATCTTCAGTGAGCAGAGATATTTTTAAGGCAGTGAACACCCGTTTAAATTTTAACGCCGGAGACAGACCGTTGGACAACGAAATCGAGGGATTGAAAAAAATGATCGTAACCGGAGAATTAACCGAAATAGTGAAAAGCAGAATTGATTTAAATTAAGATGCGAATAAAACAAAATCCATGAAGAAAGCACTCACATTTGACGATGTATTAATGGTTCCGAAACATTCAGACATATTACCACGGAACGTTGTTTTAAAAACCAGTTTAACCGCAGATATTACATTGAATATTCCAATTTTAAGTGCAGCTATGGATACGGTTACTGAAGAAGAGATGGCCAAATCTATTGCCCGTGAAGGAGGTTTAGGAATCATCCACAAGAATCTATCAATTTCAGAACAGGTTGCCATGGTCGAAAAAGTAAAACGATCTGAAAGCGGAATGATCATGGATCCGGTAACCTTGACAGCAGACCAAACTATCGGCGATGCTAAAAACCTTATGAGTCATTACAGCATCAGTGGTTTACCGGTCGTTAAAGGGAGAAAATTGATTGGAATCCTGACCAACAGGGATATTCGGTTTGAAGAGGATCATTCATTAAAAGTGAAAGATAGAATGACATCAAAAAACCTGATAACTGTTCCAGTGGGGACTACACTGGAAACTGCAAAAAATATATTACAAAAACACAGAATTGAAAAATTGTTGGTTGTGGATGATCCCGGCAATTTGATGGGGTTGATAACCGTAAAGGATATCCAAAAAAAGGAATTGTACCCGTACGCTTGCAAAGATAAAAAAGGCAGATTAAGAGTAGGTGCAGCAGTGGGGGTAGGGCAGGACGGTGTGGAACGTGCCCAGGCGATTGGTGAAGCAGATGTGGATGTGGTCGTAGTAGATACGGCACATGGTCACTCAAAAGGTGTATTGAATTGTGTCGAAAAAATCAAGACAAATGTTCCTGATATTCCACTGATTGCGGGAAATGTTGCCACCGCAGAAGGAACAAAAGCCTTAATTGATTCCGGTGCGGATTCAGTCAAGGTGGGTATTGGTGCAGGAGCAAGTTGTACCACCCGGGTTATTGCTGGAGTAGGTGTCCCACAGCTCACTGCTATTTTGGATTGCCGTGAAGTAGCAGAAAAACATGACCGGACGATTATTGCAGATGGGGGAATTCGTTATAGCGGTGATGTGTCAAAATCGCTGGCAGGTGGAGCCAATGCTGTTATGCTGGGAAGTATGTTGGCGGGAATGGATGAAAGTCCCGGTGAGACTATTTTATATGAAGGGCGTCAATTTAAAGCATACCGTGGAATGGGTTCAATGGGAGCGATGAAAGAGGGCAGCAGCGACAGGTATTTTCAGGAAAATGCAGAACCGTCAAAATTGGTTCCAGAAGGGATTGAAGGAATGGTACCCTATCGTGGTCCCGTAAGGAATACAATTCACCAATTAACAGGGGGTTTACGGGCATCAATGGGCTATTGCGGAGCTGAGAATATCAGTCAATTACAACAATACGCTGAATTTGTACAAATATCCAATGCAGGTGTAAGGGAGAACCATCCCCATGAGGTTCGTATTGTAAAGGAAGCTCCCAATTACAGAGCTCCCGATATTTAAGAATTACCTAAAGAATTTAAATGATTTGTGATTTGAGACTTTCGTCTGGCAGCAGTGTTTTTATGGATCAAACCCGATTGAGCCATTTTATCTAAAAAACTGACCGTGTCCTTATACAAAGGTTCTGCTTCTTTTGTATCCTTTGTTGATAAAACATTCTTCATCAATGTTTTCAGCCGTGATAAATTTTTTATGTTTCGTTCCCGGCGGTTCTTATCCTGCCGTTCTCTTTTTATTTGTTGAGGGTGTCTATCCATTTTCTTATTTAAAATTACCTATTTAAAACGGAGCGAAGTTATCCCTTCGCAATTTAAATTTCAAAAGGATATTATTAGAAATTTCTTATAACTTCTTTGGGTTAAATTTTATAGAATTATCATTTGATACATGAAAGATTAAGGATGAATAAAGATAAACTGATACAAACCGTTCCGTTATTTAGTGATTTGAGTGAAACATCTCGGAATAAAATTACTGAAAAAATGGTGTCAAGATCCTATGCCAAGGAAAAAATGATCCTGATTGAAGAAACCGCAGGAGAGACCTTTTTTCTCATCAGTGATGGTTCAGTCAAAATAACCAGAATGAGTGATGATGGACGTGAGGTGATTCTCGCCATTTTAGGGGAAGGTGATTTTTTTGGAGAAATGGCGTTACTGGATGGAGAAGGAAGATCTGCAAATGTAGTAGCACTGGAAAATGCGGAGGTATTAACTCTTCAAAGAAGCGACTTTTTAGAAATCCTCGAACGGTTTCCAAAAATCGCCATTCATCTGCTAAAAGAACTCACCACCAGAATAAGGCACAGTGATCAGCAGATTGAAAGTTTATCACTCAGTGGAGCTGAGCAGAGAATTGCCCTCGTATTGATTCGTCTTGCAGAAGAAATGGGACAAATTAAGGAAGGAACTGTCACCATAGAAAATATTCCCTATCAACAGGATATAGCCAATATGGCGGGAACCAGCAGGGAAACAGTGTCAAGAGTGTATAAAATGCTGGAAGACAAACAGTATATTTCCAGAAAGGGGAAAATACTGATAATAAAAGAATTTTCAACTTTTTCAAGACAATTTACATAAGGGTTTTCCCCTATAATTAATCATGCAGGATATTATCCAAAGGATAAAGTCCAATGATCATCTTACGCTCTCCCGGATAATAAGTAAAGTTGAAAATGAAGAATCCATCCCTGATTCTTTTTTTATTGATATTCACCCGGCTACATTAAATCCAATCCGGTTGGGAATAACCGGACCTCCGGGAGTTGGCAAAAGCACACTTACTGAAAAGTTAATTAACCAAATTTTAAAGGATGAATTATCTGTTGGGGTAGTAGCCATTGATCCTACAAGTCCATTTACCGGAGGATCTGTATTAGGAGATCGAGTTCGAATGAATTCCTTTTCAGACAATGAACGAGTATTCATTCGGAGCATGGGTTCACGAGGTGATTTAGGAGGATTATCCAAAAAAGCGGAAGATGCCGGCGATATTATTGCTGCCAGCGGTAAGGATTTTGTTTTATTCGAAACTGTCGGAGTAGGACAGGGTGAAATTGAGATTGCAAATGTAGCCGACATTACCATAGTCGTTTTATCACCGGAATCGGGAGATGAAGTTCAATTTATGAAAGCGGGATTACTGGAAATTGCGGACATTTACGTGATAAATAAATCTGACCGTCCCGGGGGAAATCGGTTGAGGACTCTCATTACTTCCATGGTACATGTAAACCAGAAATTGAATGAGATAAACCCTCCCATCGTAAAAACAGAAGCAAATAGAGGGGAAGGCATTGATGAATTGTACGATGGAATCAAAACATATTTTGCTCTTCTAAGTGAAAAGGGAATACTCAAATCCAAAAGGATTAATCGATATAAACATAGAGTATATAATTTAATAAAAGACGATTTATTAGGAAATTTTTGGTCTCAAAGTAAAAGATCAAAATTGGACGAATTCACACAAAAAATAGATTCCAATAAGAAATCTCCTCATGAATTAGCACAAATATTGTTAACCTCATGAATGATACAGAAAAGGACACCCCTTCAGAAATGCCATTTTTAGATCATCTTGAAGAGTTGAGATGGAGACTCATTAAGATTCTCTCGGGAATTATATGCGGGTCCATTTTATCTTTTTTGCTTGTGGATGAAATTATCGCATTGCTTTTAAATCCCATACAAAATGTAACAAAAACCCTCAGTTTACAGGTTCTTCAAATTCAGGGAATGTTCATGATAAAATGGGGTTTGTCCTTTATTTGCGGTAGCATTTTATCTCTACCTATCATTACCTACCAGGTTTGGGAATTTGTATCTCCGGGACTTCACATGAAAGAAAGAAAAATTGCCTTTCCTTTGATTTTGTTCACTTTTATTTCTTTTGTAACAGGAATTGTGTTTGCCTATTACATACTCATTCCCATCTCATTAAATTTTTTCACATCAATGGGATATACAGATATTCAAAATAATTTTTCTATCAATTATTATTTAAGTTTTATTACCTGGCTCATGATTGGATGCGGGAGTTTATTTGAATTACCCGTATTGATATTTATTCTGGCAAGACTCAATATTGCTACTCCATCTTTTTTAAGACATTACAGAAAGCATGCAATAATCAGCATTATGATTTTATCAGCTATAATTACCCCTCCGGATCCTGTCAGTTTGATCATCATGACGTTTCCTCTCATTCTCATTTATGAGATCAGTATTGGTGTTGCTCATTTAGCTATACCAAAATTGAATTCCAGTTCCGAGAGTTGACTCTCACGTATTCTGTCAGATACATGCCACAATCCCTAAAAGAAATAAAGAAAACCATTAAACAGGATATGTGGTTATTTCAAAAAGAATTTGATGAGGCACTCCAGTCTAAAGTGAAACTCATTCAAACCGTCAGTCGCTTTTTAATTAAACAAAAGGGGAAAAGGATTCGTCCTGTATTGACAATATTAGCTTCCAGAATTTGCGGAGAACCCACTCCAAACAGTTACCGGGCAGCGGCCATGATTGAATTATTACACATTGCTACATTGATTCATGATGATGTGGTTGACGGTGCGGTAAAACGGAGGGGATGGTTTACCGTCAATCGGATTTGGGGAAATAAATTAGCCGTTCTTATGGGTGATTATATTCTCAGTAAATCGTTGATTTACATGATAAAACTCAAAGATTTTGATGTGTTGGATCTCATTTCCAAAACAGCTGAATTCATGAGTGCCGGGGAAATATTGCAGCTGGAATACCGATTTAAAAAACATCCGAATGAGGAAATTTATTTTGATCTGATCCAACAGAAAACAGCTTCATTGATCGCTTCAGGCTGCGAGTTGGGTGCTCTTACAACATCCAAATCAAAAAAAGATTGTGAAGCCATGAGATCCTACGGAATGAATCTGGGGATGGCTTATCAGATCAGGGATGATCTCTTCGATCTTTTGGGAAACGAAAAGCGCACCGGAAAAGATGTAGGTATTGATGTGAAGAGAAATACATTGACATTACCTATAATTCACAGTGTTCAATCCCTTTCAATACCTGATAGCAGAATTCTTTTGAAAATGGTGAAGATGAAACAAAAATCTTCGGATACTCTTGCAGAAATCACCAAACTTGTAGAAAAAGGAAATGGATTTGAATATGCCCGAAAAAAAATTGACCTTTTCACTCATACTGCTGTAGAATCCCTGTCGCAATATCCTGATTCGATCTATAAAGAATCAATGATAAAACTGGCTCGGTTCAACAAAAACAGAGTACAATAATAATTCAAACTGTTGAAAATTCTATTCATCAGATTTAGTTCCATTGGCGATATTGTTTTAACTACGTCTCCGCTTAGATCCTTAAAAAAGGAATTTCCCAATGTACAAATCCACTTTTTAACGCTGGAGGAAAATGCTTCTCTTCTTGAGGGAAATTCAAACATTGACCGATTGCATGTGTTGGAAAAACAAGCAGGAGTTTTTAGATTGATTTCAATTGGGAATTACTTAAACGAATGTGGATATGAATTTGTTGTAGATATGCATGATTCATTACGATCCAAAATTATTCGCAGCCGTATGAAATCCGGTAAACTTTATTCTCTGAAAAAGCCCCGGTGGAAGCGATTTAAATTATTTGAATTCCATAAAAATGATTTTCAAAAAGATTTTTCTCAACTGGGTTTATATCATTCTGTCATTAAAGAACTTTTGTCTCAAGAAAATCAATCTTCAACATCACTTTTTATTTCCGAAAGTGAAAAAGAGGACGTAAACATACTTTTATCAAAAAATGGATTCAAAGGGAATAAATATATTGTGTGTATTCCCGGTGCCGCATGGGAAAACAAAACATGGAAACCGGAAAATTATTTAAAATTATTTAAATATTTTAAGGAAAATGAATTCGAAATAATTTTACTTGGAACTGAAAAGGATATTATTTGTAATGAGTGTGCGTTGATAGATGATTCACTGACAAATATGGCTGGAAAAACCGGATTCCGAAAATCCTTATCTATTATTTCCCAGGCGCAATTGGTAATTGGAAGTGACACAGGATTTGTCCACAGTGCAGAAGCATTGGGAATCCCTGCTGTGATGCTACTGGGACCAACCTCAACTGAAACCGGCGCAGGTGTTACAAAATCCAATTCAATGAATATACAGGTTGAAGACATTTGGTGCCGTCCCTGTTCACAAAATGGAAGCAGACCCTGTTTCAGAACCGAGAAATTCTGTATGAACAGCATCCAACCTGAATCTGTCATAAATCAAATCTCCAGAATGGTTTCCGTATCGTGAAAGCATTCTGGGTCTTAATTTACAATGGTTTTCTCTATCCTTTCTTTTTCATAGGAGCATGTCTCGGTTCATTGTTCAATGAAAAAATCAGAACGGGTTTCAAAGGAAGATGGAAAACCTATTCCCAACTGAAATCGTTTAAAAAAAATATACCGGAGAAATCTGACGTTTATTGGTTTCATGCTGCCTCCCATGGGGAATTTGAACAACTGAAACCTGTATTGGAAGGATTGGAGGAAGTGGAACCATCAGCGGCAACTATCGTTTCTTTTTTTTCTCCTTCCGGATTTACAAATGTAGAGGATACCAATATTGATTGTAAAATATACCTTCCTTTCGATTTTCCCTGGTCTGTGTTCAGAGTGCTCAAACTCATTCGTCCAAAGAAAATTATTTTTGCTGAATATGACGTATGGCCAAATATGGTATGGATTGCAAATCTTAAAAATATTCCGACAACAATTTTTTCAGTCCATTTTTCAGATCGAACACCGAAACTTTTTCCTGTAATTCGAAATTTTTATAGAACGGTGTACGGAGCATTATCACATATTTATTCTGAGACTCAATCCGATTTTGGGAAAGTAGAAAAGTTAGTTGGAAAAAATTCGCTATCAATTGTAAAAGTGTTGGGAAATCCCAGATACGATCAAGTGAAGAAAAAAACGGATGAATTTACAGAAAAAAGAACATTATCCGTATTGTCGAGGAAAAAACGAATTATAGCAGGAAGCGTATGGAAAGAGGATGAAGATATTATTTTAGAACCATTATCCGAATATTTAAAAGAGGATGAATCTGTTTCTCTTATTTGGGTTCCCCATGAGCCGAATAATACCAATATTGATAGAGCGTACGAACATTTTACATCGATTGGTTTATCAACAATAATTCATACGAATAAAAAAATCCGAATAATTGAAGAGGAACGGGTTGTAATTATCGGTGTTGTGGGAATGCTATCGTCCTTATATTGGGATGGGCAGGTAGCGTATGTAGGTGGAGGATTTTCAACAGGTGTGCATAATGTGATGGAACCTGCCATTGCCCGTCTTCCTGTTCTGTTCGGAACAAAATACGATAAATCCCATGCAGCGAAAGAATTAATTTCAGAACACGGGGGATATAGCATTTCTTCCGGTGAAGAATTCAGGAGTAAATTAGTGTCCGTCTTTACAGATAAAAATTTCTTTTTACGATCAAGTTTGTCTGCAACGGACGTCATTCACAAAAATCTGGGTTCTGCAACCAGAATTGTGAGGGGAATTTTGAGGGATTGAAGCATTAAATTAAGGAAACCATGAGCGATACCAAGACAAAAATCACTGACCCCAGCCGAATTTTAACCGTGGCAAATATGATTAGTTTATTACGGGCTTTTTTAGCGTTGCCAATCATTTACACCTTACAGTATTCTGATTGGAGATTATGGACTTTTATCCTAATTCTCATTGCTGTGATTTCCGACATGCTGGATGGATTTTTTGCCAGAAGAGCACATGAAGTGACCCATTTCGGAAAATGGATGGATCCCATAGCAGATTTTATATGTCTCACAACCGTAACGTATTATTTAGTCCTGAATAATATGTTTCCTATGTGGTTTTTTTCTGTTTATGTATTTCGATATGTATCTATTGCGATTTTAGCTATTTATTTAATCAATCATTCCGGTTTTGTAATTAGCGCAAATTGGTACGGCAAATGGGCGAGTGGCATTACTGTGCTAACCACTGCTCTTCATATTTTTACTTTCCCATTTCTTGATTGGGTTCGGATTCTTTCCTTATATACCGCTTTCTTTTTATTGCTTATCAGTTGGATGATTTATTTGAAATCCATTATTATTAATTTGAAATCCATTGCTAAAAAATGAAATTTTCAAAGTTATTTAGTGCTCTGTCAAAAACTCGAAATTCCATTAAATCAGCTTTGGGTAATATGTTGGTTAAGCAGGTTTCTAAAAGTACGTTGGAGGAGGTGGAATCCCAACTAATAACAGCTGATTTGGGAGTCCAGACCGTGGATGAAATCATGTCCATTTTCAAAAATGAAAAACAAGAAAACTTTCTTATATCACTGAAGAATTATTTATTATCGGCTTTGAAACACTCTGGTGATTTCCTTTCAACAAATGAATTACCAGCGGTTATTCTTGTGGTTGGTGTAAATGGAACGGGAAAAACCACCACATCCGCAAAACTGGCGCATTATTATTCAAAATCCGGTCATAATCCAATGCTGGTTGCTGCAGATACGTACCGGGCTGCAGCGATTGAACAATTACGATTATGGTCAAATAGATTGAATATTCGTTTTATCGCCAATGAGAAAACCCGGGATCCGTCTGCAGTACTTTTTGACGGTTTAGTTTCCGCAGAATCATCCGGTTCTGATATTGTCATTGTGGATACGGCGGGAAGACTCCACACTCATACAGATTTGATGGGAGAATTGGGTAAAATGGAACGGATTGTGAAAACTAAATTTCCTTCTTTTATACTCCGTTCCTTATTAACCGTTGATGCAACCTTAGGCCAAAATTCACTCCAACAGGCTAAGGAATTCCAACAACATATCCAGATTGACGGTGCTGTCTTAACCAAAATGGATGGCACTGCCAGGGGAGGAATTGTTTTTCCACTGTGTCAGCAAACCGGAGTTCCTGTCCATTTTATGGGGATTGGAGAAGATTTAGATAATTTAATTCCATTCAACACAGAAGAATATGTTGCATCATTGATAGAAGGTTAATGTATAACATTAAATTATGAAAGATAACATAAATAATATTAACATAATCAGCTTAGGGTGTGCTAAGAATTTAGTGGATTCTGAAATTATGACGGGTGGATTTATAAAGTCCGGATTGAATGTAGTTGACAACCCGGAAAAATCAGATGCAATCCTAGTAAATACCTGCGGATTTCTGGATATTGCAAGAGAAGAATCAGTGAATACAATTCTTGAAGCTGCTGAACTCACAAAAGAAAATGACAAAAAATTGATCGTCATGGGGTGTTTATCTGAACGTTATTCATCCGAATTAAAGAAAGAAATTCCAGAAGTGGACAGATTTTTTGGAACCAATGACCACAACCA
>CAZFKU010000006.1:0-51201 GCA_964518835.1 uncultured bacterium
GCATTGTTCTATCTGAGGAACCTAAAGAAAACTCCTTTGCCCAGGCATTAGCCGGCAGAATTCAAGAAGCATGTTTCCAGTATTTAGATGCACCAGTTACTGTTATAGGGGCAGAGAATGTACCAGCTATTCCTTTGAATTCAGAATTGGAGAAAAGGTATCTGCCTAATGCGGAAAAAGTAGCAGAACTCATAGATAATCTTTTATCGTTTTAACACAAAAAAATGCTTTCAATAATACTATTTTAACAATATAGTTTTTTGAGTATATAGTTTTTCCGTATTTTGAAGTTTCACAAAATACATTCCTTTCCAAAATCATCATAATGTTTTCACTTTTCATTTTGCAGAAAGAGAATTTAATAAATGATGAGAATGACTAAAATTGCATTAATCTTTCTAAAGATTTACTCTCCTAAAAAATACCCAAAACTATAAGGTTGTAAATGCAGGATGGTATTATTTCCTTCCAATGAAATAGGGATATCATTTTTCAATCTTCTCCAACTTAATACTTGAATTGGGTTTTCAAAAGAAACGGATTGCCTCTTATCACTTTGGTTCAGTGCTACCATAATTATTTCACCAAAATATATCTTAAGGTATACCCATATTGGACCATCTGCATAAACTGAATAAAAATCGCCAACAGACAAGGCAGTGTACTTTTTTCTAAAATGTGCTAAATTTGAGACTGTTTCCCGCAACATAGATTCGGTGGATGTTAGCTCCTTTCCAAATTTCATTGGTCTTCGATTGTCCGGGTCTCCTGCTCCGGGAAGTCCCAATTCTTCACCGTAATACACAATTGGAATCCCTGGCATAGAAAAATTAAATGCTGAAAAATTTGCTAATTTTTGATAACTGGATAAATTTTCAATATATTCAGGTGGATTTGAAAACGCCCTTTCTGTACCATTCCCGCTGAATGTCATTTGTTTATCAGCGATTGAAATAAAACGTACTTGATCATGACTTGATGTGATAGTTCCCATTAAATTTATTGGTTGATATTTCTTTAAATTATTTTTGACCGTTTCATTCAAAAAATCCATATCTCCATCGTCAGATGCAAATACGTTTCTGGCACTAAAATAAATATCAAAATTGAATTGGGCATCCAATTCATTTGAGTTAATGTAACTTAAAATCAATTCGTCTGAACCGAAAGTTTCACCAATTTGATAAAAATCTTTATTGGGGAAATTCTTTTTTAATTCATATGTTAACTTTCTCCAAAAAGTATGAGGAACATGTTTTACTGCATCTTGTCTAAATCCGTCCAAATTAAATTCCTCCATCCACCATATTGCATCTGAGACTACGGCATCAATTGCGTCAGGATTTGAATAATCAAAAGATGGTAAAAATGGTTCAAACCATGTAGTAAGGCGGGTTTCTCCATCCCACCGGCGGATATTCATAGAGCCATCCGGTAATTCTACATTTCCAAACCACTCTTTATTATTTTTATAATATGGGTGATTTTCATGAACATGGTTACTAACAAAATCACTTAGGACGTTTATATTTTGTGAATGCGCACTTTGAATTAATAGTTTAAGATCCTTTTTTGAGCCAAATCTTTTATCAACTTCTCTAGAGGCTACTGGCCAATATCCATGATATCCACTATAGATTCTGTAAGGTGGATTCCATTCTTTAAATGCTCGGTTTGGTTGTGCCTGAAATGGAGACAACCACAAAGCAGAAATTCCCAGCTCTGTAAAGTACCCATCCTCAAGTTTTTGAATAATTCCCTTTATATCTCCACCATAGAAATCAGCAAGAGGGTGTGTCCCCCCACCGATCATTTTTGTATTGGATGTATCTCCATCAAAAAATCTGTCTATCATTAAACTATAAATCGTTTTAAAATGCCAATCATCTGAATTATTCTTTAGGTTTAATGGAAACCCATTCTCAATTAATGTTTGGTTTTCCCTGATGATCCTTCCCTGACTGTCTAATCCCGTAATTCTTAAAAGACCGGTTTTGAGGTTGTTTATATTTACCGTTACATCACCATTGTCCTTAGGATCTACAACATCCGGGTGGAGAGGAGTATTGTTCCAGAATGTCATGGTGTTCATAGGCAAAACATCATCAGACGTTAAAAAAGTAAATGTTAAATAATTTCCATGGTGACTCTTTTTAATCCATTGTCCTGCTGGTGATTCTTTAAAATCAGATAAATCTAATACAGAATTCCAGCCTCCCATATTATTTGAAATCACGTTTTCATTTTCCGGATCTAAAATTTCTGTATTTTCAACCACAAATTTATATTCATACTTTTCCGGATTGAGATTCATTGTAATTTCAAAAATCCCATCATTATTATCGTCAATAAGAGGGTGACTCGTTCTTGACCAATCATTAAAATTTCCCATTATCGACACAGGAATATTTAAATCTTGAGGAATATATGTAAAGGTGTGGTTTAACGCAGGTTCCACACGGACCAATAGTTTAAAAGGATCATCTCCGTAAAAACCCGGTATGAGAATTAAACCGTCAATTGAATCTTTAGGTGTAATAAATAAACTGTCGTTTAACGAATTAAATTGAAGGATGACATCTGGGTGAAATTCAATATAGATATCTATGTCAGGATCCGATTTATATACCGATAGATCGAATCCTTTGGTTATACCTTTTTTAATTGAAAGTGTTGGGACTGTATGAAAAAACTGTTTTGGTTTTTCAATACTGCATCCAGTTATAAAAATGGAGATACAAATTAAAAGTAGTTTTCGAATGTATTCTTGATGGAACATATCCTAAATTTAATGACGTAATAAAAAGTTTTTCACATAAATTTCATTATATCAAATTGATTGGATCAACTAAATTCCTATGCAACTCATTTTTACTTATGTGTGCGTCCTTTATCATGACAGATTGCAGTGACAGCTATACTTTCCACCTCTCCTATGGAACTTTTGTTAAGGGGAATAAAACCACTTTCAAGTTAAAAGCTCCAAAAGCGGAAAAGGCATTACTTGTATTGTTTGAAAATCCCAAGAATGAAAAAGGTGAAGAAATTCTCATGAAAAAATTAGCAAATGGTGATTGGACTTACACAACAACACAAGCAGGTTACGGAACTTTGTATGGCTATCGTTTGGAAGGGGATTATTTGGGAAACGATCCACAAGTAATTTTCGCTGATCCCTATTCGTTGGCTTCTGTTACTCAAAATACATATAAACATGTAGCAAAGTCTTTAATCATTGACACATCTTACAATTGGGAAAATGATAGTTGGATGAAAATTGATCCTCGAGATCTTATCATTTATGAATTGCATATTCGAGATATGACCTCTCATCCCAGTTCAGGCTCAAAAAACCCCGGTACTTATTTGGGTCTTATTGACCCTAATCAAATAGGTGGAATTACCCACTTGAAAAATATGGGAGTAAATGCAGTCCAGATACTACCAGTTCAGGATTTTGCCAATTTTGAAGTTCCATACAAAAACAAATCAGCGGACGTTTTCAATACTTGGAATCCTTATGCCAAAAATCATTGGGGTTACATGACCACTTTCTTTTTTGCTCCTGAAACTTATTATGCCAGTGATGGCACCAATGAACCAGGGGAATGGAATGGAACGGACGGTAGGGCAGTCCGGGAGTTCAAGGACATGGTGAAAGCCTTCCATCGGGAAGGAATAGCCGTGATAATGGACGTGGTGTACAATCATGTATCGAATTACGACTACCATCCTCTGAAATACATTGACCGGGAAATGTACTTTCGTCTGAAAGAAGATGGTAGTTATTTATCAAAAAGCGGCTGTGGAAACGATACCAGATCTGAAGATCCTTCCATGAGTCAATTGATTCTGGAAAGTGTAATATACTGGATGACAGAATATCACATTGACGGATTCCGGTTTGACCTTGGTAATCTTATTGATGCAGAAACACGTCAGCGAATTATTGATGAATTACGTCAGATTAACCCAGACGTCATAATTCTGGCTGAACCCTGGGGAGATGGATATGACCCTAAGGGATTTTCAAAAATGGGTTGGGCTTCCTTCAATGACAAATTCAGGGATGGGTTGAAAGGTAGTATTTTTGATTTGAAGGATAAGGGGTTTCTACTGGGAACCTGGGAAAAAAATGAAAATGTCGAGACAATAAAACGTTACATTTTAGGGTCCAGAAAAGACTACGGTGGTCAATACCTGACTCCTGCTCATAGTGTAAATTATCTGGAATGTCATGACAACCATACCTTTGGAGACAGGCTTCGGATCACGGGTGAATTCATTGAAGAACATGAAGTCATCTCTGATATGTCGTCTCATGTAATTGTCACGGGAAAATTACTGGACATGAATAAATTGGGTGCACTGTTTCTTTTTACCAGTCAGGGTATTGTGTTCATACATGAAGGACAGGAATGGGCAAGAAGTAAAATCATTGCTGAAACACACATCCCAGATAAAAAGATTGGACAAATTGATCACAATTCTTACGAGAAAGATAACGAAACCAACTGGCTCAACTGGGACGAAAAGGAGATGAATAAGAATCTGGTGGACTATTACAAAGGATTAATCCAAATCAGGCAAAGTTATCCTGAATTCCGGCATAGCAATCCGGAGGATTATGAGTTTATTGAATTAGATAATAAAATCGCAGTAGCATATACTTTGAATAAAAATATTTTTGTTGCAATGAATGGAGACTACAAAAAATCTTTAAAACTCAATTTACCGAAAGGAGAATGGCATGTCCTTGCAGATGGCGAAAGAATTGATCTTGAAGGCGAACGAACACTTTTCGAAATAGTATCTTTACCTCCAACAAGCGGGATTATTCTTATAAAAAAGGGAAATTAGTACAATCCAAACTAATTCCCATAAGACTTCTCCCCTGTGGTCTTAATTTTATGACTGGGATCCAATTGTTGAACTGAACGGGGTTTAGTTTCAATTAAAAGTTTTTTCCATGCCTCTTTTATCACCTCCGGTCGAAATTCATCTAACGCAGTTCGGGCATTTTCTGCCATTGTTTGTCTTTCCTCAGGAGTTGATTTCCAAAAAATGTTCACGGCTTTTAAAAAATTATCTTTATCTTTTTCAAAATCCATATCCACTTCATACTCAAAAATAGAATCTTTGACTGAAATCGCTATTTCAGACGGTCCGCCAATATTCTGAACGATTGCAGGTACTCTCCGGTCTAACGTTTCACACATAGTATATCCAAAAGGTTCGTAAATACCGGTGATGCAATTTGCCCCAATGCTGTTCCAATAGAAATTCACTGTCTCCTTATTGGAACTGAATGGAATAATGACCAATTGCTCCGGATGTTTTCTCCCCATTTCATCCCAAAACGGATTCCCGCTTTGTGCCCTGTAATCCACGCCCATATTAAAAACCCGTACGTCTTTACGTTTCGAACGTTCTATTGCTTCAATAGGGAGGTCAGGTCTTTTCCTTGGAACATGACGACCGATATATCCAATATCATTGGATGCATAATTGGGTCTCCATGGTGATGAATCAAATTTGGGTGTGTAACTGTTGTAAATCACCTTAGGATTAGCCGCATATTTATCATATCCAAATGACTTATAATGTTCAAGTTCAGAATTACTGATGAGCACCACTACATCCGAATATTGGAATGTTATTTCCTGCTCAAAGAAATTTTTTGTAATGGGACCACCCATATTGGTCAGGTGTTCCATACGAATCAGTGAATGACAGACAGTAATGAGAAGCCGGTCTGAAAATAGTTCCTTAATTGTTTTTGTCGTATCAAAGGCAACCCACAAATTATTGATACAGGCATCAAAATCAGAAAATGCGGAGGAAATATCATCGGGTCCATGGATAATCCGAATCCCCGGGTAACGAATTGGAAAATCTTCAGGCGGTTCATCAAGTTGAGCAAGAAACACAGGGATAATTTCAATATCCGGATCATTCTTAAAAATTTCTATAAAATTAAGAATCCATGTAGCCACTCCTCCATAGACGATTGGAGGCATTTCATTTGTGAGTAAGGCAACTTTCATTTAATTAATGCAATTGATAATCAAAAATAAAATTAATTCGTGGAAAATTTATAAGGGAGTTTAAATAAAATGGGAGCCAGAGCTGGTAAGAGGATTGTGTAGTGAATTATCTTAAACCAAGGAGAGCTCTGACTCCCATACAAAGTTACATCAACTTTTTACATGTTGTCTGTGACGTAGAGCACATAAGAGCATTTTTTTTTAAAACCCGGTAGCGCTAACTTATTTTCCGCTTATTTCAGATAGATAATTTTACGTGTTACCTGATACTCCGCTGAAATCATCCTGCAGAAATATACCCCGGCAGATAATTCATGGGGTGCCCAATCAAGTTCATAAGAGCCTGCTGAATGGTAGTCATTTATAAGAGACCTTACGACATTTCCATTCATGTCAACAATGTCCACTTGTACGATACCATCAACATCTGATGCATAAGAAATTGATGCAACCGGATTAAACGGGTTCGGATATACTTTCAATAACCGAAAATCCCTAAGAATCCCTGTTTCCGGATCTGCCCAAAGGGGAGTTGCGTTTACCATTTTATCCGTGTGGCGGGTCACCGGCTCTCCGTGTTCTGGATTTCCGGTTACATCGCTCAGTACATAAAAATATTTTGTGCCGGGGATAACTTCTTTGTCTGTGTAGGAATAATCCGTACGGTAGGTAACACTTCCCTGACCTTGAAGCTCAGGAACGAACCGATAATCGGCAATAGTTTCAAAACCGGAATTTGGGCTAAGTGAACGATCAAGCAGAAACCCTAAATTGTCAATTTCAGATTCTGTAACCCAACTCAATTGTGTGGCACCTTTCAGCGGAATGGCAGTGAAAGAGGTGAGCTCAACGGGAAGAGATAAATCAGTCGTTTGTATTTCGTACAAGTTTGATGTCCCTGTTAATTGAACAGCTACATTGTACGTGCCTGTTGGTATACTATCCCATTCAATCCAATGATCTTGATCATTAGCGATATACCCAGTACCATCGTGCACCCAAGTATCAACTATTGCAACTTTAAAACCACCACTTTGATCAAAATTAGAAGCTACATAACCATTTGGTAAAAATCTAAATTGCCATTTTTGACTACTGGTAGAAACAGTAAATGCCGAATTTAATAGCCAATTTGCACCACTTTGTGTAAGTGTATAATCAGTTGTACCCGGGGACCCATCTACATCGTGTTTTACACGACATTCAAAATCTTTAATATGTTCAAGTGTCCAAAAATCACTGTTATCACCGTTAAAAGCTATTAAATAATAATCCCCACTTGTAATTCCAGAACTTATTGTTGCATTACCTTCAGAACTGCCTACATTACCGTACCAATATGATATACCATTGTTTGTACTTGATGTAACTCCATCGTCACCATACCAACCACTTCCTCCATCATTAAACTTAAATTCCAAATATGTGCCCGTAGCTTTAAAATATGCTGAACGTTTATTCCCATTAGTTTGTAGGGTCGCGATGGTCACCCAAGAACCACCATCAGACCACCTCCCCTGTATTGTCCAAGCAGAAATAATATTTACTAAAAGTAATAGTAATAACATTTTAATAAAGTTTTTCTTCATATTAATAGTCTCCTAAACCTTTTTAACAAGATAATTTGTTAATTTAACTAATTCCATCGGCAAAAAGATAATAATAAACTTATTTTTTACAAAACAAAATATTTTGAGATTAAAAGAAAACTAAAAAAGGTTTATCCTTTCTTTTGTTTCCCTATTAAAAAAATGGAGTGAATTCACATCAGCGATTAGGTCAATGGAATCACCGGAGTGGATTGTTCTCCCCGTTTTTAAGGATGCTGATAAATGTGTATATCCGGAATGGGAATGTACCAGCGCCACCGAACCCAGGTTTTCCACTAAATCCACTGTGCATTTAATAGTATTCTCCGGGTCTTTGAGTTCTGCAAAATAATTATCATGTAAATCTTCAGGCCTTATTCCCAAAATTACCTGCTTATCCAAATCTTTGAACAATGCAATGTTCTTCATTTTGTCCAAATTTATTTTCACACCGTCACTTTTAAAAAAAGTGCTTCCATTTTCCGTACACACTTCTCCATCAATTAAATTAATGGAGGGCATTCCGATGAAAGTGGAAACAAAGGTGTTTGCCGGTTTATTATATAATTCTTCCGGTGTTCCAATTTGTTCAATGTTTCCATCATTCATAAGACAGATCCGGTCGGCCATGGTCATGGCCTCTGTCTGATCGTGAGTCACATAAATCATTGTTGTGCCCAGTTGGGTGTGGAGCTTTTTGATCTCCAGCCTCATTTCCTGCCTGAGTTTTGCATCCAAATTGGAAAGAGGTTCATCGAAGAGAAAAACTTTTGGTTTTCGGACCAGCGCTCTGCCAAGTGCAACCCGTTGTCGTTGTCCACCGGATAATTCTTTAGGCTTTCTGTCTAAAAGTTCACCGATTTTCAACATCTCAGCCGATTCCATTACCCGTTTTTCAATTTCAGAAATGCTCCTTTTCCGTATTCTCTGGCTGAACGCCAGATTTTCATAAACCGTCATGGTGGGATACAGCGCATAATTTTGAAAAACCATTGCAACCCCCCTTTTTGCCGGATCTGTATCGTTTTTCCTTTCTCCATCTATGATCACATCACCATTATCCGGTGTTTCAAGTCCGGCGATGATCCGCAATAAAGTGGACTTTCCGCACCCGGATGGTCCAACGATTACCATAAATTCTCCGGAGTTCGCCTCCAGATCAATTCCTTTCAAAATAGTATTATCCCCGAACGATTTTGAAACAGACTTTAATGAAACACTTGCCATATTTATCCTTTTACGCTTCCTACAGTCAATCCGGATACTAAAAATCTGGAAAGTGAAATAAATAAAATTGTCACTGGAATGCTTACCACCACAGCACCGGCGGCATACAATCCCCATTGGGTTGCCAAACTTGCCTGAAATGATTTTAACCCCAGCGGAAGTGTATATAATCCCGGGTCCTGTAACACAATGGCAGCCACCACATATTCACTCCAGCTTGCCATAAAACTGAACAGCGCAGTGATGACCAAAGCCGGAGCAGATACAGGAAGGATCACTTTTATAAAAGCTGAAAACCTGCTGCATCCATCCATTCGGGCGGCTTCTTCCAATGCACCGGGGATTGTATCATAAAATCCCTTCATTTGCCAAATGCAAAATGGAAGAGCTGTTGAAGAGTAAATGACTATTAAACCCAGATAGGAATTTATAAGTCCCAACTTTGCTAATAAAATAAAGAACGGCAGAAGAAGCATTGTAGCAGGAAACATTTGTGTCATGAGTATTGAGGACAACACTGCTCTTTTTCCCATAAAATTAAATCTTGAAAGCGCATATCCCGATGTTGATGCCAGTACAACTCCTGTGGCTGTAACAACAAAACTTACCAGAAATGAATTTTTCATCCAGACAAGAAAATCAGTTTCGAGAAACAGGGTAACATAAGATCTGAAACTGGATTCCGATGTCCACAAGGCCAGTGAACGGGATTGAAATGCATCATCAATCCGTAAAGAAACTCCAATTATATTTAAAGCAGGATACAAGATTGCGAAGGTAAATAAAACCAGAAATGAAAAAATTAAAAGTGTTTCAATTTTTATTGACATGGTGCTTCAGACAACAGTTTCTAGTTTTGATCTTCGCATAAACGTTAAAGTGAAAATGGATAGTATGAGAAAAATGATCATGGATAAAGCGGCGGCATATCCATAGCGATATAAATTGAAGGCCGCTTTATATACGTAACTCACCAATATATGGGTTAAGTCAGACGGTTCTCCTCCATTACTCACCAACCAGACCACATTAATATTGTTAAACGTCCAGATCGTTCCCAGAATAACTGCTGGTATCATTACCGGTTTTATCATGGGCAGAGTGATGTTCCAAAACTGCTGCCATCGAGATGCACCGTCCACCTGAGAGGCTTCGTACATTTCTTTTGGAATGGATTGCAATCCACCCAGGGCAACTACCATCATAAAAGGAAACCCAAGCCAGATATTTGTAATGATACATGCAGAAAATGCTTCCACTGGCTGACTCAACCATTGGATGGGAGACAGGTGTAAAATTTTATTTAATATCAGGTTGATCGATCCGTATTCCTGATTAAACATCCCTCGCCAGGTCAGGGCTGCTATATATTGCGGTAATGCCCAGGGAATAATTAGAAGGGTCCGCAACGTCCTCTTTACAGGGAGTGTACGATTTATCAGGACGGCTAAAAACACACCTAAAGACACATGAAAACTCACATTAACAATAGTCCAAATGATGGTTTTACCAAAAAGGGAATAAAAGCTTCCATCCATCAAAACAGATGCAAAGTGATGGAAGCCAATGATCTCCCAATTTCTAAATGTCCTCAGACTAAAATTAGAAAGTGAAATAATTAAATTATATCCAAATGGAAATATTATTACTGACATGATTCCGAGAAATGCCGGTAAAAGCATTAAATAAGCAAATTTATTATCTTGAAATGAACTCAGGTAAATCTTTTTTTTGATCCAAAAAACCGTTCCTAAAACCACAATAAAAATAAATAACAGTCCCTTGATAAGTTTTCCCTGGATCCCTGGTTTTATAACAAAATTCATTGTTTTGATCTGCTCAATGGCTTTCCTTTGTGATTCAACTGCTGCAGTCTGAGGATCTTTTTTCCCGGCAAGAACCGATTGATATTCTCCTCTCAAGGCATCCCAAATGGCACGAAGTTCCGGAACAACTGGCATAGGTCTGCCATGCTCAATTATATCTGCATTTTGTTTAAGCAAACTGTTGGACTGCACTTCCGGATAAGACTGCACGGCCAAAGAAGAAGGTTGAACATTTAACCTCTTCACATAATAAAGCTGGACTTCGGGGCTGGTGAGATAAGTCATTAATTCAATCGTATGTCTTAATTTTTCACCAGTCGTATTAACATTTATGGAATACCCTTTTGTACTGACTAACGGTGTGGGGAAATCTCCTGTAGAAGAAACCATGGGTAGTTTAGCAATTCCAAAATCAACCTTATCACGGTAATCACCCCAACTCCAGTCCCCATTGATTATCATGGCTGCCCTTCCCGTTTTGAACAGCGCATTTGCAGTCTCATAGTCACACTCTTTCGGAATGATCCTGTGTTCATCCCGGAGCGATTTAATGAATGCGAATGCATTTCCGGTTGATTCAGTGTCCAGGTTTGGCGAACCGTCATCATTAATAAACCATTCTCCAAATCCTCCGACCCAGGGAACAAAGAAAAAAGGTTCGGTAAAATTCCACACCAATCCATACTGGTCAATGGTTCCATCTCCATTTAAATCTTTTGTTAGGGATTTACCTATCTGAATCAATTCATCCGTATTTTCTGGAGGTGTTGAAATCAATTCTTTATTATAAATGAGCATCAGGTGATTTCCCACACCATCACCCACCATCCATGTTTGTTCCTGAAACCAGACAACCGCATTAGACATAAATTGGTCGAAATATGTGGTCAGAAAAAGATCGTCCAGAGGTTTTATAATTCCCATAACTGCAAAGGGGCCAACCTGATCTGAAGGACCATAAATAAGTTCAGGTCCACTTCCACCAATTGCCGATGACTGAAAATTTGATCTCAATTCTTCCGTCTCTCTATATGTCAGATTTATTTTTATGTTAGGGTGTGATTTTTCATATCTATCACACACCTCCCGTAAAGCTTTTCGATTTTCGTACAGCATTTGATGCCAGATATTAATGACAGTATTTTCAGATGAATCACAACCGGAAAATATAAAAACGGATGTGAATAAAATTAAAAGTTGTGTCCCAAAACTGGATGTGGGATTCAGTTCAACTTTTTTAATAATATTTCTCCATATATTCACGAATCATTCTATGAGCAGTAAATTGGACACTTGTTTTAATGGAATTTCTCATGAATCTTAACCAATTTTTTCTGTCTTTATAAGAAGGGATTACTTCATCCTCAAGAATTTTGTAAAGAGAATCTGCATCTGATTTGTCTGAAGGATTTTCCTCACGTCCAATTGCCCATCCGTTTACTCCATGCTGACATGCCTCTGCCCACCATCCGTCTCTGATAGATAAATTAGGGACTCCATTCAGTGCTGCTTTCATTCCGCTGGTTCCGGAGGCTTCATTCGGACGTAATGGAGTATTTAGCCACACATCCACTCCTGATGTTATTAATTTCCCCAGCCACATATTATAATTTTCTAAATAGATGATTTTTACATCTCCAAAAAACCGGTTTGACTGAGAAACCAACTGTCGAATAATTTCTTTTCCATCTCCATCGTTAGGGTGGGCTTTCCCGGCGAAAATGATTTGTAATTTCCCTTTCCCGATTTTCATCAGTCTTTCCGGATCAGAAAAAATGAGTCTCGCCCGTTTATATTCCGCTGCCCGACGGGCAAAACCAAGTGTCAAAACCTTATTGGAAAGTGCTTTTTGAGTCTGGGAATTGGCATAGCCCAATAAAAAATGTTTATGTGATTGATGTGTTTTCCACAACACATCATCCGGAATTTTATCTATATCTAAAAGCTTATTTGGGTTCTCTTTCCAACCCGGAAGATAATGATTATAAATTTCCCTGAAATCTTTTCCCGTCCAATAGGGATGGTAAACACCATTGGTAACATGGTCAATTTTCCAGTCAGGAAACTGTTTTTGAGCCACCTGTCTGTTTAGTTTAGAAACTCCGTTTGCTGACCTGCTGAAATGCAATCCCATTTCTGTCATGTGATACCTGCTGTTCATCACCAACGAAGGTAATTCAAGATTTTCCGGAATAAGACCGTGCAGTAGTTTTTCCACTCTAGTTTTACTAAAATGGTCATGCCCTGCAGGGACAGGTGTGTGAGTTGTAAAATGACACAGGTTTTTTACTATATTTAATTCACACTTTTTTTTATTGAACAGCTCCAGAGTTAAAAAAGAACAATGCCCTTCGTTCAAATGATAGGTGTTTACATCCTCTATTCCTAACTGCTCCAGTAAACGAATTCCGCCAAATCCCAAAATAGCTTCCTGTAAAATGCGATGATCCTTATCTCCAGAATACAATCGTAAAGTTATAGCTTTGTCATCGGGAAAATTCTCATTTAAATCGGTATCCAGAAAATAAATAGGAATTTCATGTCCTTTCAGCCCTCGATATTTATATTCATAAGGTTGAATCCATACATCTCTATCTCTTAATCTAAGAGTAAATTTTTCTTTTAGGGGTACCAATAAAGGATCAGGATCAAATCGGGGATAAGTCTCGGATTGAACTCCCGATTCATCAATCCTCTGTTTAAAATATCCTTCTTTATAGAGGAGTGAAACAGCACACATATCTACTCCCGCATCTGCGGATGCTTTGATATGATCGCCTGCAAGCACACCCAAACCACCACTGTAAGTGGGTAAGCTGGAAGATATTCCAATCTCCGCAGAAAAATATGCAACGCTGTAATTTCTGTGATTCATAAATTAGTTTTCTAACGGTGTCAACTTCGGATTCGTCCGTATTTATTTGTCAAATGTTTCATGCGGAGCATCTTATCCTCCGTTAACATCTCCCAGCTAAAACGCCACCGCCAATTTCCAGAAATAGTTCCGGGGATATTCATCCGTGCAGATGAATCCAGCCCAAGTATGTCCTGTAATGGGAGGATTACCGTGTTTGCTTTTGAACTCAATGCCGTATTTATCATGTCCCAATGGATTTCTTTTCCGTCAGTTTTCAGATAATCCAACGCTTTTTTCCGTTCATCTTCAATATCTTTTTTCGATTGTGTATTCCTTTCTCCCGGTTGGGAATGAAACCATCCAATAGTTGTATCGTTATCATGTGTTCCGGTATAAACCACACAATTTTCAGGATAGTCATGAGGTAGTATATCACCCCCGTTTTTAAAAGCAAATTGAAGAATTTTCATTCCCGGGAAATCAAATTTACTTTTCAAATTTTCAACATCTTCAGATGCTTCTCCCAAATCTTCAGCTATCACAGCTTTATTACCCAAAAATCTGAATAATTCTTCGAAAATATTTGCTCCGGGACCCTCCATCCAATTTCCGTTAAGAGCTGTTTTACTTCCTGCAGGAACCTGCCAATATTTAGCGAATCCATTAAAATGGTCAATTCGGACAATGTCAACCATTTCGTACAACCTTTTTAACCGGGATTTCCACCAACTGAAATGAGATTCCTCATGTGCTTTCCATCGATAAAGAGGATGCCCCCAAAGTTGTCCTGTTTCGCTGAAAAAACAAGGGGGAACTCCGGACATGAATGTCATTTCCCCGTTGCTGTTCAGGGTAAATAAGTCCGGATCTGCCCATACTTCAGCACTGTCATGAGAAACGTATAACGGAAAATCACCTATAATTCTAATTCCTCTCACATTTGCATATTGTTTCAGTTTTTCCCATTGATCATGAAATAAAAATTGGATGACTTTTGTTCTCTCAATTTCTGAAAAATAATCAGCCTTTATTTTACTTAATGCTTCCTCTTCCCGCTTTTTAAAAGGACTGCTCCAATGGATCCAGCTTTTCCCCTGGTGTAATACTTTCAAAGTAAGAAATAATGAATAATCATTCAGCCAATGATAATTCTCTTCACAAAATTTTTCATACAATATTTTGTCTTTCCCCGATGCATGATTTATAAATAATTCCGCAGCACTTTTGAGAATGTCCATTTTGAGGGGAATCAAGGAATCGAAATCAATCAGATGGTTTTCCTGCCTCAACTGATCAGGCAAATTTACCTTTTTCAGGTAACCATCCTGTACAAGGGTATCCAGGCTGATTAAAAGGGGATTCCCTGCAAATGATGAAAGGAGGTCGTATGGTGAATGAGTATGTCCCGGATGTCCTGCTGGAAGAATTTGCCAAAGACTTTGACTCATTTTATTAAGACAATCAACAAATTTTTTTGCTTCCTTCCCTAATTCTCCAATCCCATATTTCCCCGGCAGGGAAGTCAGATGAAGCAAAATACCACTTTCCGGTACGAAATGGTTCATAAATTTTTCATTTTGATGTTTAACGAATGACGATTCAAACAAGGATTTAAATGTTAATTTAGGTGGTTAAAAAAACTAATGAATAGAAATAGATTCAGTATAATTCGAAGGAATTATTTCAATAATGCTTTTCTTAATTCTTCCGAACTGATTCTCTCTGTTTCCGATTGTCCATCTATTCTATCACGATACAGTGTGAGGTGTTTTCCCCGAACCTCCGCTATTTTCCAGTCATGTTCTTTATAAAAAACCGTATCACCAACTTGAAATTTTATTGGTTTGCCTGGACTTTTCGGATCAGCCATAATATCAACTCCTCATTCTTTTTTATTTTAATAACTCATTCAAGTGAATTTCAGGGCGGCGCATCACTCTTTGCACAATAGATGTAGAATCAAAATTCAATCTTGTACCGGCAAGAGTTATATCAAGAACAATGTGGTCTGTTGCAATTTCTATAATGGCTTTATTCTGTGTCCAAATTGCCCGGGTTGATTCATCTTCCACCGCTCCACCCATAAGAGTAACCTCATGATCAGAAACTAGTAAAATTTTGGGTTTCCAAATCTCCAAAAGATCTTTTTCCACTAAATTATAAGAAACAGTAACGCCTATCTTTTTCGATATTTTACTAAATGAAAATAAGGTTATTTCCACACCTCTTTTTTCTGCTTCCTCCAATTCTCCATTTAACTTTACAAACTCTTTGTCCCACCCATTCACGAACAATTTTTCCCTGCAGTTTTTGACACATTCTTTCATTTTTAAGAAAATATTTTGATACCCATGCACATGCCAAAAATCAAAAGATTCATCATTGGTATCAAATTCTCCAAGTGTCTCAGTCAATGATTCAATTCTATGGCTATGAAGGTGATCCAAATGTTCTACCAGAGATGAGGGTGCTAATGGAATGTACTTACGGGGAGATTGAGCTACAGAATTTATAAGCCCTTGTGATTCCATATTTTTTAATACGTTGTAAATTGCAGAGCGGGGGATACCAGACCGGGCACTGATTTCATAACCGGTTGCCGGATTATTTTTTAAAAGGGATATGTATGCTTTTCCTACTGATGCATTAAAACCAAATTCGGATAAAATCTGAACCAATTCTTTCTCTATTTTTTTCATTACTATCTTATATTAATTTACCTATGTGCTCACCCTTAAATTTAAGAAAAAATTCCCTGATACATTTCTAAAACGTAACTCTTTTATGAGTTAATAAATTTAACACAAAATATTTATTGATTAATAACTTTTTAGGCTGGTAATTCTGTGTAATACAAGAAATCTTAGATATTTCTCTTTTCATTTAATAATTCAGTAATGAATCTGAATCAGTATTGTTATCTAATTTTGCAGTCGGATTTTACTTTAAATAGAAATATCCGAACATCAAACTAACCTTATTAATTAGATTTTATAGTTCAGATTCAAAAAACGGTGCTAAAAAAATTATTGAAATTTGGGGGGTCTTCCATTGCAGATGCAGTTAACATTAAACACGTATCTACAATAATTAAAAAACAGAATGAAAATATAAATCTAAGTATTGTTGTTTCAGCATTTAAAGGTATTACAGATTTGCTGAATAAATTAGCAATATCTGCATCAAATGGAAAAAATATAGAATCATTATTCCTGGCTTTAGAAAACAAAAACATTGAAATCATCAAAAATTTATTTCAGGAAAATTCAGATAAAACACTAACTACTATTAATGTTCTTTCCCGGGAATTAAAAAATGATCTTTCAGAAATTTATGAAACTCGCAGTTTATCTCTAAAATGTTTAGATAAAATTACCTCCTATGGTGAATTATATTCTGTTTGTATTATTTCAAATTTTCTCAATGAAATAGGAATCTCTGCAGAACCGCTTGATGCTAGGGAGGTAATTCTAACTGACGACCATTTTGGTAATGCTTATGTCCATTACCAAAGATCATATGATCGAATCAGGGCTTATTGCAAACATCGGGAAAAATTGCAGGTCATAACTGGGTTTTTAGGTGCAACAGAAAAAAAAGATACAACAACATTAGGGAGAAGTGGGTCAGATTATTCCGCTTCAATCTTTGGGGCAGCATTAAATGTAGACTTAATTGAAATTTGGACTGATGTTAATGGAATTTTATCAGCCAATCCACACATTGTTCCAGAAGCTACTACAGTTCCCCATTTAACTTATGAAGAAGCAATGGAATTGGCACATGCCGGTGCAAAAGTTATTTTTCCTCCAACAATGATTCCTGCACTACACAAAAAAATTCCTATAGTCATAAAAAATACATTTAATCCGAATTATCCCGGTTCACTTATCACAAATGAACGAAAAATTGACGAGGAGAAAGTTGTTGGTATATCTTCTTTATCAGATATTAGTCTTATTCGTCTGCAGGGAGCAGGAATGATCGGAATGAAAGGATTGATTGGTAGAATTTTTACTTCCCTGGCAAAAGAAAAGATCAACATAATTCTGGTATCTCAAACCTTCAGTGAACATTCCATTTGTTTCGCAATTGATCCAAAAGTTGTCACTCAAGCCATAACTACATTAGAAGAAGAATTTAATTTTGAACTGAAAAAACACATGATAGATGCTGTCAAAGTTGAAGAACATCTTTCCCTTGTTGCAGTTGTGGGAGAAGGGATGCGGAATACGCCGGGGATATCCGGTAAAATATTTGGAATACTGGGAAATGAAAAAATAAATGTTGTAGCTATTGCACAAGGATCTTCAGAACGAAATATTTCCTTTATTGTGGAAGACAAAAACGTGAAAAAAACGGTGAAAGCACTACATGAAGAGTTTTTTAATCCCCGAGAATTGGGAATGGATATTTTTATAGCAGGGGTTGGTATTGTTGGGAGTGAACTTTTAAAAATACTTCATCAAATCAAACCAAATAAAATAAATATAAAAGGGATAGCTTCGAGCAAAAAAATGATTGTGAGTAAGAAATCAATCAGTCCGGAATCAGCTGAAAAACAATTGTCAAAGTCTAAAGAAAAAATGGATCTTTTTTCCTTCATAAAAACGGAAGGAGATAGTAAACTAAAAAAGATCTTTGTGGATTGTACTGCAAGCGAAGAACTTTCAGAAAAATATAATGAAATAATCGAAAGTGGTTTTTCAATTGTTACCGCTAACAAAATTGCAAACACAATGAACCAGAAGTATTATAATCAAATTAGAAAATCGGTCGTAAAACATGATGTTGGTTTTTATTATGAAACGAATGTAGGTGCAGGACTTCCGGTGATTTCCACTCTGAAAAATCTTATTAAAACAGGAGATAAAATTATTAGTATTGAAGGTATTTTCTCAGGGACTTTAAGTTATTTATTCAATACGATTACTCCGGAAATTCCTTTTTCTGAACTGGTAAGAAAGGCTTGGGAAAAAGGATACACAGAACCTGACCCAAGAAATGATTTGAGCGGGATGGATGTCGCCAGAAAACTATTAATTCTTGTTCGGGAAACAGGGTTTGAGTTAGCATTAAGCAATATACAAATCGAAACTCTTTTGCCTGAAGGAAGTGACAAATTAAAATCAATTGAGGATTTTATTACACATTTATCTAAATTCGACGGCGAGATGAAATCAAGATTAGAAAATGCCTTAAGCAATGGAAAATTGTTACGATATGTTGGAAAGTTTGATGGTAAACATGCAGGTGTTTCTTTAATGAAAACTGAAAAACAACATCCGTTTTCCACATTGGAAGGAAGTGAAAATATTTTCATTTTCAAGACAAATCGTTACAACAATCAACCTTTAATCATCAAAGGGCACGGAGCCGGAGCAAGTGTAACCGCAGCTGGGGTTTTGTCTGATATTCAAACTTGTTTAAATTCAAATTAGATGATCAATAAAATAAATGTAAGCGTTTTGGGGGCTACGGGAATGGTCGGGCAAAATTATCTGCGACTGCTGAATGATCATCCTTGGTTTAATGTTATTGATGTGGCGGCATCACATCGATCTGCGGGGAAAAAATATTCAGAAATTGTACAGGATAAATGGTATATGCCCGAAGATATTCCATCAAGTGTCAGTCAGTTAATCATTCGAGATTCGCAGGATTTTGGTTCCATACCAAAAAGTATATCCTGTATCTTCTCTGCTATGGACCTTCCTGAAAAAAAAGACACAAAAGCATTAGAATTTAAATATGCCTCAGCCGGATTTCCGGTTATCAGCAACAATTCTGCCAATCGATTGACCCCTGATGTTCCTATGATTATTCCGGAAATTAACTCTCATCATTCAGATGTAATTCCACTCCAGCAAAAAAACAGGAATTTTCCAAAAACAGGATTTGTCGCTGTAAAACCCAATTGTTCTATTCAATCCTATTTGGTGACTTTAACGGCAATGGAGGAGGCAGGCTTCCCTATTAAAGATGTGCTGGTTACAACTTTACAGGCATTGTCCGGGGCTGGGATAAAAGGAATTACTTCTTTGGAGATGCAAAATAATGTTATTCCATTTATTAAAGGCGAAGAAGAAAAAACACAAACCGAACCCTTAAAAATTTTAGGACAAATCACCAATGATGGAATCAAACATGCTGACAACCCGAAAATATCTGCTGTTTGTACCCGTGTTCCTGTGGTGGATGGACATACGGCTGTTGTTCACATTAATTTCAAAAAATCTAAGCCTGATATAGAAAAAATAGCTTCAATTTGGAGTGAATTCAGAGGTGAACCACAGATAATGAATTTACCCTCTGCTCCTCATTTTCCAATCATTTATCTTGACGATAAAAAGCGACCCCAGCCAAAATTAGACAAAGATGTGGAAAATGGAATGGCTGTTTCAGTAGGACGATTAGAAAAAAACAAAATATTTGATGTTCGATTTATTTCTTTATCACATAATATTGTCAGAGGAGCTGCAGGAGGAGCAATACTAATGGCAGAATTACTCGTAAAACAAGGATACATTCATGACAATAGATTCAATTAAAATTCGGACTACTGCAACTGTATCAAACGTATGTTGCGGATTTGATTGTTTAGGATATGCAATTCCTGATCCCGCTGATAATGTAACCATTACAAAAAAGGAAACCAGCGGGATTGAAATTACTCTCTCTGGTTTAAAAGCAGAGTCCATCCCAACCAATCCTGAACAAAATACCGCAGGAAAATCAATTCTATCTCTGTTAGAAAGTTTAAAACTCGACCAAGGATTTAACGTGCATATTGAAAAAGGAATTCATCCCGGCAGTGGACTTGGTTCCAGCGCTTCCAGTGCCGTTGGGGCAGTTTTCGGAGCAAACAAACTTCTGGGTTCGCCATTGAAAACTGAAGAATTAATGGTTCACTGTATGAATGGGGAAATCGTTTCCTCCGGGACTGTTCACGCTGACAATGTAGCTCCTGCTTTACTGGGTGGATTCATTCTGGTGCGAAGTTATGATCCATTGGACATTATAAAATTACCCGTACCAAAAAATCTGATAAGTATTAATGTTCTGCCTGATTATATTGTAAATACAAGGGAAGCAAGAGAATTACTCCCTGAGCAAATTCCTCTTTCAACTGCCATCATGCAATCCGGGAACTTTTCAGGATTTATTTCAGGTCTTTATGAAAACAATTTTGAATTAATGGGAAGATCAATGGTAGATTTATTCGCAGAGCCAGTACGGTCCAATCTCATACCCGGTTATGAATCCGTACATCAATCTGCCATGGATAACGGTGCTATCGGATGTGGGATTTCCGGTTCGGGTCCTTCTATATTTGCACTGTCTGATTCGAAAGAAAAAGCAATTGCAGTCGGGAATGGGATGGTTACTGCATTCCAAAATGTCGGACTTGATAGTAAATTGTATATTGCTCCCATCCATTCTTTCCCTCCAAAAATTCTGGATTAATCATAATTTTTTCGGATTTTTTATTCACCCAGTTTGAAATATTACAGCACAAAAGATCCTTCATATAAAGTATCATTGCAGAAAGCTTTGTTCAAAAGTCTTGCTCCAGATGAAGGACTTTATATGCCGGAAGTTATCCCCAAAATCGAAGATAACTTCTTTAAAAAACTGCCTTATCTTTCATTTCAGGAAATTAGTTATTACATTGCTTCTCTTTTTCTTTCGAATGACATTGAGTCATCCAAATTAAAAAAAATTGTTGAAAAATCAATTAACTTCGATGCACCTCTCTTAAAACTGGGTGCAAACTTTTACATTCTTGAGTTATGGCATGGGCCCACTTTGGCATTTAAGGATTTTGGGGCACGATTTATGGCTCAACTCATGGGATATTTTGTTAAAGACACATCGAAGCCTCTTCATATTTTAGTCGCAACATCAGGAGATACGGGCAGTGCAATCGCCAACAGTTTCCTTGGTATTGAAGGAATTAAAGTTTTGGTTCTATACCCAAAAAATCGAGTGAGTAAAATTCAGGAACAACAATTCACAACTCTTGGGAAAAACATTACAGCATTCGAAGTGGATGGAAGTTTTGATGATTGTCAAAAATTAGTGAAAACTACTTTTCTTGATGAAGATTTAAATAAGATACTTCGTCTTACTTCTGCAAATTCCATCAATGTCGGGCGGCTGATTCCACAGATATTTTATTATGTTTACGCATATTCCCGTTTTAAAGAAAATAAAGATTTAGTTTTTTCTGTCCCTTCGGGAAATTTCGGTAATTTAACTGCCGGTATAATCGCAATGGAAATGGGACTTCCGGTTAATAAGTTTATCGCTTCAACAAATATAAATAAGGTTGTCCCTGAATATTTAAGAACGGGAATATTTTCCCCTGCTTCTTCTTTTCAGACTATTTCAAATGCTATGGATGTTGGGAATCCCAGTAATTTCGATCGCATCCTTGATTTATTTGATCATTCCTTTGAAAAAGCTAAGGATAAAATCGATGGTTTTTATTTTACAGATGCTGAAACTAAATCAGCTATGAAAGAAATGTATTCAAAATTTAATTATATAGTTGATCCACATGGAGCGGTGGGATATTTGGGGTTTAAAGGTTATTTAAGGTCACATCCTGAGTCTGCAGGAATTTGTTTGGGAACAGCACATCCCGCAAAGTTTTTGGATGTTGTTAAACCAACTTTAAATACTAATGTAGAAATACCGAAAAGGCTTCAATCTTTCATGACAAAAAAGGGGGAATCAGTTCAAATTTCGAACTTGTATGAAGATTTTAAAAACTGGATATTAGGTAAAAAGTAAAATACCTAAGTTTATTTAGGGTTTTTACTTTGGTCAATAATCAATCCCCGTTTCTTCTTTCTGCACCGTCACGACGATCTCCTTTTCTTCTGTCAACAGAAACGGGTATATTAATTTTTCTTCTGTCTCCTTTTCTTCTTTCGCTTAATCTGTTTGGGGCCATTTTTTCCTTCAATTATACATTTTTAAGGGGTGGAAATATATTGCATTTTCTATCCATTCAAAAACGAAAAAACAATTTACCTATTTTCAGCGTATTATAATTCCGGAAAAAATATTACCCTTCACAAATTCATTCCTAAATTTAGGCTGATAATTTTTTATACAATTATGCCTTTAGTGCCATCCTACATAAATACACTTGCGAATTATACTCCCGGCAAACCCATTGAGGAAGTTCAACGTGAATTAGGTGTAGATAAAGTCATCAAACTGGCTTCCAATGAAAATTCCCTTGGCCCTTCACCTTTAGCCATTGATGCAATTAAAAAAGCAGTAAAATTAAGTCACCGATATCCGGACGCAGGTGGATTTAATCTAAGAAAAATATTAAGTAAAAAATTCAATTTGAAAATTGGGAATGTCGTTCTTGGAGCCGGCAGTGAAGGCATAATGTCCACTATCATGCGAACATTTTTACTTCAGGATGATGAAATCATAACCGCAAAAAACTCATTTATCGGTTTTCGGGTTTTAGCGAATGCTTCAGGAAAGAAAATTCACTGGGTTCCAATGAAAAACTACCGATATAACCTTAAATCCATGGCGAAAAAAATTAATGATTATACAAAAATTATATACATTGCAAACCCTGATAATCCCATGGGGACATTCATTACCAAAAGTGAATTTGATGAATTTTATAAGGATGTTCCGGAAAGGGTGCTTATCATTTTAGACGAAGCTTATTTTGAGTTTGCCCAGGAAGAAAAAGATTATCCCGATTCCATGACTTACAGATATGATAATGTGATCACATTAAGAACATTTTCAAAGGTTTACGGTTTAGCTGGTGTGAGAATAGGTTATGGTTTCGCACATGAATCCCTCATCCAAAATTTAATGAAAGTAAAGGCCCCGTTTGAGCCCTCGTTTCTGGCACAAGTTGCCGGATTCTCTGCGTTAGAAGACAATCAATTCCTTGAAAAATCTTTGAAGCTGAACCGGGAAGGGATGAACTATGTATATGAAAAATTATCTAAATTAAATGTGAAAACTGTACCCTCAGTTGCTAATTTTGTAACCACAGTATGGAGTTCGGCTGAACAAGCTCAATCCATCGCAAATAAATTGCTTGATAATGGAATTATTGTGAGACCCCTGAACAGTTTCGGGTGGCCTGACTGTTTGAGAATATCCATCGGGTTGAAAACAGAAAATGAACAGTTTATTCAGAGTTTAACAGCTCTAATATAATTTTTGAAAAAATGAATTCATATAAAATATCAGGGTTTGATCACTGTGAATTGTATGTAAGTAATGCAAAACAGGCTACTCACTTTTACCGAACTGCATTCGGATTTCAACCCATTGCTTACCAGGGACTTGAAACAGATTCTCGTGATAGGGTCAGTTATGTATTAAAACAAAATAAAATCAGATATGTAATCACCTCACCGTTAGAAGATAATTCTCCAATTGGTGACCACATTAATAAGCATGGAGATGGAGTAAAAAATGTGTCGTTTACAGTGGATGATGCTGAATCAGCCTGGAAAGAAACAACATCAAAAGGCGCTGTAAGTGTTCAAAAACCGACTCTGGTAAAAGATGATCATGGAGAAGCTGTACTTTCCACAGTTCAATCTTTTGGTGAAACTACCCATACTTTTGTGGAGAGAAACAAATACCATGGAGCATTTCTTCCCGGATATTCAATGTATGATCCCAAGGAACTGGTAGCAGAGCCAACAGGATTAGTCCATATTGATCATATTGTTGGAAATCAGCCTGACGGAGAAATGAAAAGTATTTGTGATTTCTATGAAAATGTTTTTGGATGGCATCGTTTTTGGACTGTGGATGACAAGGACATAAATACGGATTATTCTGCTTTAAGATCCATCGTTATGGCAAATGATAATGAAATTATTAAAATGCCTATAAACGAACCGGCATCTGGACTGAAAAAATCCCAAATACAGGAATTCATTGATTATTATAAAAATGCCGGGATTCAGCATATTGCTATGTCAACAAAAGATATAATTGGAACAGTAAAAAAATTGAAGTCAAATGGAGTTGAGTTTTTACCAACTCCGAACACATATTATGACTCTCTTACAGAACGAATTGGTGAGATTGACGAAGATATTAGTATATTGAAAGAGTTGGGAATCCTCCTTGACAAAGATGAAAATGGATATATGCTTCAGATCTTCACCAAACCTGTACAGGATAGACCTACTTTGTTTTACGAAATTATTCAAAGAAAAGGGTCCAATAGCTTCGGGAAAGGAAATTTTAAAGCATTGTTCGAATCAATAGAAAGGGAACAGCGGCTTAGAGGGAATCTCTAATCTGCTATAATTAATCATGAAATTTGTTACATACAAAACCAATAATTTAAACGAAAACAGATTTGGATATATTTCCGGTGATAGGATAATTGATATTCAACGTACAATTCAGTTTTTAAATGAAGATAATAAAAGTAATAATTATTTACAGATTCCTGACACATTAATGGAATCTCTTTCAAATTGGGATACAAATTTTCAACTTTTTCAAGAAATTCAAAATAAAATGAAGAATTTTGAAAAGGAAGATTTAAAGAATAAAAATATTTCCTTAAATATTGATAATGTACAATTGCTTCCACCTGTGACAAATCCACCTTCTTTCAGGGATTTTTATGCGTTCGAACAGCATGTGAGAGCAGCCCGAAAATTGCGTGGTTTGGATATGCATCCAGATTGGTTTCGGTTGCCCATATTTTATTTTTCCAATCCAAATGCATTGTATGGGCACGGTGAAGAAATTCCTTTTCCTCAAAATACAAATGAACTGGACTTTGAGTTGGAATTTGCCATCATCATTGCCAATGGAGGAAGAAACGTGAAAAAGGATGGAGCCGACAATCTCATCGCAGGATATACAATCTGTAATGATTGGTCTGCCAGGGATTTACAAAGAGAAGAAATGGCGTTGAGTCTCGGTCCTGCAAAAGGAAAAGATTTTGCTACAAGTTTTGGACCATGTATGATAACACTTGATGAACTTGAAAATGACTGGGATGAAAACGGAAAACTTCATTTGAGAATGACCTGCCATGTAAATGGAAAACTAGTTTCTGATGGAAACACAAACGACTTATATCATCCATTTACATCCATGATTGAACGGGCAAGCATGAACACCAATTTGGTTGCGGGAGATTATATAGGTTCCGGAACAGTTGGAACAGGGTGTATCCTGGAATTACGACCTGAAAATGTGGGCGGTTGGATAAAAAAAGGTGATGTTGTAAGAATGGAAGTGGAAAAGCTTGGTGTGTTGGAAAATAAAATAGTTTAGTTATAAAATGCCCTTTTATCAACATCAAGGGAAACTCCCCAGAAAACGACACATCCAATTCAGAGATGAAAAAGGAAATTTGTTTTGGGAAGAGCTGATCAGCCGAGACGGGTTCAGTTCAATCTATTCCAATGTTTATCATTTAAATCCGCCAACTGCTTTAGTGAAACTTGGTGAATTTCAACCAATCAATTTAGAAAAATGGGAGGTTGAACATCGTCATCATCATTTAAAAACTCATTCATTGAATTCAATTGATGATGGAATTAAGTCAAGAATTCCGCTGTTTTACAATAACGATGTTATTTTATCCAAAGCCCACGTGACCAAATCAATGATTAACTATTATCGAAACGGTCATTTTGATGAGGTCATTTTTATTCATTCTGGAAAAGGGAAACTACAATCCAATTTTGGGAGTCTTTCTATTGGAGAGGGCGATTATATCGTAATCCCCCGCGGAGTTATTTGGAAAATTGAAGTTTTAGAGAAAATGTATCAGTTTATTATTGAGTCATCAGGTCCAATTGAGACTCCAAACAGATATAGAAATCGAAATGGACAGCTTCTTGAACATTCACCTTATAGCGAACGGGATATTCGCACACCGATATTTACTGACCCTGCTGAAGATAAAAATATTATAGTAAATGTAAAATTTAAAACCGGAATCCAGTCATACAAATACGAATACAATCCTTGTGATTTAATTGGATGGGATGGATTTTATTATCCTTGGGTTTTCAATATTAATGATTTCATGCCTATTACAGGGAAGGTTCATCAACCTCCCCCTGTGCATCAGACATTTCAAACTCAGGGGATGGTTATTTGTTCTTTTGTTCCACGATTATTCGATTATCATCCGGAATCTGTCCCGGCGCCTTACGCTCACAGCAATGTGGATTCAGATGAAATCCTATATTATGTAAAAGGGAATTTCATGAGCAGAACAGGTATGGAAGAAGGTTCTATAACCTTTCATCCAATGGGATTGCCCCACGGACCCCAGCCGGGAAAAATTGAAGAATCTTTAGGGAAAAAAGAAACGACAGAATTAGCAGTCATGGTAGATACATTTAATCCATTGAACATGACAATTCATGCTAAAAATATTGATGAAACAGAATACCCCTACTCCTGGCTGAAATGATAATCGATCCTGAAAATCAGCATTTTTCCGAAAACCACAAATTAATGATTGGTTCTATTTTACCCCGTCCCATTGCTTTCGTTTCTACCTGTTCACTGGATGGTATTTTAAATCTTGCACCATTTTCATATTTTAATGGTGTGTGTTCAAAACCTCCCACCATTATGTTTGCTCCAGCAAGACGAGGTTATGATGGAAAAACCAAAGACACATTAAATAACATCCGGGATATCGGTGAATTTGCTGTGAACATTGTCTCTGAAGATTTTGCAGAAAAAATGGTTACATGTTCCACAGACTTTGAACCGGACATAAACGAATTTGAAATTTCAGGACTTACCCCTTCTTCATGCCAAAAAATACAACCTCCTTATGTAAAGGAAGCTAGAGTGAGTTTTGAGTGCAAACTAAATCAAATTGTCCCAATAGGTGAAAAAGGTCCTGGCGGAGGATTTGTTGTTATTGGAACAATTGTCCTTTTTCATGTTTCGGAAGAGGTATATGAAAATGGTAAAATCAATCTAAAAAAACTAAGTCCTATAGGACGACTCTCAGGAAATAATTATTCCAGAATTACTGATCCATTCGAAATTATAAGACAAGTTAAACCGGAATAATCGGTTTCACTATTTTTAACACTTAGAAATTCTTTTCCATTATTATGAATTCCGACCTTCAAGATCGTATTTACAAAGCCCAAAGTTTTGGAAATGTAGAACCCATCGAATTCATGGTTCCATATCCTAACTTATTTTCATTGGTTGAAGGACAAAATGTAAAATTCAAGAACTCACTTTTATTCAAAGATATTCAAATTACAAATGAGGATTTCATTAATTTGGTTAATCGAGCTGCTTCGTGGATTAAAATCAATGGAGGAAAACCTGAGTCCCGTATTTTTCTCCCAACTTTGCCATTCCCGTATTCAGAAATAATGGCATTTGGAATTTGGCTTTTAGGGGGAATTATTGTAATTGCTGAGGATGGACTGTTTCCAAAAGATTCCGGTATTGGAATTCGAAATATTATTCCTAATGACATCCATTTTGAAAGTGAATTAGCAAAAATGAAATCAGACTTTACACCAACCTTCAAACCGAATTTGCTGGACGAAGCGCTAATATATTGGGAAAAAGGAAATGGGATCAAATTAAGTCATTATAATCTGCTCGTCACTACATATGGTGTCCAAAAAGCACTGAACCTTCAGAGGGGATCAACAATCAAAGTAAATCTTCAACCCAATACACCTGCATGGGTGGTTTTTGAATTGATTTTACCTCTTTTCACCGGAACAGAATTAACAGATGACGAACCGGATAAAACCTTTGGACTGCCAGGGCAATTTGATAATTCTGATTACATCATTCAACAGAATTGGAACTCGATTGAGATAACCGATCCACCGTCAATTTATTTATTACCGGAGAACGGAGGTATTCTTTCAATTAATGCTGAACCGATCCACTTAACCAAATATAAATTAAACAATGGAAAATTAATATTAAATGGTCATTCTGTGATGATGGGATATATTGATGAAGAAAAGAATGAAAACTGTTTTATTAACGACTCTTTTATTTTAGAATATTTTCCTAATTAATTTCTGCCAAAACATCCTTTGCATGAGTTTTTGTATTTACTTTTGAGAATGTTTTTTCGATAGTACCGTTTTCATCAATGAGGTATGAATAACGATAAATTCCCTCATATTCACGTCCCATGAATTTTTTTAATCCCCAGGCACCAAATGCCTTGATAGTTTCTTTTGATTCATCAACGAGAAGTGAAAACGGGAAATTTTGCTTTTCACAAAAATTTTTCTGCTTTTTTACTGAATCTGCACTCATCCCCAAGATTTCTACATTCTTATTTTGAAATTCTTCGAACTCATCACGGAGCCCTTGTCCTTCAACAGTTCATCCGGGAGTGCTGGCTTTTGGGAAAAACCAGAGTAAAACTTTCTTCCCTCTGAATTCATTTAATGAAACTGTTTCATTATCTTGATTTTTTAAAGAAAAATCAGGTGCTTTGTCGCCTTCATTTAACATTGCATTCTCCTAATAATTTTAAATTATACACTCTTGATATTACAACATCAATGAATATTTTAAACCTTCTATTTTTAAAATATTGTTAACAGTCGCTCCATTTCTTAAAATTTGATTTTGACCATTCGTCAAAGGTTCCTGATTCGATTTCTGAACGAATTGTTTTCATAAGTTTCATAAAAAATGCAATATTTAATGTACTTGCGATTCTAACTCCCAATATTTCATTTACATTAAACAAATGCCTTACATAGGATTTTGAAAACTGTTCCCCAATAGGCGAGTCACTTGATTTATCAACGGGACTGAAATCAGTCTTATATTTACTGTTTTTAATATTTAAAATCCCATTTTCTGTAAAAATATGACCATTCCTGCCATTTCTAGTTGGAATGACACAATCAAACATATCCACTCCAAGATATACTGCTTTTATAATGTCATCCGGTTTTCCAATACCCATTAAATAACGAGGTTGGTCCACAGGAAGGTGTTCATTGCATAAAGCCACCATATCCATCATCGCGGATTTTTCTTCTCCCACTGCCAACCCACCGATTGCGATTCCACAGGTTGAATAAGGGATTAATTCTTCCATGCTTCGTTTTCTAAGATCAGGATAGATATTCCCCTGAACAATGGGAAATAAATTTTGCTCCCATTCAAAATGAGGCGGGTTGTTTTTTAAATAATCAACGCATTTTATTGTCCATTGTGTCGTACGGTTCACAGATTGTTTGACTGTATTTTTATCACTTTTTCCAGGAGGGCATTCATCGAATGCCATTATGATATCTGCTCCTAAATTCCGTTGAATACTCATTGATTTTTCAGGTGTAAAAAAATGACGGCTTCCGTCAATATGAGACTGAAACTCCACTCCTTCATCTGAAATTTTATTCAGCCGAGCTAATGAGAAAACCTGAAAACCACCACTATCCGTTAACATAGGACCTTTCCATCCTGAAAAGATGTGCAGTCCTCTGCCTTTTTTAACGATATCATCCCCAGGTTTTAGATACAAGTGATAAGTATTCCCTAAAATAATTTCTGTTTTCAGAGATTCCAATTCTTGCGGTGTAAAAGTTTTTACTGTTCCCAATGTTCCAACGGGCATAAAAGTTGGAGTGTGAATTTTTCCGTGAGGAGTGTTTAAAATTCCCGTTCTGGCCGATGAATGGGAATCTTTATGAGTAATATTAAATTTCAATCAATATGGGAATTGACAACTACCAGTCAGCGCCAAATGAGAAATAATACTGTGGTTTTGAATAACCGCCATTGTTTTTCACATCCCATGCAACATCAATCCTTAATAACCCTATGGGAGTGAATAATTTAAATCCTGTGCCAAATCCTGAAATTATGGGTGAAGAAACTGAGCTGTCTTTATATTTTTGGGACAAAAAGTCTTCATCCTCAAATTCTTTCCCTTGGTCCCAGGCTGCACCAATATCATAAAAAAAATGACCGAACAAATACGTTGCGGCTACTTTTTTGGGAGGACCGAATGCAAATAAAAACGGGAATCTGTATTCAAAATTTGCCATCGCAACATTCGATCCCTGTCTCTCTACATAGCGGGCACCTCTCACCGGCAATGCATATTCCGCAAAAAATACATTCTTCAAAATATTATCACTTTCTTCCAGAACCGGTGACCGTGATGGACGGGAATCGTCCACTCCGTTTGTTTCCCCATTTCCAAAATACCAGTTTGGCAGACCGCCCAGAAAAAATTGCTGTCGGTCAGAACCCATACTTTTACCTACCATCAGCCTTCCTGCCAAGGAGTAGTATTTTCCATGGCGAATATATTTTCGTGCATCCCAGGTAAGGGTGTTGAATTGAAGATCACCCTCACCCAACCCCGGGCTGAATTTTAAAGATAAATTTTGCCTGAATCCATCTACAGGTCCCGTATATCCAAAAACTGAATTGTCATAAATCCAACTGAGTCTGGGGAGAACAGCAGATAATTCCGCTATCAAATTTTCGTTAATTTCTCCTGTGTTTGAATTTTCCCAAAATTCCTTATAATCAAAAACATGCCCTGTTAATCCGAAATCAAGCCTCTGAAATCGGTTAAAAGGCAGAGTTAAAAATCCACCTGCTGCAAACTGTTTAAGCCGACCGTACACCGGACCATTAATCGAAAAACCAATTTGCCAAAGATATGCGGTTTGATATAAGAGAAGATGATAATCATAACGGTTTTTTAAATTTGAAAAAGCCAGATAAAAATCACTGTTATCAAGAGAAATAACTACGTCCGTTCCAAAACTGATGCGGTAATCACCAAGAACATCACTCCAGTAAAAATAGGTCATACCTTGGGCGCCGTAAATATTACTGAAAGAAAAATTTCCACCTGCAAAATCCAATGAGAATTTCGGAAGATATTTCTGGGAAATTAGGTTTTCTCCATATCTCAGGGTGTCTTTTGTAAAGTCTGGAGTGTCATCACTGCTTGTTAATTGATCATTAAAATGATCATAGTGAGGCGCAAAAATATAACGACTGTAATCAGTGGAAGAACCTGCTGGCAAGCGGTTTCGATTTTTGTCCCTGCGCAGATCGCTGAAAGAATCATCCTCATTCCTGTTCATATAATAGTTTGTAGGTTCAATTTCATATGCCTGAGATTCAAGAGGATAAGACAAAGTATAAATATCCCAGCCCCCTTCGTTATATCCTGAAAAAACCAATGATTTATCATCCATAGATAAACTTAATTGTTGGATTCCGGTCAAAACATTCGTTATTTGCTGGATCTTTCCATCAAGAAGGTTGTGACGAACAATATTCCAAACACCCTGATCGTCTGAAGTGTAGAATAAGACTTTTTGTGTGTGTGCCCAGACTGGGTAGGTTTCATCATGGTCTGTATGGGTAATTCTCTCAATGGCTTGTGTAGATACATCTAAAGTATAAATATCCCGCTGACTGTAATCATGTTCAAACATATCCAGTGAATTCCAATTCTCATCTTTTCCCTTTACTGTATGCTCTGCCCTATCGGATACAAAAGCTATTTTTCCCCCGTCTGGACTCCAAACTGGTTCTGAATCGGAAAACAGATCATTAGTGAGATTAACCAAAGTCTTAGAATTTAAATCATATAAAAAAATATCACTTGCGTTTCCTCTATTCCCAACAAAACAGAGCTTATTCCCATCCGGACTCCAGGAAGCAGTAAATAAGCCGTCTAAATCGAATGTTAATTTATCCGATTTTTCCGTTTCAATATTTATAAGATATAGTGCATCAGCATCGCCGGATTTTGAAGCAATTACGATTTTCTGTCCGTCCGGAGACCAGGAGATCCCCGGTTGAAGCCATTTTAATTCTTCAAAATCTATGGAACGGTTTCCTTTGATTAATCTATTCAATTCCTTTCCATCAATAGCATCAATTAATAAAATATCAGCATATCCGGAGCGGTCTGATAAGATAGCTATCTTGCTTCCGTCCGGCGAAATTGCCGGGGAGATATTATAAAAATTTTCCTCTTCTTTATGATCCGTCAACGGTTTTGCTATATCACCAATCTCTTCCCGTCCTGCCACATCAGGCCAATACTCCTTTTTTAAAAATTTATGCCATTTCTCAGTCAGATCTTCAAAATCCATTCCTAACGCCCGTTTGAATCCTTTTTCAGCATTTTGCGATTGTTTCATTTCCGAGAGTATCTCACCGACTTTTTCCCTCCCATATGTGGAAGCAATATACCTCCATACAGACTGACCTCCTCTGTATGCCATGTAGGCATCCAATTGTTCAACTGAAGGCATCTGCTCATGTATCGCCATATCCCGGATGATCATATCAGATTTTGTATCCCAATTCAGGGATAAATATTCTGCCAGACCTTCATTAACCCAAAGAGGAATTCTTAATTTGATTTTACCGGTGATAATTCCCTGTATTGAACCTCCATACATCATATCGTTTACCAAGGCATGAACCAACTCGTGGTGGATGACATGGCGAAATTGATCATATGAACCTTCAAAAGGTAAAACCACTCTGTTTTTAAATAATTCCGTTACACCGCCAATTCCTTCATACATATAACTGTCCACTACATTGGTTTGCTGGAAATCATTATGGGAATTGTACACAATTATGGAAATGGGTTTTTTTATGGTCCAGCGTAAATGCTTGGAAATTTGCTCATAGGCTTCTTCTGATACATTGGCTGTGAATTTTGCAATATCACTGCTTTGCTTATAAAAATAAACGTCAAAATGGGGAGACTTTATGTACTTCCAGTCAAAAGCTTCGTACTGAACCTTGTTTTGTCCAAACTCCTGGCTGAACCCAAGTGAAAGATACAAAACTGCTGCAATCTGAATGTGTTTTTTCATAATTATTAGAACTAAATTAGATAAGTCATGTTCCGAATAAATTAGATGTATTATTCTCTCACAAGTTAAATACTTGGTATAAATCTACAAGAATTTCTGCCAAGATTCCTTTTAATTAATCAAAGAGTGCTTGCCCTTAAACTCTTTGTCTTTTCATCTCTCTAAAGGTAAGTTTCATACTCTATGGAATTGCCACTTTATTTTATTTCCGATTTGCACTTGAGGCTGGACCCTTCAGATGAGGAAATTCAGCGTCAAAAACGATTATTTCATTTCTTCAGACATATTGCCAAAACAAAAGGAACTTTGTTTATTGTAGGTGATTTGTTTGACTTTTATTTTGAATATAAAGATGTTATTCCAAAAGACTATTTTCAATTTTATATGGAAATTAATCGGCTGAAAGAATCAGGAGTAAATACACATTTTATTTTAGGAAATCACGATTTCTGGGTGATGGATTTTATGAAAACAACTCTGATGCACAAAGTGCATGATGTGGATCTGGAATTTACCGTAAATGAAAAGAACTTTTTATTGACACATGGGGATGGTCTTTTGTCCTGGGATTGGGGTTACCGTATTTTGAAAAAAATTATTCGAAGTCGGTTATTTGTCTGGTGCTATCGGTGGCTTCATCCCAATTTGGGATATTGGATTGCAAAAAAAATCTCAGGAGACCGGAAACATTATATTCACTCTGATGAATACAATGATAAAGTATTGAACGACCTTGAAGTTTTTGCCCAAGATAAAATTGAAAATGGAGTTGATTACATCCTATGCGGTCATTATCATCAGGCTTCGGAAAAACTAATCAGCTCAGGAAAACTGCTGATATTAGGGGACTGGTTTACCTTTGATTCTTATGCAGTTTTTGATGGAGAAAATTTAGTACTAAAGCGATGGGATTTCAATAACGATTCTCCTCGTTAAATAATATTTTATCTTCCTGAAAGAGAAACCATAATCGCATTTTGTACATGGAGGCGGTTTTCAGCCTGATCAAAAACGATGGAATAATCCGCTTCCATAACACCATCCGTAACTTCCCGCCCCCGTTCAGCAGGAAGACAGTGCATGAAAAGTGCAGAACCACCTGCGGAATCCATTAAACTTTGGTTTACCTGAAAGGGCTTAAAGATTTTCTCCCGTGTTTCAGCTTCCTTTTTTTGTCCCATGGATGCCCAAACATCGGTGTAAACCACATCTGCATTTTGTATGGCAGAATGAGGATCATGACTGATCTCAATTTCGGAACAACCGCTTTTATCAGCTAATCCAACTGTTTTTTCATCTGGAGTAAATCCTTCAGGACAAATACACACAAAATTTATAGATAATTTTGAAGCCAGATGAAGCCATGAGTGAACAATGTTGTTTCCATCTCCTAAATAGCAAATCTTCAATTCTTCAAATCTCTCTTTATGTTCCCAAATTGTGAAAATATCCGTCATGATCTGGCAGGGATGATTGTAATCAGTCAAACCGTTAATGACGGGAATGGAGGAATATTTTGCTAATTCCAATATATGGTCATGGTCAAACAACCGGGCCATGATTATATCATTGTACCGGCTGAAAAGACGTGAAATGTCCTTGATAGCTTCCCGCTTACCAATACCGATGTCATTCGGTCCTAGAAACAGGGCATGGCCTCCCATCCATTCAAATCCCGTTTCAAAGGACACTCTGGTCCGGGCTGAGGGTTTGGCAAAAATCATGGCTAATGAGCAATTTTTAAACGGAGTATAATCCTCCCTTTTACGGAACACCTGCTTCAGTTCTTTTGCCAGATGAAGAATGTCAATGAGTTCATTCTTTGAATAATCTGATATGTGTAGAAAGTGTTTAAGCAAAACTAATTAAACAAATACAAATTACAAAATATATCTACTTAAATCCTGGTCTTCGGCAATGTCAGACAGTTTTTCTTTTACGATTTTCGGTGTTATTTCCAAAGCGCCGTTGGGTGTTCTCCCTTTTACTTTTTCATACATGTATTCATCCAGAAGAGTGGTCATAATGGTATGGAGCCTCCGGGCGCCTATGTTTTCCGTTTTTGTGTTCACCTCCGTTGCAATTTCAGCAATGGCTTTTATGGCTGATTTTTGAAAACTGAGGGTCACTCCTTCCGCTTCCAGAAGTGCCTGGTACTGCTTGATGAGAGCCGATTTCGGATGAGTGAGAATTTTCACAAAATCCTTGGTTGTAAGTTTGTCCATCTCCACCCGGATAGGAAACCGTCCCTGAAGTTCCGGGATCATGTCAGACGGGGTTGACACATGAAACGCTCCGGCAGCAATAAATAGAACATGGTCTGATTTTACGGAACCGTATTTTGTACTGACAGTACTTCCTTCAATAATTGGCAGAAGGTCCCGCTGTACTCCTTCCCTGCTCACATCCGGACCGGCGCTTCTTTCATTTCCGCATATTTTATCAATCTCATCCAGAAATACAATTCCGTTATTTTCAATTCGGTCTTTAGCAATCCTGATTATTTCATCCCGGTCAAGAAGATTTTGGGTCTCCATTTCAATTATCACATCCCGTGCTTTTGATACCTTCATCCTTCTGTGTTTTTTATTCGTTGGTAAAACATTAGAAAGCATGTCTTTGATGTTTGAACCCATGTCTTCCAATCCAATCGGTCCGAACACTTGCATCATCGGGAGGTTTTCTTCCGGAATATCCAGTTCAACATATCGGTTCTCAAAATCACCGTTTTCCAATTTTTTCAGGAGTTTTGTTCTATTCCTTTGATATCGTTTTTCCGCTTCTTCGGATTTGCGTCTTTCAGCAGCTACACTACCGGCAGGAAAAAGTAAATCCACTAATCTTTTCTTTGTTAATTCTATTGCCTGACCAATGACTTTTTTTTCCTGTTCAAGGCGCACCATATTCACTGATGTATTCATCAAGTCTCTGATTATAGATTCAACATCTCTCCCCACATAACCCACTTCGGTGAATTTGCTTGCTTCCACTTTCAAAAAAGGGGCATTGGCCAAGTTTGCCAACCGCCGGGCGATTTCTGTTTTCCCTACACCCGTTGAACCGATTAGGATGATATTATTGGGTACGATTTCATCTTTCATTGAGTTTGGGACCTGCTGTCTTCTCCATCTGTTCCTCAATGCAATTGCTACAGCCCGTTTTGCATTTTTCTGTCCCACAATGAACTTGTTTAATTCCCGTACTATTTGTTTTGGGGTTTGGGTGATCATTCTGTTTCTATAACGGTGATTGAATCATTTGTATAAATGCAAATTTCTGATGCAATTTTCAGTGAATTCTCAACGATCTTTTTTGCTTCTGACTTTGTCGTTCGCAAAAATGCTTTGGCTGCTGCCTGAGCATATCCTGCTCCTGATCCCACTGCAATAATGGGACCATCCGGTTCAACTACATTTCCGTCTCCGGACACAATAAAACTGGAGTGTTTATCCATGAGTGCTAAAAGAGCATCCAAATGACGTAGATATTTGTCCGTTCTCCATTCTTTTGCAAGTTCAACCACAGATCGTTTCAAATCACCACCGTATTCATCCAGTTTACCTTCAAACTTTTCAAAGAGGGTTAAAGCATCGGCGGCGGCACCGGCAAAACCACTTAGGATAACCCCTTTTTCAGAATCAAATTTTCGTACTTTGACTGCTTTTTGTTTCAGCGCCATATCTCCAAATGTTACCTGTCCGTCCCCACCCAGAGCAGCTTTTCGTTTATAACGAACACCCAGAATGGTTGTGGAGTGTATCAATGGTTGCTTTTCATTGAATGGGTTCATTTATTGGTTCCCTAAAAATTTGAAAAGATCTGAATCTGCAGGAAGGACAAGAGTCGTTTTACCGTCTATGATCTTTTTATAGGTTTCCAAGGTACGGACAAATTCGTAAAAATCCGGATCGGTGCCAAAAGCTTTGGCGTAAATTTCCAATGCTATTGCTTCTCCTTCTCCTCGAATTTGCTGAGATTCTTTATAGGAATTAGCCAGAATTATAGTCTTATCCTTCTCGGTTGTTGCACGAATTTTCTGGGCTTCCTCCTCTCCCTCAGAACGGAATTTGTTTGCTTGCCTTTTCCTCTCGGCTTCCATTCTTGCGTAAATAGACTTCTCATTTTCTTTAGGCAGATCCACCCGTTTTATACGCACATCCACAACTTCAATTCCATAAGGAGTTGTTGCGATTTTACTGTTGTGAGTGACTTGGTCCATTATGATTTCACGATTTTCGGTGATAATCTCACTCATATAATGTGTTCCTAATTCCCTTCTCAATTCTGAATAGACAATATCATCCAGACGGGTTATGGCAGTGGGAATTGCCTGAACTGTCTGCAGGAACAACAGAGGATCCACAATTTTCCAGCGGACATAATTATCTACAATAAGGGATTTTTTATCTTTACTCAAAATTTCTTCTGGAGGTACATCATATTCCAAAAGTCGGTTATCAAACACAATTGCATTTTGAATTGGAATGGGAAGTTTGAAGTGCAACCCCGGTTCCTTGATAGTTCTTACAGGTTTTCCGAATTGAAGAATAACCACTTGTTCAGTCATATCCACAATAAAAACTGTAGAGAAGAAAATTATACTTCCCAGAATTACCAGCCCAATAATTAATTTTTTCATTTTCTGTCTCCTTTTTCATTTCCGGTGAGATTCAATAAATTCAGCAAGTTCCCGCCATCACCATCAGGCACTATAAATTTTTCTATCCCCGGCAGAATTTCGTCCATAGCTTCAAGGTACAGCCTTTTCCTGGTGATAGATTTTGCTTTCTTATATTCTTTAAGCATTGCTTTGAACTTTGCCACATCCCCCTCCGATCTTTTGATTCGGGCTTCCTTGAAGCCTTCTGCTTCACGAATCATTGCCTGCGCTTCTCCTCTTGCTTTTGGAATGACATCATTTCGATAGCCTTCTGCTTCATTGATCAATCGATTCTTATCTTCTTTCGCAGAAGCCACATCCTTAAATGCTGCAATGACGGTTTTTGGTGGAGAAACGTCCTGAAGTTGGACAGCGACAACAAGGATTCCCGAATTGTATTTATCTAAAATCGATTGTAAAAGAGCTTTTGTTTCTTCCTGTATCATCAGTTTTCCTGCGGTGAGAGCTTCATCTATCCCGTGTCGTCCTATAACGGTTCTCAACGATGCTTCTGATGCTTCCCGAACCGTGAGTACAGGTCTTACAAAATTAAACAAATATGCTTCCGGATCTTTCAACTTGTACTGAACTATCATTTCTGCATCCACAATGTTTTCATCTCCGGTCAGCATAACACTTTCCCGCTCTACTGTACGAAACTGATTTTTCCCCACTGTCCGGAATCCTATTTCAATTCGTTTTACTTCCGTAACCTTCGGGGTTTTAACGGTTTCAATTGGAAAGGGAAAATGATACCGAAGCCCGGACTGGGCGATCCTGTTTACTTTACCAAACCGCTGAACTACTCCCACTTCATCAGGTCCCACTTGGTACACACCCGTTAGGAGCCAAAGCAGTGCTGCAATTCCCAAAATGGGAACCATCCCCAATGACAAGAGTTTTTCCGGGATTTGGTATTCTTTATCTCCGATTATTACACGACGATTACTCATTAAAGTATCTCCTTTTATTTAAATAATTCTTCTAAGCCTGGCTACAGGAATATTCAACTGTTTTCGGTATTTCGCAATTGTTCTCCGTGCCAGCGGATATCCCCTGTCTTTCATAAGGGATAAAATTTGTTCATCTGTGAGAGGGCTTTTTTTATCTTCGCCATCAATTAATTCTTTCAAAGATTGCTTTGCTTCCCGGTTACTTACGACCTGGCCGTCGCCAAGTTCCACATTGCTGGTAAAAAATGATTTCAGTTCAAAAATTCCAAAAGGAGTGTCGGCATATTTCCCTCTGGTACTTCTGCTTACTGTAGAAATATCCACATTTATCTCATCTGCAATATCCTGCAATTTCATTGGTTCCAAAACTTCAATATCTCCATTGAAAAATGCAGGCTGTCTGCGGATAATTGATTCCATAACAGCCGCAAGTGTATGTCTGCGCTGTTGAACTGCCTGAATCAGCATTCCTGCATCCTCTACTCTTTCTTTCAAATACTTTTTATCTTTTTCTACTAGTGATTTTCCTGCGGATAAATCTTTATACATTTCATTTATAGCTAATTCAGGAATTCCCCTGTCATTTGTTCTAATTATCCATTTCTCATCTCTTCTGTAAATAATAAGGTCCGGAATTACCACCTTTTCTCTACCGGTAATCTTCCCCTCTCCAGGATGTGGGTTCAGTCTCCCAATTTGTTTTAATGCTATCTTAAGTTCATCCCGGGTACATTTCAGGTGCTTCTCTATTTTTTCAAATCTTTTATGGATAAAATCGTCATAACATTCTGCTACAATTGAATATTGCAGGGAACGAGGCTCTGCATTTAATTGAACCAATAAACATTCCTGTAAATTGCGTGAACCAATTCCTTTGGGTTCCAGATTCTGAACAAGATTCAGTAGAGGAAAAAGGTCTTCCTCGTTAAGATCAAACCTGTCTGCAATCATGGTCAGTTCAACATCCAAATACCCACGTTCATCAATATTCCAAATTATTTCCTCACATAATGTTCGTTCCAAATCGCTGAGAGAATAATCATCCAATTGCTTAATGAGTGTTTCCGTGAAATCCAGTTTGTCCGGAAGAGGGAAGTCCAACAGGTTTTTTTGTTCCCCTTTAGGCTGAATGATTTCAAAATCAAAATCTACGGGGGTCATATCCAATGAATTATCTTCCTCCTCAGATGTCTCTTCTACAATTTCTGATTCTTGTTCTACAGATTCCAGCACGGGATTTGATTCCAATTCGTTTAAAATGTATGCTTCCAGGGACAGGGAATTTAGTTGAAGTAAGCGTGCCTGTAGTATCTGTCTGGGGGACAGAGTCTGCCGTAATGATTGTTTTTGTTCCAGTCGTGCCATCAGTTTAAACTAAATTTTTCTCCAAGGTAAAGCCGCCGAGCTTCCGGATCATTTGCCAATTCATCCGAGGTGCCTGATTTTAATATTTCACCTTCAAAAAGCAGATATGATCTGTCTGTAATTGATAGAGTTTCCCTTACATTATGGTCGGTAATCAATACACCAATATCGCGGTTTTTCAATGATTTCACAATGGATTGAATGTCTTCAACTGCAATAGGATCAACCCCTGCGAAAGGTTCGTCCAGTAAAATAAAATCAGGGTCAATTGCCAAGGAACGGCATATCTCAACTCGCCTCCGTTCTCCTCCTGAGAGGTTTCCTCCTTTATTTTTTCTCAAGTGGGACATGGATAAATCCTCAAGTAATGTATTTATCTTTTCTTCCTGATCTGCTTTTGATAAATCAGTCAATTCCAATACAAGCCGAAGATTATCCTCAACAGACAGTTTTCCAAAAATTGACGGTTCTTGCGAAAGGTAGCCAATCCCCTTTCTGGACCGTTTGTACATTGGATCTCCGGTGATGTCTTTTTGATCCAGAAATATTTGACCGTTTGTAGGTTTTATCATACCTGTAATCATATAAAAAGTGGTGGTTTTCCCCGCACCGTTAGGACCAAGCAATCCTACGATTTCTCCTTTATTCAGTATCAGGTCCACATTACGAACTACAGATTTTTTTCCATATCGCTTATACAGGCTTTTTGCTTCAAGAATATGTCCGTTATTCATTTAGCATCCTGTCCGTAACACCGGAAGGCATGAGGATTTTCCAGTGTTTCATCTCTACATCAGATTCAAACCCAACCCCATATAAGGTGTCCCGTTTGTCCGTTACCACCTGTACAGAATCATCCGTGAAGATACGCTGTTTTGAATGATCCCAGGATAATGTATCTGTAAAAAGAGTAACTCCACTGTCTGATTTTACTACAACAGACTGAATGGCTCTCATAAAATTACTCTTTTCATTTATTTCTGCGCTTTGGGATGTCAGGTGTGTTGTATGAATTTCAGATTGATCAAAAAAATCCACTGTAACACTGTCTTCAAGGAAGATAAAGTTTTTTTGTTGAAACTTTTTCAAATATCCGGATTGCACTATTGCCCGAACCAACCCCTCATTTGTCATGGTTATGGTTACATCCCAGCTTTCCTGGTCGGGGCGATTGGTCCGTTTTTCTCCATGCTCTTCCATCGGAGTTGAAACACAGCTTGTTATTATTACTCCTGCAGTGAGAAATAGAAGTCCAAATAAGTTTCGAAAATATCTCAATTGTCTTCCAACATCTTTTTTTTCAGGTCCGCTAAACATTTTTCGTAAGTACCTAATTCGGTCAGGATCCAATCTACAAATTCCCTGAAGGCTCCTTCTCCGCCCCTTGTTTTGGTAATATAAACTGCTTTCTCTTTTACGTCCGGATATGCATTTTGTACTGCTACTGGTAAGCCTACTTTTTCCATGACAGGAATGTCAATAAGGTCATCACCAATGTAGGCAATCTCATCATCTTTTAAATTATACTTTTGTTTCAGTTTTTCATAAGGGACAAGTTTATTCAATGTCCCATTATACACATCAGAAATTTTTAATTCATTCATTCGAATTTCTGTTGCTTCAGAGTATCTTCCTGAAATAACTGCCAAAATATAACCGGCTGTTTTTACCATAGCCACTGCTGTCCCGTCTTGGACACAGAACCGTTTCAACTCCATATTCCCGCCACCTTTCAAAACCGTTCCGTCCGTGAGTACACCATCTACATCTGAAATAATTAATTTTATCTTTTTCAACCGGTGTTTTACATTCATTGTATTGCCTGATGTATTTCTTTCAATGATTTTAACAGATTGGATAATTTATCCAGGGGCCATTGGGTGGCGGCATCGGATTTTGCTACATCAACATTATCATGGACTTCTAAAAATACTCCGTTACATCCTGCCGCAACTGATGCTTTAGCTAAAACCGGAATGTATTCTCTCATTCCACCTGTAATGTCTCCTGAAATTCCCGGCATTTGGGCACTGTGTGTTGCATCAAATATAACCGGATATCCTGTCTTCTGCATCATCGTAATAGAGCGTACATCCGTTACCAAACTTTCATAACCAAAAGTTGTTCCCCTTTCAGTCAATAAAATATTCTGGTTTCCGGTTGATTCAAGTTTTTGAATGATAGGACCCATTTTCCAGGGTGCTATAAATTGACCTTTCTTTACATTAATCGCACATTGTGTTTTTCCTGCTGCTAACAATAAGTCTGTCTGGCGACATAAGAACGCCGGGATTTGAAGTACGTCTGCCACCCCTGCAACGGGTACAGCCTGGTCCGGATGGTGAATATCCGTCAGAATGGGAACACCAACTTTTGTTTTAATCTCTCCTAAAATATCGAGTCCCTGTTCCATCCCCAATCCCCTAAAGGATTTTACTGAAGTGCGATTAGCTTTATCGTATGAACTTTTGAAAACAAAAGGAAGGTCCAGTGAGTCAGTAATTTCCGCAATGGACTCTGCCATTTTGAAGGCGTGGTCTCTACTTTCAACGACACAGGGACCGGCGATAATCGGTAATTTATCGCCTCCGAAATCAATTCCGCAAACGTTTACAGGACGAATCATTTCTGATCTTTCCCGTTCTTATATCCCACTGCAGCTCCAATAAACCCTCGAAAAAGCGGATGTGCTTTAAGCACCCTGCTTTTCAATTCCGGATGAAACTGACACCCTACGAACCAAGGATGATTATTTAATTCAATCATTTCAACCAGGTTTAACTCAGAATTTATTCCCGAAATGATGAGACCGTCTTTCTCCAATCTATGCCGAAAACGATTGTTTACCTCCCATCTGTGACGATGCCTTTCGGAAATTTTCTTTTTTCTGTATTCCCTGTGCACCCTGCTGCCAGGTTTCATTTCACAGCTATATGCACCCAATCGCATAGTTCCGCCTTTTCTTTTTACCATCCTTTGAGATTCCAAAAGGTGAATAACAGGATATGGTGTTTTGGAATCAAATTCCGTGCTGTTGGCTTTTTCCATTCCGCACACATTTCTGGCAAAATCTATAACTGCACATTGCAGTCCAAGGCAAATTCCCAAAAATGGAATTTTGTGCTCACGGGCATATCGGCAGGCTAAAATTTTTCCTTCCGATCCTCGTTTACCAAAACCAGGAAGCAGAAGAATTCCGTTTACAGGTGCAAAATCATTTTCACATTGATTCATTGAACGTAAATTTTCTGTAGCAACCCATTTGATCTTTACACGTGCATTATTTTCCACGCCTGCATGGATAAATGCTTCCAGAACACTCTTATAGGCATCAGGAAGTTCGGTGTATTTCCCGCACAATGCTATAGTAACAGAGTGAATGGGGTTTTTGAAATGTCTAATGAAATTTTGCAGTGCCGAAACATCAGGATCTCCCGGTAGTTCCAATCGTTCAGAAATCAGTTGTCCCAGTTTTTGTCTGTCTAACAAAAGAGGAACTTCATAAATACTGTTTACATCCCGCCCTTCAATGACATGAGCTGCATCTACATTGCAAAACAAGGCTATTTTTTCTTTTACCGATTTTTCAATCCGTGTTTCAGAACGACATAAAATAATATCAGGGCTTAACCCTATTTCTCTCAATCTCATGACAGAATGTTGAGTCGGTTTTGTCTTGACTTCTTCACTTGCCTTCACATAGGGAAGCAGAGTGACATGGACAATTAAATGGTTGTGATAACCCACCTTTACAGACATTTGCCGGATTGCTTCCATAAATGGCAGACTTTCAATATCACCGACTGTTCCTCCTACTTCACAAATGACTACATCAAATCGTTTTGGTTTATTAACGGATTCTATTCGGGTTATAATCTCATCGGTAATATGGGGAATCACCTGAACCGTTTCCCCTAAGTAATCTCCTGCTCTTTCCCTGTCTAAAACGGTGCTGTATATCTGACCTGCCGTGGCATTATTGTGTTTACTCATATCCACATCTATAAACCGTTCATAATGCCCCAGGTCAAGATCTGTTTCCGAACCGTCATCCAAAACAAACACCTCTCCATGCTGATAGGGATTCATAGTTCCCGGATCAACATTTAAATATGGATCCAGTTTCAGGATAGTCACTCTCAACCCTGCGCTTTTTAACAGGTAACCGATGGAGGAAGCAGCAATGCCTTTACCCAGCCCGGACATGACCCCGCCTAATACAAAAATATATTTAACCAATTTACGAGGCAAAACGATTTTTCAATTGTTTAATATCTTCTGCTGTATCCACACCCCGGCCTGCAAAATCCGTTAGGACTGCTTTTATTGAAATGTCGTTATCCAGAGCTCTCATCTGTTCCAGTTTTCGGTCAATTTCTCTTTCGGATGGCGACAATCTGATAAATTTCTCCAATATGTGTTTCTTAAATGCATAAATACCGATATGACGAAATATTCTACCACTTTTTATAGGCTGCCTCGAAAAGTTTACTGCTAAATCTTTTTCGTTTAATTCCGCCTTCACCACATCCGGGTTATCCAAATCATCTACAGTTAAATCTGATGAAACTGCAGTACCCATTTCCGCATCGCTGTTTTCCATCAATGAAACAAGCTCGTCTATCAGTTCCGGTTCTATTTCAGGTTCATCTCCTTGAACATTAACCACAATGTCAACATCTTCGCTTTTCACTGCTTCTGCTATCCTGTCTGTTCCTGAATGATGGTGTTTACCGGTCATGATCATGGGCACACTGAATCTTTCTAATTCAAATTGTGTTTTTTCATCATCAATGGCAACGATTATTTTATCCAATTTTTTTGCCTGTTGAACTTGTCTGTACACCCGGACGATCATCGGTATCCCTCCAATGGGAATCAGTATCTTCTCCGGTAGTCTTGTGGAATTTAGACGTGCAGGAATAACTCCAATATTCATGGTCAGGATTTTGCCTGTCTTTGGTTATCATTAAACACATTAATATAAAATAGTGTTAAAATTAACCCGATAGCGGTGTTAGTTTTTAAGGATTTTTCTATTGGATTCGAAGATTTCCCCGATTAAAAACCAAAATCAATTCAGATTTATGGCGGTCACAATATTGCCTGAAATGCGGGCCATGTGCCTGTTTACATTGCAATAAAAAGATTACGTTTATTCTTAATGATTGGAATCAATTAAATTCCCTGCTTGATTGTGTTAAAATATTTCCGGTTGAACCGATGAAACCATTTTACTGTTTTTGCGTATGGAGTTAAAATGCCTTTAGAAAGTAAATTCACAGAACAACAATTGTTTGATCAGCTTATCTCTTCCCTGGTGCATACAACCTGGGTTTCGCTGGGGAAAATTAAAAATCCCATGTCAGATAAAATCGAAAAGGATATGCATGCTGCTTCCGTGAATATTGATATGATTGATATGTTGTACAAAAGAATGGATGGAAATTTATCTGAAGCCGAAGATAAATACATGAGTCAGGTACTGAGCGAATTGAAAATGAACTATATCCATGAAAAATCTCAACCGATTGATTCGCAGAATGATGACTCTTCTGATTCAGCGGACAATGATTCTGAGTCAGACAAAAAACCACAAAGTAAATCTAAAGAAGAAAAAAAACCTAAAGGCAAGAAAAAGAAAAAATGATGGAATCACAGTGGATGAGATGGAATAGAATCCTGGCTGGCTTTGTGCTGGCTTTTTCGTTTTTAATCTATTTTATGACCATGTCTCCTACAGTTTCATTTTGGGACTGTGGTGAATTTATTGCTACATCTTACACTCTTGGAGTTCCTCATCCGCCGGGGAGTCCACTCTATCTTATTATTGGGCGTGTTATTTCAATGCTGCCATTTAATGATGATATTGCCTTTCGTGTAAATATGATCTCCCCGATTGTAAGCGCAGTTGCGGTAATGCTCCTCTATCTTGTTATTGTGAAATTTGCCGCACATTGGAGAGGAGGAATCAACACAAAAACAGATGCTGTGATCTCTTTTGGCGGGGCTTTGGTTGGATCTCTAACTTTTGCTTTTACAGACAGTCACTGGTTCAATGCCGTTGAAGCAGAAGTCTATGCCATGAGTACATTTTTCACCGTAATTGTCGCCTGGCTCATTTTACACTGGGCGGAAAGATCCGAGAAGTCCGGACACGAACGTTACATCTTAATTATTGCTTACATGATCGGATTAGCAACCGGAGTCCATATTTTGAATTTATTAGCTTTACCATTTGTGGCTCTGATCATTTACTTTAAAAAAGTATCTTTTAGTTGGAAGACTTTTTTCATGACAACAGGAATCACAGGACTTACTTTCCTCATTATTCATAACGGGATCATCAAAGGTCTTCCTAAATTAGCGGTAGTAATCGGACTGCCGGGAGTATTTATCACTATAGTCATTATTTTTGGTGCTATGATTTGGGCAATCAACCAGCGAAATAAACTGCTATCCATCATTTTCACATCCATGGTTTTGATCCTGATCGGATATTCCAGTTATACCGTTATTTTCATTCGATCGGGGCAGGATCCCGTCATTGACGAAAATGATCCGGAAACCATCACCGCTGCCATTTCCTATCTTGAAAGAGAACAATACGGAGCGGTAGGGCGATTCCCCAGGCGATATAACGGCCTTCCTCCTCAACACGAAGTAGTTGGTTATCCACAAAAAAAAGGCAATAAATATTCTGCATCACAAAACAGAAAATACATGCTTTATAATGCAGAGAAACAATGGTCCTATTTTTGGAATTATCAGGTGAAGAAAATGTATTTGCGATATTTTCTTTGGCAATTTGCAGGAAGGGGGGAATCGGTCAACTCCGGCGTCGCTGCGCTGGGAGCAAACTCCAAGGAGGACGGTGTGGATTGGACACAATTTGGGTTTCCGCTGGCATTGATACTGGGAATTGGCGGTATGTTTTATCATTTTTCCCGGGATGAAAAACAGGCATTTTCATTATTTACTTTATTTTTTATGACGGGTTTAGCTGTGATTATGTATCTGAATCAAGATAATCCTCAGCCCCGGGAACGGGACTATTCCTACGTGGGTAGTTTTTTGGCATTTGCAGTCTGGGTAGGAATTGGCGGTTCAGCCATCATTGAAAAATGCCTGTCTTATTTCAAATCCCAGCCATGGAAACATCATTTAGCTTATTTTGTTGTGGTACTCCAGTTGATGTTAGTTCCTTTAGTTATGCTCCGGGCAAATTATCATGAACATGACCGCAGCGGCAATTACGTTGCGTGGGATATGAGTTACAACATGCTCCAATCCTGCGAACCGGACGGGATTATTTTTACCAATGGAGATAACGATACATTTCCCCTTTGGTATCTGCAGGAAGTGGAAGGAATCAGGAAGGATGTAACCGTTGCTAATCTAAGCCTTCTAAATACAGCCTGGTATATCAAACAATTAAGGGATTTACGTCCTCGGGAAAAACAGTTTATTTTTCTGACTGACAAGGATGTTGATAAAATTGCGTCCAGTTTAACTCCTTGGAAAACTCGAAATGTCACCCTGCCTTATAATACGGAAAAACAAATCACATGGAAGATAAAACCCACCTATGGCGGACAGGCATTAAAGGTACAGGATATGATGATCCTTCAGATCATAAACGATACAAAATGGAGATTCCCGATTTACTTCGCCGTAACGGTTTCACCATCCAATAAAATCGGTTTGGACAATTACCTGTCAATGGAAGGGCTGACGTTCAAGTTAAATGACCATAAGGTTGATAATATTACTGCGGATAAAATGTATGATTATCTGATGACGGATATAGGTGATTCATCCTGGCGAAATAATTTTACTCAAGGTACTTTATTATTGGGGAATAGAGAAAAAGACATCCAGTTTATCTCAGATAGTTACCAGCCTGGATACATGTTCAGAAATCTGGGAAATGACAATGTTCATTTTAATGACCAGATCATTCGGCTCCTCCAAAATTACCGCAGCGCCTATCTTCAATTAGCCGTTCACCATTACTTTAATTATCAAAAATTAAAACAAGGTCAAGCGACAGAAGAAGCGGAAAAGGAAAGGGTAACGGTTCTGGCTGTGCTGGATCAAATGGCTTTGAATCTTCCTGAGGAAACGATCCCAATCCCATCTAATGATCTAAATTACCAGATTGGGCAGATCTACAGTCAGGTTGGCGAAAAAGACAGGTTCCGAACTATTTTAGATAAGTTGTCCTCAAAAGAGAGAATTTCCCTGGATGACAAGATCAGGTTTGGACAGACTTACATGCAGGAACTGAAGGATTATGAGAAAGCCATCAATATTTTTGAGGAAATGAACGGTCACTATCGCAGTCTGGAAGAATCATACAGGAAAAACCCCAAGAGTGTTTCGGCTAAATCATGGAAGAAATGGGACACTGTCTATCCTGAGATCATTTCTTCACTTGTGCTGGCTTATCAAGGTGTGGGGGAAGATAAAAAAGCTGAACTGGTTTTAAATGAATGGCTGGACAGAAATCCAGCGGACAACACCGCCCGTAAAATGCTGGATGACCTGAATAAATAATCAATTCTTTCCTGAAGAAAAACTCTTCTGACTGCTGACGCTGTTATCTTATTTTTTCCATGAAAACATCTGCAACCCAACCGCTTGTTTCCATTGTAATTCCTCATTGGAATAATTATCCGGTTTTAGAAGAATGTTTGGAATCGCTGAAAAATATTTCTTACCAAAACTGTGAAATAATTGTGGTGGATAATGGGTCCAAAGATGAAAGTCCTGATAAAATAAAACAGTATCATCGGGATATTATTTTGGTGGAAAATAAGACCAATGAAGGGTTTGCCGGAGGATGTAACCATGGAGCAAACAGAGCTAATGGAAAATACCTGCTGTTTTTAAATAATGATACTACTCATGAAAAGAGTTGGATTGAACCCCTTGTAGATCAACTAGAACAGGATGAATACATTGCAGCGGCACAGCCAAAGATCTTGAATTTTTTTCAGAAAAATCTGTTTGATTACGCTGGAGGTTCCGGTGGACACATGGACATTCTCTGTTTTCCCTTTGCCCGGGGGCGCATCTTTCTGGAACAGGAAATTGACACCGGTCAATATGATGATACAGAAAATATCTTCTGGGCTTCGGGAACGGCAATAATGGTTCGGAAAAACCTGTTTGAGCAGGTGGGAATGTTTGATGAAACCTTTTTTGCTCACATGGAAGAAATTGACCTGTGCTGGAGGTTTCACATGCGTGGATACAGGATTTTAGCAGTACCGTCAAGCATTGTGTTTCATAAAAACGCAGTGACCCTTCCCATGTATTCCCTGAAAAAATATTACCTCAATCATCGGAATTCCCTGTACATGCTGTGCAGTAATTATTCGGTTCCATTGACTGTCTATCTTTTTCCCCTTCGGATCGGTCTTGATGTTATTGCCTTTTTTTACGCATTAACCAAACTGGACTGGAAACATATGACTGCAATCGTTTTTGCTTTTGTCTGGGTGATCTTTCATCCCCATTTGATCTTTACAAAACGACAGAAAAACAAACCCATTAAATCCGTCATGGACAGGAATATCATCAAAAATATGTTCAGGGGAAGTATTGTATTGGTGTACTATATTTTACGGAAGAAAACTTACCGTGAGATCTTCACCAGTGCTGAATCATAAATCGCTTCATTGTCGGTATCCAAATCTTTGAGGGAAAGTAAGAATTCCTCCTGCCCCAAAAGGGAAAGGGCATCTGCTAAGGTTTTGGCATGATTGTTCAGAAAGTAAAGCGTGTATCTTTCCCGGGGAAACCTGTCATAGACCTCATCCAAGCCGGTTATCATATTTTCTAATTCCTCGACAGACCTTTCCAGTTCGCCATTCTGCAACAATTCCATGGCGTAATAATAAGCAAATTTTGCTTTTCTCAATCCAAAATTCTCGGAGAGATTGTCGCAAAGCTGGAGACGGTCTTTCCACCCTCGTGAATAATCTGAGGAGTTTCCCCTGAGGGCAATGTTCCGGGCAGTTTCAAAATGTGTGTTCCCTCCAACCGGAATATATGTGTCAACTTCCGAGGCTAAGATCAAATACCCGTAATAAGCAAAAAAACTCGACAGGGGATCGAACAGGACAGGATCAAAATAAATGCTTCCTGCATCGTTATAAATAAACTGGAATCCGCTATCATAATACCGCTGGTCAGTACCGGAAGTGAACAGCGCCTGGGCCAATACGGTCTGCACCGCCCCTTTTGGAGCAACACCTTCAAAAACAATATGAATTGACAAGGGAATGGAGAGATCAGAAAATTCTTCATCCCAGTTGGTGTTTGTGTAGAACCTCTTTAATTCGGATTCAAGCGTAAACAAAATCTGACGTTCATTTCCCTTTAACAGGCGGTCATCAAAGGACACCTGAGTTTTCCCGAATTGTGCTGTCAGGATGGACAGCCATAGGATATGGGACAGGATATGAGGTATAAACCGAAACATCATGCTGAAAAATAGATGGTTATTTTATTTCCTGCAAGGGAAAGATGTTCCAAAGTTTTATTACGCTTTATTGCCATGAGGACAACCAATAACCATTGAGTTAAGGACGAGAATCAGATTTGACTTAAGGATTGATATACCAAGTTTTCCTTAGCTCAACTCTGCCTATCGGCATGATTAAAACCGTTCTGTCATACCTGTGAAAACAGGTTTTCAGTTCAGTACAGAAAATATGGGGATAATTTCTGTATATTTATAAACTCTCCCCTAACCCCTCTCTTTTGAAGAGAGGGGAA
>CAZFKU010000007.1:0-3405 GCA_964518835.1 uncultured bacterium
CTTCATCCTCACCGGTTATTTGATTTCCAATTTCCACAAGTACCGGTAAATCATTGACGGGATTCACCGACACTCCAAAAAGACCGGAGTCGGTTAATTCTCCATCGCTGACTGTGATGGTGACGGTTGCATTACCGTTCCAGTTTTCAACTGGATTCAGTGTTAATTGAGTTCCTTCAATGGAGGTTAATAGACCAGACTCAGAACTTTCTGCCAAAAAAGTTAATTCAAATCCGTCAACATCGCTGGCGAATAAATCTATCGTTAATTCCGTATCTTCATCCATTTCCTGAGCATCAATGGGCATGAAAACCGGAGGATCATTCACTGGAGTGATTGTGATGAAAACGGTGGCTTCACCGGAATAATCTGTACCATCAAATGCCATATATCCGAATTGATCCAACCCATTATAATCAGAAAAGGGGAGGTAAGTCACCGTGGAAGCTGATTCAAATCCTGCGTCATCATCAAAATCTGAGGAGATTGTGATTACTGCAGATATTGAGTTTGATAAGCCTTCACTATCATTTACTTCCAGTGAAACCAAGAAATTACCCACTGCAGTGTAAGTGTGAATCGGATGCTGTTCATTACTGGTTCCCCCGTCACCAAAATCCCAGAACCATGAAATAATCGGATTATCCCCGGTAACACTTTCATTTGTAAACTGAACAGTATAATTCTCAATTACATAACTAAATCCTGCAGAAGGACCAATGACCGGTGCTTCCTCGCCCTGAAAATCATAGATGGTATTCACTTCTCCGCAGTCCACCATGGGAGCGCCATTGTTATTGTACCAGCAGTCAAAGGATTCAGGATGTTCAAATATAAGGTTTTCTGAACTGTCCCACAGACGCAAAATAAAATCTTCTCCCGAATTTATTCCTTCATCTACGTCAGGGGAGGAACCATCATCCCCGTAAATAGTCAGGTTGATGTAGGCAGACCCTTCCCAGATTGTAACTTCGGATGATCCAGCACAATTTCCGTCTTCATCAAAAGCAGCAATCCAGTCACCATCGGAAGCGGAAGATCCCTCAATGGTTGCCTGACCCTGAAATACACCTGAAAGATTGGTGGGATTCACCAGATCAGTCCAGAGATTTTCTGCTGGAGGCGGAGGAATTTCACCTTCAAAATCATAGACCGTGTTCACATCACCGCAGCCTACCATGGGAGCGCCATTGTTGTTGTACCAGCAATCAAAACCATCGGGATAATCCAAAATTAAATCATCCGAACTGTCCCACAATTTCAGATAAAAACTCTCACTGCCATTGATTCCCTCATCCACATCCGTTGTTGTTCCATCGTCACCATAAATATTCAAGCTTATGTAAGCAATTCCATCCCAAATTGTTAATTCTCCTGCACCTGCACAGTTACCGTCTTCATCGAAAGCGGCAATCCAGTCACCATTGGATGCAGGCTCACCATTGATGGTCGCCAGACCCTGAAATACTCCCGAAAGATTGGTGGGGTTTACCAACCCGTCAAACGGATTGGGACGGATATCCCTCGTCACTCTACCATGACCGTTTCCACCATGATAATGTGCATATCTGCCACCACTGATGGTCCCATTTTCAGGATCGGTGGTGATGACAAATGAAAGGTCATCTCCGTCTTCATCACTTCCCAATAATGTAATTTCAACAAAATAATCCTCAACTGTATTGATGTTTATATTCTCCGCAACCGGTGGTACGTTGGGCAATTCAAGGACTGTAAACACAGCATCATCACTATCAAAAAGTTCCGCATCAGTCTGGTCAGTTGCTGTAAATAAAACCGTTTCACTACCAAACCATCCATCAGGATAGGTGAGGTTTACTATGTTCTCAGGATTTAGGTCCACTGATATTTCTCTGGAGGGTGAATAAGGAGTGACCTTTAATTTCAGAGTTGTTATGGCAGGATTGTAAACCAATAGAACAGGATAAGCAGGATCAGAATTATCCAGGGAAGCAAAAGCAGAATTAACTGTACCGGAGCCATCAATCATATTCACATTGATGAACATTCCACCAAATGCATCCTGCAGAATGAATGTTCCCTCTTCAATCCAACCGGTATTATCCCAAGTCAGTGAAATCTCATTGTCGCTTCCATAAGCTAAATTTATATCATACACATGCTCAGAGTAATCACCGTCAAAAGCAAGAATTTGAGTATAGTAGCGTTCTGCAAACCAGCTAAGTGCCGCATCAAAGGCAGGGGGTGGAGGCGCCGGTGGAGCATACTCATCGAAATCTACATCATATCCGTCGGTAGCATCAGGGTGAAATCCAAAACCCAGATCATAACTGTTACCGTCTCCACTCACAAGTATGGAAGCTGAAAATCCAGTGGTTGGTTCTTCTTCACCTTCGATTTCATAAGTCCAGTTTATGTCATCTCCATCTAACTCCGTGAGATAATCATCCAGATCGAAGGGAGTAAATTCCTCTCCCTCTGTAACACTCTGATCCGGTATGTCTGTTACCTCAGGAGCATCATCCACAGGATTCACTAAGAGGTTAAATGTCTCCTCATCAATAAGAAAACCATCAGTTACTGATACTAAAATATTTTCAGTCCCATTCCAATTTAATACAGGTGTCAAGGTCAATAAATTATCATCAATTTCCACATTGACTTCACCACTAATTGACTCTGCATAGAACAATAAATTTTCACTGTCCACATCTTCAGCTGATAATAAAAGTACCAATGGACTATCTTCATCGGTCTCTTGAGTTCCTAATTCTGTTAAAACAGGTGCATCATTTATAGGCAAGATAATCACAGTCAATTCAAATGTATTGCTCTGACTGTTTTCAGCTTCCCCATCATCAACATAAACAGGTACGGTTAAATCACCAAAGTAGTTAGAATTTGGTGTCACCGTTGACCCTTGAAATGAATAATTCTCGCCACCCAATACAGTCAGTGAAAAATCATCTGGATAACTGTTATCAACATCAGTAACTATTAAATTGTCTAATGTAATTTCTAACGAAATATCCTCATTTATTATCAACTCATTTTGATCTAATATCTCAGGAGCATCATTCACTGCATTAACGATGATGGCTACTTCTCCCTCATCGGTTAACTCACCGTCACTTACCTCAAAACTGAACCCGTCTGGTCCATTATAGTTTTCGTCCGGCATGTAGGTGAGTTCAGGGGGAGTGCCGATCAACACTCCATTGGAAGGATCAGTTGTGATAATGAACGTCAGCTCATCCCCATCCTCATCTGAAGCTGTCAATGTGATGGGTTGTTGAGTGTCCTCATCCACCTCTACATCCATATCATCTGCCACAGGTGCCTGATTCTCAACCTCTAACACCGTAAATACCCCATCATCACTGTCTGAAAGTGACCCTTGTGTCTCATCTGTGGCAGTGAAGG
>CAZFKU010000007.1:3505-42721 GCA_964518835.1 uncultured bacterium
CTGTAATCCTCATCCTCCGTTGCTTCTGTAATGGGGGAACTGGTGAAAACAGGCGGTACATTTAGACTTTCCAACACCGTAAACACCCCATCATCACTGTCTGAAAGTGACCCTTGTGTCTCATCTGTGGCAGTGAAGGTCACTGTCTCAACTCCAAACCAACCCTCAGGATAGGTGAGGGTCACTACATTGTCCTGATCAATGTCTATGGTTAACTCCCTGTCCGGAGAAAATGGTGTTACCTTCAGCTTCAAGGTGTTAAAGGCAGGATTGGTTAATGTGAGACTGCTCTCTTGAGTCATGTCCACATTGATCATGATTCCACCAAAAGCATCCTGCAGTAAAAACACCCCCTCTTCACTCCAGCCACTGTTGTCCCAGCTTACCTCTATCAAATTGTCCGAAGGATACTGCAGCTGAATGTCCCACTCATGCTCTGTGTAATCACCATCATATGCCAATATCTGGGTGTAGTATCTCTCAAAATCCCAGGCCAACGCAGCATCAAATCCCGTAGGTGGTGCAGGAGGTGCATACTCATCAAAATCTATATCATAACCATCGGTGGCATCAGGATGAAACCCAAATGTAAGCTCATAATCATTCCCCTCTCCTGTTAAATTAATACTGTGAATAAATCCCCCCACCTCATCTGTTGCTATGGAATAATCCCAGCTCACATCGTCTCCGTCTACCTCCGTGAGATAATCATCCAGATCAAAAGAAGTGAACTCCTCTCCCTCTGTTATACTCTGATCAGGAATGTCACCCACTTCAGGAACATCATCCACTGCATTCACCACTAAATCTATCCTCTCACGGTCAAATGCTCCCTCACTGTCTGTTACTTGTATTGTAATTTCAACAGTCCCGCTTGCATTATCCTGTACATCAAAACTCACTGTCCCTGTCCCTGTTCCATCACCCGATTCAGCAGTGACCTGTACCAGACTCTCATCAGGACTGATCGCAGTGAATGTCAAAGTCTCTCCTGCATCAACATCTATAGCATTTACAACAATGGTGAAATCTATATCTTCATCAGTCTCTTGATCTCCTATCTCAACCATAACAGGATCATCATTTACATTGATTACTGTCAGTGTATACGACTGCTCCACCGTCTCCGTCCCGTCACTCACCGTCAGCACAACAGAATGTTCACCCACATCATCATTGGATGGGGTACCACTGATGGTATTCTCACCATCAAAACTCAACCAAGAAGGTAATGTTATAGCTGAAAAAATCAGATCATCACCATCTTCATCCGAAGCTGTGGCTGTGTAACTGTAATCCTCATCCTCCGTTGCTTCTGTAATGGGGGAACTGGTGAAAACAGGCGCACTGTTACTAATATTTCCATCTAATATTAAAACAACCGAATGTGTATGATCATCTGCTCCATCACTGGATGTTAATCGCACTGTGAACGTATCTAAATCTGCATAAGTATGAGTCGGATTCTCATCGATTGATATGTTCTCATCTCCAAAATCCCAACTGTATGTTAATGTACCATCACCCACATATTGAGTTGTATTGGTAAATTCAACTGTAAGACCACTTACTTCATAGGTAAAATCTGCCAAGACAGGTGTGGATTCTAAATAAAAATTAAAATTGTAATCATCATCACCACCATTCTCTGTACCACCATCATCCGTTAACTGTATTAACATGTTAGCTATTACATTAGCATCAGACTCCCATTCAAAACTTAAATTTCCCGTTTCAATTTCTAACACTGGCATGGATACAAAAAAACCCGATGCATTACTAGATGAAGCAGGGTCTGCCGTAACAACCTGATCACTTTCATCTTCTGGTCCTGCACTGATGTTGGTGGCCCAACCTTCTATGGTTACAGGCCCCAAACCCATAAGAAATGATGTGGTATCGGAAGGATATGTCATGGATGGAGGATCATTTACTGCATTAACTGTGATAATAAAACCCTGGGAGGTTTCTAATCCAAGATCATCTGACAGAACAACTGTTACATTCGCAATGCCGTTTAAATTCTCACCTGGGGTATAAGTTAGATTCCCCAGACTATCAATTGCTGGAAATGCATAAAACAAATCATCATTATCAGTAGTGAGAGTGAAGGTCAGGTATTGATCATTTTCATTGGGCGGTCCTGCACTAATATCAGTTGCCCATTCAGTTATACTTTGTTCACCTGCATCCTCGTTAACTGTCAGGTCACCTCCACCTGTAAAACTGGGGACTGAATTCGGAGCCTGGTAATTATTGGGGGTGACACTAAAATTCAGAGCAGTAATAAAAGCATTAGTGACTGTTAATACCGGATGAACAGGATCACTGTAATCAAAAGTAGCCATAGCCGCATTTACTGTACTTAATTCAGGATTTATCATATTAACGTTAATAAAAAATCCGCCAAACTGATCTTGGATCAAAGACGAACTCATCATATCACTCCAGCCTGTGTTATCCCATGTTATTATATTAGAGTTTCCTGTATCATAAGTCATAGAAATAACAAATTGATGTTCAACAAGATCATCAGCGGAACCGTTTACAATCTGTGTATAAAATCTATCACTGCCCCAAGTTAGTGCTGCATCAAAGATAGGGGGTGGAGGAGCAGGCGGGGCATATTCATCAAAATCAGAATCATATCCATCTGTTGCATCCGGTGAAAAACCAATGGATAAATTATAGTTTTGTTCACTTCCACTATCAGAAACATTTACAGTTATACCGAAATCCTGGGCTTTGAGATTCACCATAACAAAGAAATAAATTAAGACAGATATTAAAGATCTATTTATCAAGAACAATTTCCTTATTTTTTGTATAATCATCGGTTTTGAATTCACTGTAATTCATCCCGTCCCTTCTATTTATGTAATCAGCACATTCAGATGATAGAATCCAGTCAATGTGCTTCCAGGTACCTATTTTTATTTCATCTCCACTTCTATCACCAGAAACATTGATGGGAAACGAAAATTCCACATCTCTGTCCTGACTGAACACCAGAGATGAAACAACCAACAATAGTATAATTAAGGGATTTTTCACCAATAAGTTAAATGCCTTAAATAAATAAACTAAAATTTACTTGCAAGGTAAGACACTGAATTTAAAATTTCCCGTAGTATTTTTCACTAGATAATCGAATAAATTATCATTTTTTGTGATATGTATCACAAATGTGAAATTTTCATATTTTTTAATGATTCTTAATAAAGCAGCGCTAATCACAGAAGGGGGTGGATTTCGGACAATTTTTACTGCCGGAGTATTGGATGCATTTATCGTGAATCAATACAATCCTTTCACCCATTATCTTGGGGTTTCAGGTGGAGCATTGACTCTTTCTTCTTATCTAGTTGGATTATACAGGAAAAATTATGAAGTCACAATTGAAACAGCATCAAACGACAAGTTTCTCAGTCTCCGCAGATACATCAACGGTGGAAATTATATGGATTTGAACGTCTTATTTAATATCGCACAATATAAGAATCCTTTTATTCCTGAAGAAGCAATCAAATTATTAAATGGAAAATTGTTTGTCATAGTTTGCACTAATGTGAATGATGGATCACCGACCTATTTTCATCCCACCGCTGATAATTGGCTGGACTGTTTAAAAGCATCTTCTTCCCTGCCCTTATTAACAAGAAACCCGATTATTATTGATGATGAACCATTTCTTGATGGAGGGTTTTCGGATCCACTTCCAGTGGATAAAGCAATTGAGTTGGGAGCAGAATCAATCCTTATCATTCGTACCAGGCCAGAATCATACAATTCCAAAGGAGACTTTGACAGGATTATTGGGTCATTCATTTACAGAGATGATCCGATTTATAAACAAATCACTGTAGGCAGTTATTCCATTTACAGAGAAAAAGTTAAGCGAATAAAGGAATTAATAAATGAGGGGATATCTATCCATCAAATTTCACCAAATGTACCTTTGAAAACTGAAAGAACAAATTTTTCCAATGGAACTCTGAATCATGATTACCGACTGGGGTTAGAATTGGGATTGGATTTTTTATACAGGAAAAATCGTTAATATTATTAGTCATATAACCAATTATATTCTTATTTTTTACCGACCTGATCAAGATTATGTCATTAGAGTTAATAAAAAGTAAATTAGTGTCTGCATTCCCGGGAGCTCAAATCGTTCTAACGAATACATCGTCAATGCACCAGGGACATGGAAGTTGTGGTCTGCATTTGAAAACAAAAATTATTTATGATGGATTCAAAGGAATCCCCCTCATTCAACGGCATCGTATGATCCATGAGGTTTTGAAGGAGGAAATGAATTCTATTATTCACGCATTATCAATCGAGGCAAAATATGAGTCCTGAAATGAAACAAAGAGTTGAAAAAACAACACAATCCGACCGCATTTTTTTAATGATAAAAGGAACACCGGAAATGCCCATGTGCGGATTTTCTGCACGGGTTGTGCGGGTATTAAGTCAATATGACGTTCCATATTCATGCCTGAATATTTTTGAGGATATGGAACTCACCAATGCAATCAAGGAATATTCAAATTGGCCCACCACACCACAATTATATGTGGATGGAGAATTAATCGGAGGTTGTGATATAGTTGAGGAATTGGATGCAAATGGCGAACTGAAAACTATATTGAAATCCTGAATATTTATTGTTTTTGATATAGCATAAACCGATAGGTTTTTTGTTCCACAAACTCTTGTGCTGTTAGTTCACCGGAAAAATAAATCCGGTTTAATTTTTCAATTCTCTTTTTATATTTCCATTTCATAATTTTTGAGAATTTGGGGTACCTGCTTTCCAAATAGTGATTCACCAAAGATTTTAATGGACCTCCAAATTGCGTGAGAAAATCATCCAGGATTTGTATGGTGGGAGCAGTTTGTTCAGTAATATCTAAATTTTTAATTTCATTAAACGGTTGTGATTGAATAGCATCTTGAAATCTCGGGAATGGATGTCCTCCTCTTAATTCAGTAAAATGAGACGGGTCTTTCTGGAAAAAATCGCAGATCAAAATATATCCGGAAGGATTTAGCAAATTCACACATTTCTCGAGAGAGACCTCGATAGGAACATATTGGAAACTTTCTGAAAACAAAATTAGATCGTAAGTATTTTCTGTTTCCAATTTTTCAAAAATAGTTTTAAATAATGTGACCTGATTGCCAAGTTTTCTTTCTATTTCAGCGGATAAAAATGAACTGGGGGATACACAATCCACTGAAAGTCCCATGGATAACAATCTTTTTGCTGTATTTCCTGACCCACTACCCACATCCAATACGGATTTTACATTTTCAGGTATTTGTTTTATCAATAAATCAGAATACGCTTTTTGCGCAACCTGACAGTGCAGTACATCCACCGGAGTTTCCGCTTCCCAATATCCATAATGCAAATCATCTGAATTCATAAAAAACCGGCTGATTAACAGTCCAATTTCCAACCCGATCTCTTTTGAATCTAATTTATTTTTTTTCATTTACTTACTGAATTACAGCAACTTTTAAAATATTTGGTAACCTTTTTTAAACACATGCTTAATTTTTGCTCCGGGACATGAATATACAACATCAATTGGTTTCTCCATATCCCAGATTATAATATCAGCTTGCTTTCCTATTTCGATACTGCCAACTTTATCTTCCACGCCAAGCGATACGGCGCCCTGCCAAGTTGATGCAATCAGGGCTTCTTCGATGCTCATGTGCAAATATAAACAAGCAAGGACGAGCATAAATGGCATGGATTGAATATGACTGCTTCCCGGATTAAAATCAGTAGCAAGGGCAATGAAGACTCCCTCATCTAACATTCGGCGAGCCGGAGCATATTGATGACTTCCTAGGAAAAATGTCGTCCCCGGAAGAAGGGTTCCGGTCACATTTTTTTCTGCTAAAGCCCGAATACCATTTTCACTCACTGCCATCAAATGATCAGCGGAAACACAATCCAGTTCTGCTGCAAGTTCAGCGGCTCCAGAATCCTGAAATTCATCAGCATGAATTCTGGGAATTAAACCAACCTCTTTTCCTGTGCTTAAGATCTTTGATGTCTGGTCTAAATCAAAATATCCTTTTTCGCAAAAAACATCACAATATTTTGTGATTCCCTGTTCCGCAACCGCCGGGATCATTTCGTCACAAATCAGGTCAACATAAGAATCGTGATTTCCGGAATATTCAGGAGGAAAGGCATGTGCTCCCATAAATGTTGGGATAATATCAATATGGTGATTTTCAGAAACACGGTTGATTACTTCCAATGACTTCAATTCACTTTCAGTTGATAATCCATAACCGGATTTTGCTTCGATAGTAGTTGTACCGTTTTGAAGAAACCGATCCATCCTTAAACGTACTTGTTCAACCAATTCATCAATACTTGCATTTCTAACCCCATTTATACTGGATTGAATTCCACCCCCTTTTTCGGCAATTTCCTGATAAGACATTCCAGATAGCCGCTGGGAATATTCCTCCTCTCTGCCATGAAAAAAAACGGGATGTGTGTGGGAATCGACAAATCCCGGTGTGACCAGTTTTTGTTCACAATCAATCAAAACATCTCCATTTTCTGTAGAGGATCCAATTCCAAGAATAATCCCGTCTTCCATTAAAATTTCACCATCTATTTGGGTTTGTACGCATTTATTTTGGGAATCCCAGGTAAATAAACATCCTATATTTGTCAAATGTGTTTTCAAATCAAAAATTATTTTTTCACCAATGGAATGTTTATATTCCATTTTTTACTATTAGAAACAGCTTGATCATAACCAGCATCTGCATGTCGTAAAATTCCCATCCCCGGATCATTGTTCAATACCTTTTCTAACCGAATTGCCATTTCATCCGTACCATCTGCAACGATGACCTGTCCGGCATGAATTGCCAATCCCATTCCCACACCACCGCCATGGTGTATGGAAACCCATGTCGCACCGCTGGCAGTATTCGTAAGAGCATTCAACAGCGGCCAATCTGCTACCGCATCTGAACCATCCAGCATGGCTTCAGTTTCCCTGTAGGGAGATGCAACCGACCCTGTATCCAGATGATCTCTTCCAATTACAATGGGAGCTTTCAATTCTCCAACAGCCACCATTTGATTTATTGCCAAACCTAATTTGGCTCTATCACCATACCCCAACCAACAAATTCGGGAAGGCAGTCCCTGAAATTGGATTTGTTCCTTTGCTTTCAATATCCATCTTTTCAATGGTTTGTCTTCCGGAAATAATTCCAATACTTTTTCATCTGTTTTGTAAATGTCTTCAGGATCCCCCGATAATGCTACCCAGCGAAATGGACCCTTCCCATCGCAAAAAAGTGGGCGGATATACGCAGGAACAAAACCGGGAAAATCAAATGCGTTTTTTACTCCAGCTTTTTTTGCCTGACCCCGTAAATTATTTCCATAATCAAAAGCGATTGATCCCATCTTCTGTAATTTTAATATCCCTTCACAATGATCAGCTATGGCTCGGAAACTTTCTTTGACATAAGTCTTTGGATCTGATTTTCTTAATTTTAATGCATTTTCATAACTCATCCTATTGGGAACATATCCGTCCAGTTCATCGTGTGCAGATGTTTGATCCGTTACCATATCCGGGACGATTCCACGCTTTGCAAATTCCGGGATGATATCTGCTGCATTCCCTAAAAGACCTATGGAAATTGGCTCTCGCTTAAAAATCGAATCTCTGGCAAGTGACAGTGCTTTATCAAGGGATTCAGTAGCTACATCCAGATATTTGGTTTCCAATCTTCTTTGAATTCTGCACGGGTCTATTTCTACACCAATGATCACTCCGTTATTCATAGTAACAGATAGGGGTTGAGCGCCTCCCATTCCTCCCATTCCTGCTGTCAATACCAATTTTCCCGTTAAATCTCCTGAAAAATGCTTTTTTGCTGCAGAAGCAAAGGTTTCATATGTTCCTTGAAGAATTCCCTGTGTCCCAATATAAATCCATGAACCTGCGGTCATTTGACCGTACATCATCAGCCCTTTTTTATCCAATTCATTAAAATGTTCCCAATTTGCCCATTCAGGAACAAGATTGGAGTTTGCGATCAGAACCCGTGGGGAAGTGACATGAGTTTGAATGATCCCTACCGGTTTACCCGATTGAATTAATAAAGTTTCATCTTCATTCAGGCGAATCAATGATTCTAAAATTGCTTCAAAACATTCCCAGTTTCTAGCAGCTTTTCCTTTCCCACCATACACAACCAATTCCTCGGGGTTTTCTGCAACTTCAGGATCGAGATTGTTTTGAATCATACGGAAAGCAGCTTCAATCTGCCAGTTTTTACATGATAATTTTAAACCTCTGGGAGAAGTGATTTTTCGAGATGGCATTCTTTAAACCAAATTAAAATTGTTTTAGATCAACCATTATTCATTTTCACTAAAAAGTGACAATACCGGTTTCATTTTATTGATTTGTTCCTTCATTACGTCATAGGAAAATAGGGCTATTCCGGTAAAGCCAGCATTATAGGAATACTTTATTTTTTTTTTAGCAACATCCGGTGATTGATTGTATAGAGCGACTCCCATGATAATATTGCTGAAATTACTTTGGGTTAATCTATCTTCAAAGGTTGATATATTATTCATAAATGTTTGAAACGAAGGATCATAATTCATCACCAAAACCCAGTCCATCAGTCCACTGGACAACCATATATCCCATTCCTGAAAGTATAGTTGTTTCGCTTTTTCAATATTCGGTTTCACCGCTGCAGAAAATATCATCTCTTTATTTGAATTATTTATAAACGACCTCAATTTTAATACAAGTTCTGTAACGGATTGACACAAAAATTCCTCCCGTTGTATTAAATATTCATTGTACGAATTTTTATTTGTCCTCGTTTTATTATCTCCCGCATTAACTCCATTTTCAGAATCAAAATAGTTTCTAAATTGTTCAATTCCAATAGGATTATATCCATGGGATTCATTTTTAAAGCGAACATAATCCAAATGAAGACCATCCAGTTCATAATGATTCAATAATTCCTTAAACACTGCCAGTAAATAAGGGTTAACACCGGGATGATGGGGTGCCAGATAAAATCCTTCTTTACCGGAAGCATCCGTATGTGATCTTTTGTGAGTGTACAGATATTTTTGACTTTCTTCTTCGACTGCATCCAGCCAATCTGGGTGGCGATTAAACAGATGGTGTTCATTGTCAGGATGGTTTTCTGCAGACCACAGCATATAAACATTTACCCATGCATGGATGTTTAATTTTAATCTGTGACCTTCTTTGATAACATACTCAAGCGGATCAAAATAATCATCGGATAATACCTCACTACGAGGAATCCATGAAGAACGGTAAAGACTGTCACCTCTCCCCCGAACCTGAACAAAAATATGATTGAAATTATGTTGTACTGCAAAGCCAAGCATTTTATCTATTGAGGATTTTGAATCTAGTGAATATCTGACCACCCAAAGACAGCGGTCTTTAAAATGAATATTTTCACTCAATGAATTTGAAATAAAAATAAAAAAAAACAGAGTGATAATCATATCAACCCTGAAATTAATTTTAATGGGATCTGACAATGGAACAGAAAAATTAAGTGAGGTTTAAACTCCTTTTATTTTTCCTCTTTTTCAGATTCTACACCCACCATATCCACTAATTCAATCATGGAAACTTCTGCCCTGTCATTATCCCTGAACCCCAATTTTGTGATCCGTGTATATCCTCCGGGACGATCGGAATATACCGGTGCAACATCATGAAATAAAGTGTGGACAATGTCCTTGTGTTTTATTTTTCTAAGAACCAATCTTCGGGAATGTAAATCCCCCCGCCTTGCACAGGTAATTAAAGGTTCTATAAACCGTCTCAGTTCCTTTGCCCGACTATGGGTTGTTTTTATTTTTTTATGGGTAATGAGTGCCGATGCAAGATTAGCCAGCATCGCTTTTTTATGTGTGCGGGAAGATAAACCTAATTTTTTAATAGTCTTACGATGTCTCATAGATGAGATTATTTCTCCTTTTTCTTGGCAACATATTCTTCAACATCCATTCCGAAATGAAGTTGGACTTTGGCTAATTTTTCAACCAATTCGGTAAGTGATTTCCTCCCAAAGTTTTTAAACTTCAGCATCTCGTTTTCTTCCCTGGAAACTAATTCATGAATATATTTAATTCCTGCAGTTTGCAGACAATTATAACTGCGAACGGATAGTTCCATTTCATCAATTGTAGAATTCAACAATTTTTGCATAGCAATCATTTCTTCACTTATTCCTTCGGTAATTTCTAATACCTCGGGTTTACTGATGGCTTCTACATATGTAAGATGTCCTGCCAGAACTGTAGCTGCATGACTAATGGCATCTTTGGCACTAATTGATCCGTCAGTAAATATTTCCATACTAAGGCTTTCCTGATCTTCTTTAGCTCCTGGTAGGGTACTCGAATTAAAAGTTACTTTTGTAACCGGATTAAAAATACTGTCTATGGATATCATTCCGATGGGTGCGCTGGGTATTTCATTTTCTTCACTGCCCACATATCCCTTACCGACGCCCAGCCACAATTCCATATCAATTTCACCGTCCTTGTTTAATTCCGTGATATAATGATCCGGATTCAGGATTTCAAATTGATCGCTTATATCCTGTATATCTTTAGCGGTAAACACATGTTTCCCTGATAATTTTACATGAACCTTGTCAGGATTATTTTCAAATAATTTAAAGCGGACCCCTTTTAAATTCATGATGATATCCGCAACATCTTCCTTAATTCCATTAATAGTGGAAAACTCATGTAAAACACCATCCATTTTTACATTGGTGATTGCCGCTCCGGGAATGCTGGTTAATAAAACCCTCCTTAGTGCATTTCCCAAGGTCACACCAAATCCTCTATCTAAAGGTTGGAAAATAAATTTTCCATAGGTATCCGTAGATGATTTGGTTTCGACTCTCATTTTCAAATCCAAAGAATTACTCATTTATGATCCTCTATAATTATTTTTATTTTGAATAAAGTTCTACCACTAAACGATCATTTAGTGTCTGATCCATTTGATCTCTTTCCGGGATGTCAAGAACAGTCCCCTGCATTTTTGCTTTGTCCAATTCAAGCCATTGAAGGTCAAGGTCGCCTTTTATTCGTTTTACTGATTCTAAAATAACATCCATTTTTTTACTTTTATCCCTTACTTGAATTACATCCCCTTTTTTAACAAGTGAGGACGGGATATTTACTTTTCTTCCATTTACCAAGAAATGTCCGTGGTTTACTAACTGCCGTCCTGAAGGTCTTGTCGGTGCAAATCCTAATCTGTACACAATATTATCAAGCCTTCGTTCCAACAACTGTAATAGATTTGTGCCAGTTTCACCTTTCATTTTATCTGCTTTTTCAAAACAGTTACTGAATTGTTTTTCCAACAAACCGTACATGAATTTTATTTTTTGTTTTTCTTTCAGTTGCAATCCGAAATTTGAAAGTCTTGATCTTCGTGCCTGTCCATGTTGACCGGGAGAATAAGGTTTACGGTTTAATAATTTATCATATTTTGGATTTCCAAAAATATTTGCTCCGAATTTCCGAACCAGTTTACCTCTTGCTCCTTGGTTTTTCGCCATTATATTCTCCAACTCTGTTTAAACACGACGTCTCTTGGGTGGACGACATCCATTATGCGGTAAAGGTGTAACGTCTCTTATGGATGTTATTTGTAATCCCGCCACAGCCAATGCCCGAATAGCTGACTCCCTGCCTGAACCGGGTCCTTTTACCCGTACATCCACAGATGTTAATCCCAGATTGATAGCTTCAGTACCAACTTTTTCTGCCGCTAATGTAGCCGCATATGCTGTGCTTTTTCGAGATCCTTTAAAACCGGAAGTACCTGCTTTTTCCCACACCAGTACATTACCCAATTTATCTGTCATGGTAATATGGGTGTTGTTGAATGTCGCCTTGATATGGGCAACACCGGCTGGATCTGTTACGGATTTCTTTTTTTTCTTTCTTTTTATATTACTGCTTTTTGCCATTGAATTATTCCGATTTCACTGTTTTTTTACCCATTCCCACCGTCTTCTTTTTACCTTTACGAGTCCGGGCATTGGTTTTTGTTCTTTGACCGTTTACAGGTAATCCTCGTCGATGTCTCAATCCTCTATAGGTACCGATGTCTTTTAATCTTTTGACATTCATCGCAACTTCAGAACGAAGTTCACCTTCTACCTTTATTTCTAATTCTGTTATGGCTTTTCGAATTGCCACAACCTCTTTTTCTTTTAAATCTTGTACCCGGGTATCCTTCTTGACTCTCGCTTTATCACAAATTTGTCTGGCTTGAGTGTGACCAATACCGTACACATACCTTAATGAGTATGCAACTTTTTTATTCCTTGGAATGTCAACTCCTGCTATTCGTGCCATAATTTATCCTAACCCTGACGTTGTTTATGTTTGGGGATTTCACAGATGACCATAACTACACCCTTCCGTTTAATAATTTTACATTTTGGGCATAATTTCTTGACTGAGGGTCTTACTTTCACAATGATCTCCTACTGATTGACAAAGATTAATTCGTCCTTTCCTGATTTCTCACTCAAAATAACAGCTTCACCTGACGTGATGGTAATAGTATGTTCAAAATGGGCGGATGATTTTCCATCAGCTGTACGAATTGTCCAACCATCTGTATCAGTAATAATCTCTTTAACACCCAGATTAATCATCGGTTCAATCGCAATGCACATTCCCTCCTGGAGTTTGTAACCCTGTCCGGGTACTCCATAATTAGGAATCTGCGGTTCTTCATGTAATTGAGTGCCGATACCATGTCCAACCAATTCCCGTACGACTGAATATCCAAAGGATTCAACATAAGATTGAATTGTATAGCCAATGTCAGAGACATGATTTCCCACTTGAGCAGATTGGATTCCTCTCATGAGAGATTCTTGAGTCACTTCCATTAATTTTCTTTTTTCTTCCGAAATTTCTCCGATGGCAAATGTCCGGGCATGATCACCATAATATCCCATTTTTTCCGCACCACAATCCACACCTACAATTTGCCCTTCCTGCAAAATCCGTTCATTAGGAATCCCATGCACCACTTCATCATCTACAGATACACAAAGGGTAGATGGATATCCTCTGTACCCCTTAAAGGCAGGTCTGGCATTTTGATTACGAATATAGTCTTCAGCCATTCGATCCAATTCAAGAATGGATTTCCCCGGAACCATTTCTGCTGATAACATTTCTAGCGTATCTGCAACAATTTGACAACTTTCAGCAATCAACTGGATTTCTCGTTTGGTTCTGATCCGTACCATCAGGAACGCCTCCTCCCCCGAATCCTGCCTTTCGCTAAAAACCCATCATAATGGCGCATCATGAGATGGGACTCAATCTGCTGTAAAGTATCCAAAGCCACACCAACAATGATCAGTAAACTTGTCCCTCCAAAAAAAGAAGCGAGGTCATACCCAACATCCATTGCATTCATGAGGATATATGGGAAAATAGCGATAAATGCCAAAAATATCGAACCGGGCAAAGTAACCCGGGTAAGAATATTATCAATAAATTCCGCTGTTTTTTTCCCTGGACGGACTCCGGGAATAAATCCACCCTGTTGTTTCATGGTCGTAGATACTTGAACGGGATCAAATGCAATGGCTGTATAGAAATAGGTGAAAAAGATTATCATGATTCCAAATACACCCCAATAAAAGGGATGATCAAAGGAAAACCAGCGCATTACATTCTGCATGAATTCAGATTCACTGAAAAAAGTTGCTACGGTGGTGGGGATAAACATAATGGATTGGGCAAAAATGATGGGCATGACTCCGGCTGTATTCACCTTCATTGGAATATGAGTGGATTGCCCTCCATAAATTTTCCTGCCCACAACTCTTTTTGCATATTGTACTGGAATTTTTCTGGTGCCCTGGGTTAACAGGACTACAAACCCAACTATAACGAACATCACTCCAACCAAAATAACCTCCGATAAAAGTCCCCTGACTCCCTGCTGGATATAAGTTATTTCTCCCAATACAACATTAGGAAATGCTGATACGATTCCAACCATTATGATCAAGGAAATTCCATTGCCAATCCCTCTTTCTGTTATTCGCTCTCCCATCCACATCATCAAAATGGTTCCGGTTACTAAACTGATTATTGCTGTAAATTTAAATAATAAACCGGGGTTGGGAACAACCTGAAGAACTCCACCCTGAACACTGGCGGTCATACTTTCTAAAAATATAGCCACTCCATATGCCTGCAATGTTGAGATTAAAACTGTTCCGTAGCGGGTGATTTGAGTAATTTTTTTCCGTCCTTCTTCACCCTCTTTTTGCAATCTTTGAAAATAGGGGACTACTGCACCCATCAACTGGATGATAATTGAAGCGGAGATATAGGGCATAATTCCCAGGGCAAACAAAGTTGCTTTTTGGAAAGCGCCCCCTGCAAATAAATCATACAATCCGAATAATGTATTTTGGAAATTTTGAATTGCTGCCCCCAGTGCTTCACCATCAATCCCGGGAATTGGAATATGAGCACCAATCCGTACGACAATAAGAATTCCCAAAGTAAATAAAATCCGGGAACGTAATTCAGGAATATTTATGATATTTTTAATTTTATCTAACACAGCTCTTCTATTGTTCCTCCTGCTTTTTCAATCTTTTCCCTGGCAGATTGACTAAATGCATGAGCTTTAAAATTTATCGGGGATCCAATGTCCCCTACTCCAAGGATTTTAACTTGTTTATTAAGTGATTTAATTTTACCCTTGGAAACCAATACTTTCGGATTAATATTTTTTACCTTTAAATCAGTCAGATCCTTGAGATTTACGATCTGAAACTCTTTCTTAAAATAATGATTTGAGAAACCACGTTTCGGAAGTCTGCGAGCAAGAGGCATTTGACCGCCTTCAAACCAGGGACGATGTTTATTTCCACTGCGTTGTCCAGAACCTTTATGTCCTCTTCCGGCAGTTTTTCCTAATCCGGATCCCTGTCCTCTTCCCTTTCTTTTGGAAGTTTTTGTGGAACCTGAAGGAGGGCGTAATTCTCCCAATTTCATCAGGATTCCTCCACCTTTAATAAATAATCAATCTTTTGAATCATTCCTCGGATGGAGGGACTATCTTGATGCTCAACCGTATGGTTCATTTTCCTGAGACCTAAAGATTCCAGAATTGCTCTTGCCTTAGGTGTGTATCCGATTTTACTCCTGATTTGGGTAATTTTCAGCATGGATTTCTTTTTCGGCATGTTAACTGTAAACTTCCTTAATGGTTATTCCTCTTTTTGCTGCAACACTGACTGCATCTTGTAAATTCTTCAAGGCATTAATAGTAGCCCGAACAACATTCAGGTGATTATTGGAACCGGTAATTTTAGTGAGAATATTTTCGATTCCCATCTGTTCCATCACCGCTCTGACGGCAGCCCCTGCGATAATTCCTGTTCCCGGAGAAGCAGGTTTTAGCATAACCCTGCTGGCACTATGTTTCCCAATAATTTTATGAGGAACAGTCCCATTAATTAATGGCGCTCTAAACAGATTTTGTTTGGCATTTTCTTTTGATTTAGTGATGGCGGCAATCACTTCATTTGCCTTCCCCATACCCATTCCTACATGTCCTTTGCCATCACCAATCACCACCAATGCGGAAAAACGAAGACGTTTTCCTCTGGATGTGACCTTGGAAACCCGGTTAATTCTGACTACTACTTCTTCTTTTAAATCTAGTTCTGTTGGATTAATCATAAATGTAAAACCAATTTTTTGTTAAAAATCAAGTCCTCCTTCCCGAGCACCATCTGCTAAAGACTTCACCCTGCCGTGAAACGGAAATCCATTTCGGTCAAATACTACCTTGGATATTTTTTGTTCCTGCGCTTTTTCAGCTATGGCTTTTCCCACAATCTCCGCACATTTTATTTTCGTATCCGCAGACTCTATTTTTTTTCTCAAGGATTTATTATTTGAAGCAGCAGACACAACCGTTTTTCCATCTCTATCATTTATAATTTGTGCTTCAATATGTCTGTTACTGCGATAGACACAAAGTCTAAACTTGTCCACCAGGAGTCTTGACAATCCTTTACTTCTATTTCTTCTTTTTTGAAATCTGAGCTTTTTTCGTTTTAATTCACTCATGAAACCTCCGCCCCTACAGTTTTTCCTTGTTTTTGCCGTACGTATTCACCCTTATATCTGATTCCCTTACCTTTATAAGGTTCAGGTTTTCTGAATGAGCGAATTTTAGAAGCAACTTCTCCTACAAGTTGTTTATCAAATCCGCTTATCGAAATTTCCGTTCTATTTGCACCTATGGTAATTCCTTCCGGTGTTTCAAAAAATATATCGTGTGAATAACCCAGTTGCAGGTGCAGTCTGGTTCCCTGCAAATTCGCCTGATAACCGACTCCTCTGATTTCTAATTCCTTTGTAAATCCGTCTGATACACCTTTTACCGCATTGGCGATCAATTGTCGGGTGGTGCCATGCATGGTTCTATACTTTTTTTCATCAGAAGACCTTGAAACCGATAATGTATTTTCATTTAATGTAACATCGATTCCTTTGATAATTCTTACTTCTAATTCTCCTTTTGGACCGGAAATTTTAGCATTTCCATTCTTTAACGAAAATGTGACAGATTCCGGAATATTAATTATTTTTTGACCTATTCGTGACATTCTTCTACCATACACTGCAAATATATTCACCGCCTATATTTAATTTTTTGGCAGTTTTGTCAGAAATAATGCCTTTTGAAGTAGATAAAATTGCAACTCCCAATCCATCCAGCACTCTTGGTATTTCATTGACATTTACATAAATTCTGCAACCGGGTTTGCTTTTTCTCTCCAGTCCAGTAATTACTGGTTGTCCATGGACATCATATTTCAGGAACACTCTGATGGATTCCTTATCTCCTGAGGAAATGAAAATGAAATCCTTAATATAATGTTCCTCTTTGAGTACAAAAGCAATACGTTTTTTCATGCGGGACGATGGGATATCCACCCATCTTTTTTCTGCCATAAACCCATTCCTAATTCGGGTGAGAAAATCTGCTATTGGGTCTGTCATCGACATAATACGTTTCCTACCAACTTGCCTTTGTCACTCCGGGAATTTCTCCCTTGAGCGCCATTTCACGAAATACAATTCGGGAAAGACCGAATTTTCGAATATATCCTTTGGGTCTCCCTGTTAAAATACACCTGTTTTTAATCCGGTTAGGATTGGATCTTCTGGGTAATTTATGAAGTTCATGCATGGCTTTTTGTTTCTCTTTTAAACCCAGTTTTGGATCTTTTATCTGTGCTTTTAATTCTTTTCTTTTGTCAGAGTATTTTTCTACTATTTTTCTCAAATGTATTTCTCTGACCACTTTTGATTTCTTCGCCATTATTCCGATTCCTTTTCTGCTTGATTTTTAATGGGTTTTTCTCTCAATGGCAATCCAAATTCCTTTAATAACCAGTAACATTCTTCATCCGTGGACGCAGTAGTATTAATTGCAATATCTAACCCGCGAATAGAATCAATATCATCATAGTCAATTTCAGTGAACACAATTTGTTCTTTGATACCAAAATTATAATTTCCCCGACCATCAAATGATTTAAAAGATAAGCCTGTAAAATCCCTGGTTCTTGGTAATGCAATTGAATTGAGTCTTTCTAAAAATTCATACATCCGGTTTGCACGAAGAGTTACTTTAGTCCCGACGGGAAATCCTCTTCTTATTTTAAAATTGGAAATATCCGTCTTAGCTTTTGTAATGACAGCTTTTTGACCTGAGATTGCTGTCAATTCATTGACTGCACTCTTTAGAGATTTTGCATTGACCTTGGCATCTCCAACACCCATATTTAGGATAATTTTAGTTAGACGGGGACATTCCATAACAGTAGAATAATTGAATTTTTTCTTTAAATTCCCGATAATCACATCCTTATAATATTTCTTCAATGCAGGAACATATCCGTTCTTCTGTACAGCTTTACCCTTTTTCGCTGCCGGTTTTTTAGCAACAGGTGATTTACCTTTTGCTTTTTTCTCTTTTGAAGGAGGTGTTTTTTTATTTTTTTCTTCAGCCATAAAAAATATCAGTCTTAGCTGTTAATTTCTCCACCGGATTTTTTTGAAATTCTGACTTTTGTTCCGTCCTCTAAAAATTTATATCCAACCTTCGTGGGTTCTCCATTATGAAGAATGACAACATTGGATCCGTGCAAAGATGCTTCTTTCTCAATAAATCCGCCTCCCGGATTTTCCTGTGTGGGTCTTGCAGACCGTTTTATCAGGTTAATTCCTTCAACAATCACCCGGTTATTTTTGGGAAATACCTTCAGAACGTTTCCTTCCAATCCTTTATGATTACCTGTTGTAACTCGTACGGTCATTCCTTTTTTTAATTTCATTAAAGGACCTCCGGTGCCATGGACACAATTTTCATATATCCCGCTTCCCTTAATTCACGGGCAATGGGGCCAAAAATACGAGTTCCCCTCGGTTCTCCAGCTTCCGTCAATAATACAGCGGCGTTATCATCAAAACGGATATAGCTTCCGTCCTTTCGGCGTATTTCCTTTCTTGTTCGAACGATAACTGCTCTAATAACCTGTCCTTTTTTAACCATTCCATTAGGCAGTGCTTTCTTTACTGTAACCACAATTAAATCCCCAACAGTTGCATAACGACGCTTGCTCCCTCCGAGGACCTTGAAACAAAGTACTTCCTTTGCACCGGTATTATCAGCTACTCTTAATCTGGTTTCCTGCTGAATCACTGCACCTCCCCAATATCCATTGATTCCCTGATAATTTCACTCACCTGCCACCGTTTCCTTTTACTGATCGGTTTGGTTGAAATAATCTTCACAATATCACCATTTTTTGGAACTACAGAAGCCGTATGGGCAAGGTATTTTTTATAATGCTTTATAAATTTCTTATACATTGGATGTTTTACTTTCCGGGTAACTTTTACCACTACTGTCTTTTCCATTTTTGTGCTGGTTACTTCACCGGTCAGTGTTTGTCTTTGTCTGTGTTCAGTCATGTAAAATTAGTCTTTCAAATCTTTTCTTAGTCCCAGTTCCAACTCCCTTAAAACTGTTTTAACCTGGGCAATTTCTCTTTTCAAAATTCTTATTTGCAACGGATTTTCAATTTGCTGCAACGCTTTTTGAAACCGCAGATTTTGCAGGGCATCGATATTATCGTGCAACTTGGTTTCCAACTCCATTTTGGACATTTCATTTAATTGAGTTGTTTTCATCCTTAAAATTCCCGTCTTCCCACAAATTTTGTTTTTATTGATAATTTATGACTTGCATTCCTGCATGCTAATTCAGCAATATCTTTTGGGACACCCTCAACTTCAAATAAAATTCTTCCGGGTTTCACAACCGCAACCCAATATTCAGGTGCACCTTTACCCTTGCCCATTCGAGTCTCCGCCGGTTTTTTTGTGACAGGTTTATCAGGAAATATCCTAATCCACATTTTACCAACTTTTCTGACTTCCTTGGAAATTGTAACTCGAGCTGATTCTATTTGACGGGCAGATACCCAGCCGCCCTCCACAGCTTTCAAACCATAACTGCCAAATGCCACATAATCACCTTTTTTAGCCATTCCCCGCCTGTGCCCCCGGTGATGACGTCTGAATTTTGATTTTTTTGGTTCTAACATCTTTAATTCTCTTTATCCGTTACAAATCCATACTTTGATACCAATGACCCCATAAGTTGTTTGAGCTTCAGTCAAAGCATAATCAATATCGGCTCTCAGTGTATGCAGGGGAACGCTCCCATTCATAAATTTTTCGCTTCTGGCAATTTCAGCCCCGCCCAGTCTTCCAGCAACATTTATACGAATTCCTTTTGCTCCCATCCTCATAGTTGATTGAAGAGCTTTGTTTACGACCCGGCGGTAGGAAATTTTCTTTTGGAGCTGATGAGCAATATTAGACCCTACGAGAGATGCGTCTAATTCAGGTCTTTTTACTTCAGAAATATTGATTTGAACATCTTTGGGTGTCAGTTGATTTAATTCTTTTTTTAAATGATTGACCTCTTCACCACCCTTGCCAATTACAATTCCCGGGCGGGCAGTAAAAACCGTCACGGTCACCACTTTAGATGTACGGCTGATTTCAACTTTCGAAATCCCGGCATTATTCAAACGGGTCAATATATATTTACGAATTTGAATATCTTCTGCCAAACCCTGGCTGAAAGATCCCTTTTCAAACCAGTTTGAACGCCAATTTCTTTTTAAAGATAATCGAAAACCAATTGGATTTGTTTTTTGTCCCACTAAATACTCCTAATCTTTCCCATCGGTTATTACTATTGTTAAATGACTGGTTGGTTTTTGAATTCTAGAGGCTCGACCCTGAGCTCTTGCTCGAAATCTTCGCTGAGCGGGACCTCCATTGACAAATGCTTCTGCTATACTAATCTCATCAGGGGAAATATTTTGACCTTCTTCACCCTGCATCAAGTTTGATAATGCTGATCGCAATGTTTTTTCGATAACATAAGCAGCTTTTTCCTTAGAAAAATGGAGGATGTTTAATGCGTGTTCAACTTTTTTTCCCTTCACTAATTCCAGGGTCTTCCTGATTTTCCGTGAAGATTGTTTAATGTATTTTGTAACTGCCTGGGCTTTCATTAATTCTTCCTGTCTCCGGAATGTAACCTGAAGGTACGAGTTGGAGCAAATTCTCCCAATTTATGACCAACCATATTCTCATAAACAAATACAGGGATAAATTTATTTCCGTTATGTACCGCCACCGTATGCCCTACAAAATCCGGTGAAATCATGGATTGCCGTGACCATGTTTTGATTACTTTCTTTTTTCCGCCTTCGTTCATAATTTTTATTTTTTTCAAAAGTTTTGGGTCAACGAAAGGTCCTTTTTTTAATGATCGTGCCATTTAATTTCTCCTTTTTACAATCATCACATCGGACTGTTTGTTTCGTTTTCGGGTTTTATAACCTTTTGTCGGCTTTCCCCAAGGTGTACAGGGATGTCTCCCACCGGAAGATTTTCCTTCTCCTCCGCCCATGGGATGATCCACGGGATTCATTGCAACTCCACGAGTTGCAGGTCTGCGACCTAACCACCTGGACCTTCCGGCTTTCCCGGAAACTACCTGTTCATGAGTTCTGTTACCTACCTGACCCAATGTTGCGTAACATTTTTTTGAAACTAACCTGATTTCACCTGAGGGCAATTTGAGTGCAGTGAATTCCCCTTCATGCGACATAATTTGAGCAACGGAACCAGCACTGCGAACCATTTGCCCACCCTTACCGGGAATTAATTCAACATTGTGAATCATCATTCCGGCTGGTATTGATTCCAAGCGCAATGAATTTCCCAATTTAAGAGGTGCATTTTCCCCCGCTAATATCTGATCACCTATTCGAAGACCGTAAGGAGCTAAAATGTATCGCTTTTCCCCGTCAGCATAAACGATCAGTGAAATGTACGCTGAACGATTGGGATCATATTCAATTGTATTTACTCTTCCCGGAACATCAAATTTATCTCGCTTAAAATCTATGATGCGATATCGCCGGCGATGTCCGCCGCCTCGATGCCGACAGGTAATCCTTCCGTGATTATTTCTGCCGCCGGTTTTCCTGAGAGCAGCAGTTAAACTTTTTTCCGGTTTTGATTCTGTTATATCTGCAAAATCAGGTCTGGAAGCAAATCGGCTTCCCGGGGTTACGGATTTAAGTGTTCGAACGCCCATGGTTAACCACTTACCTCCCCACCCATAAGGTCAATAGAGAATCCTTCTTTCAACGTAACTACAGCTCGTTTCCATGATGATTTTTGCCCGGATGTCCTGATGACCCTGCCACCACTGCGAACTGTCATTTGTCGCATTTTACCTTTGCGGTTCATCGTTGCAACCTTTTCAACTTCCACATCAAATTTTTTCTGCACGGCATCTTTGATTTCAATCTTATTGGCAGATCGAATGACTTGAAATGCATATTTTCTTTGGGTATCCTGAAGAATACTCATTTTCTCAGTGAACAATGGTTTAATGATAATATTTTGAAATTCCATATCAACTCGATAGTTTTTGGTTCACCAATACTAATCCCGGTTTATCAAAAAGAAGAACTTCGTGATTTATCAATTCATAAGTGCTGGCTGAATCTGCTTTTGTAATATTTACATTGGGAAGATTACGAACCGCCAGTCTCAGGTTTTTTTCCACTTTCTCAGGAAGCACTAATACTTTTTTATTCTGAATATTCAGAGAGATTAAAAATTTATAAAATGCAGATGTTTTAGGATCAGGCTGAGTTAAATCATCCACAATAAATATTTCTCCTTTTCCTGCTTTATGGCTTAATACACTTTTCCTGGCAAGTTGCTTCATTTTTTTCGGCATTCTCTTTTTATAAGGATGGGGTTCAGGACCAAAAACTGTTCCACCGCCTTTCCACAATGGCGATCGAATTGTTCCTGCTCGTGCTACACCCCTTCCTTTTTGTCTCCAGGGTTTTCTACCTCCACCTTTCACCATTCCTCTTGATTTAGCAGAATGGGTTCCCTGCCTTTGGTTGTGCAATTCCTGAACCACCGCCTGATGAACAACAGCTTCATTAGGTTTTATCTTAAATACACCATTATCAACTTTTATGGCATCTCCCTTGGTTCCATCCGATTTTATCGTGTGCAAATTCATTATTTAGTCACCGCAATTCTATTTTTATTCGCACCGGGGACAGCACCTTTTAAATATAGTAAATTGTTTTCTTTGTCCACTTTAATTACTTCAAGATTTTTTACTGAAGATTTTTTTCCTCCATACCGCCCTGCCATTTTCATCCCTTTAAAAACTCTGGAAGGGTCTGAAGCCTGTCCAATAGACCCGGGATGACGAAGGTATTCGGTCTGTCCATGGGTTTCCGGCTGTCTATGAAAGTTATGACGCTTTATCACGCCAGCAAATCCCCGCCCCTTGGATGTTCCGGCTACACTCACTAAATCACCTTCATTAAACATGGAAACGGTAAATTCTTGTCCTGTTTTATATTGATATCCTTCCACTTTTTCAAATTCCTGAAGCCATAATTGGGGAGGTACTCCTGCTTTCTTGTAATGTCCATTCATGGGTTTTGTCGTGCGATTCTTTTTTCGCTGGAAAAATCCTAATTGAACTGCTTCATAGCCATCTTCATCCGTTGATTTTACCTGAGTCACTTTGCAGGGTCCAAGTTCAACTATAGAAACTGGAACTAAATGTCCATCTCCATTGTAAACCTGTGTCATTCCGATTTTTCTGCCAATTAATCCACGCATAATTACACTTTTATCTCGATATCAACACCGGCTGGCAAATCTAATTTCATCAAGGATTCAACCGTTTTAGGTGTGCTGTTTAATATATCAACCAAACGTTTGTGAATTTTTGTTTGAAACTGCTCACGAGATTTCTTATCCACATGAGGAGAACGAAGCACAGTATAGATAGTCCTCCTGGTTGGTAACGGTATAGGTCCTGAAATCACCGCTCCGGTGGATTTGGCTGTTTTCACAATCTTCTCCGTTGATTTATCCAAAAGAATATGATCATAAGCTTTTAAACTAATTCGTATAGTTTGGTTTGCCATTTATATTTATTCACTTATACTGGTTACAACACCTGCACCAACTGTATGACCACCTTCACGAATTGCAAAACGCAACTCCTTATCCATCGCTATCGGGGTGATCAACTCTACATCCATCTCAACATTATCACCAGGCATCACCATCTCCGTTCCCGTCGGCAATGTACACACTCCCGTTACATCCGTCGTCCTGAAATAAAACTGAGGACGGTATCCATTGAAAAACGGTGTGTGGCGGCCACCCTCTTCCTTCTTCAACACATACACATTCGCCTTGAAATTCGTGTGAGGTGTGATACTTCCGGGTTTCGCCAATACCTGACCACGCTTCAACTCTTCCTTGTCCACCCCTCGCAACAACAACCCTGCATTGTCTCCAGCCCTGCCTTCATCCAATAGCTTCCGAAACATCTCCACTCCTGTACATACCGTCTTCTTATCCAATCCCAATCCCAGTATCTCTACCTCATCACCTACCTTCACGATGCCTCTCTCTATTCGTCCCGTTCCAACCGTTCCCCTTCCTGTAATACTGAATACATCCTCTACAGGCATTAAAAACGGCCTGTCTATATCCCGGACAGGCTCTGGGATGAAACTGTCACAGGCTTCCAATAATTCCTTTATACACTTTGTAGCTACTTCATCTGAAGGATTGTTCAACGCATTTAAGGCACTTCCCTTGATGATCGGTGTATCATCACCGGGGAATTCATACTCATTCAGTAAATCACGTAACTCCATCTCTACCAACTCTATCAATTCAGGATCATCTACCTGGTCTGTCTTGTTCATGAATACTACCAGACTGGGAACATTCACCTGACGAGCCAGCAAAACATGTTCACGGGTTTGGGGCATGGGACCGTCTGCAGCACTCACTACCAATATAGCACCGTCCATCTGGGCGGCACCTGTAATCATGTTCTTGATATAATCTGCGTGACCGGGACAGTCCACGTGGGCATAATGACGATTATCCGTCTCATACTCAACATGAGCTGTCTGGATTGTGATCCCTCTCTCCCGTTCCTCCGGTGCGTTATCTATAGAATCAAACGTACGTACTTCAGCATATCCTCCTGCTGACTGGGATAAAGTGATCGCAGCAGTTAATGTGGTCTTACCATGGTCAACGTGACCAATCGTTCCAATATTAACATGGGGCTTTGTTCTTTCAAATTTTTCCTTTGACATGATTACTCCTTTAACAATTAGGCTTTAATAAGTCCGGCTACTTGTTCAATAATTTCTTCCTGTATACTTGCAGGTACCTGCATAAAACTGGAAAAATCCATGTGAAATACAGCCCTTCCCTGAGTCAGTGACCGGAGTGCTGTAGCATATCCAAACATTTTGCTGAGAGGAACATTTGCTGTGATTACCTGAAGATTTTTCCTTTGATCCATACTTTCAATTTTTCCTCTGCGGGAGTTTAAATCACCGACAACATCCCCCAAATATTCATCAGGGGTAGTTACTTCCACCTTCATGATTGGTTCTTTAAGTACTGGTTTCGCTTTTTTACATGCTTCCTTTGCCGCCATTGAACCTGCAATTTTAAATGCTATTTCTGATGAATCAACATCATGGTATGACCCGAATATCAATTCCACCCTTACATCCTCTACCGGAAATCCTGCCAGTACACCGTTTTGCATTCCTTCCTGAATCCCTTTATCCACCGCAGGGATATATTCTCTGGGAATTACGCCTCCTACAATCTTGTTTATAAAATGGTATCCTTTTCCGGGTTCGTTCGGTTCAACATTTATGACCGCATGACCATACTGTCCCCTTCCTCCGGATTGACGAATAAATTTTCCCTCTATTTTAGAAACTGCCTGCGTAATACTTTCAATATAGGTTACCTGCGGTTTTCCCACATTTGCTTTAACTTTAAATTCCCGTAACATCCTGTCTATGAGTACTTCCAAATGTAATTCTCCCATTCCCGAGATAATAGTCTGCCCAGTATCCTCATTATTGGAAACCCGAAAGGTTGGGTCCTCTTCTGTCAATTTTACCAATGCGTTTGACAATGCATCCTGATCTGCTTTACTGACCGGTTCCACTGCAACTTCCATAACAGGTTCAGGGAATTCCATCATTTCAAGGACAATAGGCTGGCTTTCATCACAAAGAGTATGACCTGTATTGGTATGTTTTAATCCAACTGCCGCTACAATCTCTCCTGCACGGGCATGGTCCACATCTTCTCGTTTATTGGCATGCATAATTAATAGTCGGCTGATTCGTTCTCTTTTTCCCGTATTTGAGTTAAATACATAAGACCCCTTTTTCAACTCACCAGAATACACTCGTAAATATGTTAAACGCCCAACGTACGGGTCTGTCATAATCTTAAAAGCCAAAGCACTGAAAGGTTCGGTAGTTGCAGGTTTTCGAATCAACGCAATATCGGGATCCTTGTTGTCAAAACCCTGGACTTCACCCACATCTTCCGGTGTTGGCAGAAAATCAACCACTGCATCCAGCAGTCTCTGAACCCCCTTATTTTTAAAGGCAGAACCGCAAAATATGGGAATAAATGTATTATCCAAACATCCCTTTCGAATTGCTGCTTTAATTTCTTCTACTGAAATTTCCTCATCTGCTAAATATTTTTCCATCAATCCATCATCATATGTTGCAGTTTCTTCTATCAAGTGATGTCTCCATTTTTCAGCATCTTCCATCAAATCAGTGGGAATATCACCGTAATCGAACCTTGCACCTAAAGTAGATTCATTATATAAGATTGCCTTCATTGATAATAAATCTATAATACCGTTAAACATTTCTCCTTCACCAATGGGCAGTGTTAAAGGTAAAGGGTTTGCTTTTAAACGATCTTTTACCATATTAATAACAAAAAAATAATCGGCACCGACCCGGTCCATTTTGTTTACAAACGCAATTCGTGGAACATTATATTTATCCGCCTGCCTCCATACAGTTTCACTCTGCGGTTCCACACCACCAACTGCACAAAAAATAGCGATAGTACCATCTAAAACCCTCAATGAACGCTCTACCTCAACGGTAAAATCAACATGACCGGGAGTATCAATAATATTGATTCGATGGTTATTCCATATAGCAGTAGTCGCTGCTGAGGTAATGGTTATTCCCCGTTCCCGTTCCTGCTCCATCCAATCCATAGTAGCTCCGCCCTCATGAACTTCTCCCAGTTTATGAGTACGCCCTGTGTAAAACAGTATTCTTTCTGTCAGTGTTGTTTTACCTGCATCGATATGTGCCATGATACCGATATTTCTTACTTTATTAAGTGGATATTTTTGCATTATCTTCTTCTTCCATAATGCGCAAATGCCTTATTGGCTTCTGCCATACGATGCGTATCATCTTTTTTCTTGATTGCCCCACCTTCATTATTTGCAGCAGAGATCAACTCGTGAGCTAGACATTCAGCCATGGGTTTTCCACTGCGACTTGTGGCAGAATTAATAATCCAATGGGATGCTAAAAAGAACCTTCTTCCTTCTGCTACTTCAATGGGGACCTGATAGGTCGCTCCACCGATTCTGCGAGATTTAACTTCCAGTACAGGGGAGGTGTTTTCCAGAGCATCCTCAAATACCTTTTTCCCATCAGTTTTTGTTCTTTGTTTTATCGTGTCCATTGCATCATAAAATATTTTTTCAGCTACACCCTTTTTTCCCCGTGACATGAGATAATTAATAAACTTTGCCACTGCCAGATCACCATAAACAGGGTCAGGCAAAATTGTTCTTTTTTCCGGTCTCCTTCTTCTCATGACCTTGCTCTTTTCGCTCCATAACGGGAACGACTTGTTTTTCTATCCGATACACCGGCAGTATCAAGAGTCCCTCTGACGATGTGATATCGTACACCCGGTAGATCTTTTACACGACCTCCCTCAATGAGGACAATGGAGTGCTCCTGGAGATTATGACCCTCACCCGGAATATAAGCTGTAACTTCCATTCCATTGGTTAAACGCACACGGGCTACTTTTCGTAAAGCTGAATTCGGTTTTTTAGGTGTAGTTGTATACACACGGGTGCACACCCCGCGTTTCTGCGGGTTCCCTTTTAACGCAGGAGTAGAGTTTTTCTTTGAAACCTGCGATCTTCCTTTGCGAACTAATTGATTTATTGTCGGCATTTCAATTCAAATAAAGCCTATAATTTTATAAATTTTATCTCTATACAACCAATAGTTATTTAACTGCTTCCGCAATTATTTTTTCTTTTGATTCTTCAACTGTTTCAGTTTCACCAGATTCAGATTTATTCCCAACCATAATATCAAGAATATCAGGAAACCCTGTTCCTGCCGGAATTAATCTGCCAATGGTCACGTTTTCTTTTAATCCTCTGAGAAAATCTGTCTTACATGTAGATGCAGCATCTGTCAAAACACGGGTGGTTTCCTGAAAGGATGCCGCTGACAGAAAACTTTCCGTATTTAATGATGCACGGGTAATTCCCATGAGAAGCGGATCAAATTTGGCTATTTTTGTTTTTCTATATTTTGCGGGAGTTTTGCTATTCTCTTTAAGTTCACTGTTTATTTCATTGAACTCTGTTTTTTCCACGACCATATCTTCCTCAAACTCAGAATCTCCGGGATTTGTAACAACGACATGGTTTGAAATTCTGTCATTTTCCTTTTTAAAGTCCCACTTATCAATTCTTTCAGATTCCAGAAGTCGAGTGTCACCTGGATCGGAAACCACCAGTTTTTTCATCATTTGACGAACAATCACTTCAATGTGCTTATCATTTATACTTACTCCCTGTAAACGATATACTTCCTGAATTCCATTCACCAGGTATTCTCTCACTGCACCCGGACCTTTAATTTTTAATATATCTACCGGGGATGTTGCTCCTTCACACAAAGCAGTTCCTGCTGTAATAAAATCACCTTCATGAACGATTACATGTTTCCCATAGGGAATATTATACGATCTAGATTCTCCATCTTTACTTTCAACTATTATTTTTCGGATTCCACGTTTTGTTTCTCCAAATTTTACCGTCCCATTTATTTCTGAAACCACGGAAGGGTTTTTTGGTATTCGAGCTTCGAATAATTCTGCAACCCTTGGGAGACCACCGGTAATATCTCTTGTTTTACCTATGTCTTTCTGAATTTTAACTAACGTTTGTCCACGATTCACTTTCTGATCTGCGGTGATCACTAAAGTAGCTTTTACCGGTAATATGGTTCCTCCGGTTATTATTTCGTCATCGTCATTTACAATTTCAATATGAGGGCTTAAATTTCTATCCCGTGATTCTATAATTACCATTTGTTTTTTACCGCCCTCTACAGCCTCAACCTGATAGGTTTCACCCTCAATAAAATCCTTCAGCCTAACCTTTCCAGTTTGGGAAGCAAGAATTATATCCGTATAAGGATCCCATTTAAATAATGTGGTTCCACTTTTTATTTTTTCTCCATCGCTGATAAATACATTTGCTCCATAAGGTACATCAAATTCTGCAAGGACCTCACTTTTTTTCTTTTCATTCAAAATGTGAAGTTTCGCATGCCGGGACATACATCGTGTTATTGTCATTCCTAATTCATCTTTTGTATCTGCTGAACTGTAATTTTCGGAAAATCGGACTATTCCCCCGAATCGGGTGGTCATATCAGTTTTCTCAATAATCCGGGTTGCTGTACCACCAATGTGAAAAGTACGCAATGTTAACTGGGTTCCCGGTTCTCCAATACTTTGAGCTGCTTGAATTCCAACTGCTGTACCGATATTGACCATTTGATGATTGGATAGATTCCATCCATAGCACATTGCGCATACTCCACGTTCCGATTCGCATGATAAAACTGAACGAATACGGGCACTTTGGATACCACTTTCGTAGACAATTGCAATATTATTTTCATCAATTAATTGCCCTGAAGCAATTAATACTTTACCATCGATTATAATATCATCTACCAGAACTCTTCCTAAAATGCGTTCCGGAAGTTCTTCAATTACCTTTTCGCCTTCTTTTAAATCAGAAATAACAATTCCGTTAATTGTACCGCAATCAATTTCACTGATAACGACATCCTGGGAAACATCCACTAATCGGCGTGTCAAATACCCGGCATCGGCTGTTTTTAATGCAGTATCAGCTAATCCCTTTCTTGCTCCGTGAGTAGAAATAAAGTATTCCATAACGGACAAGCCTTCCTTAAAATTTGAAATGATAGGTGATTCAATTATTTCTCCTTTTTCACCTGTCATGGATTTCTTTGGTTTCGCCATCAACCCCCGCATTCCGGCTAACTGTTTTACCTGATCTTCGGTTCCCCTTGCACCTGAATCTGCCATCATATACACAGGGTTAAATCCACCCTGATCTTTCCTTAGGTCATCCATCATGGATTTGGCAACATCATTTGTTGCATGTGTCCAAATATCAATGACCTTATTGTATCGCTCACCATCTGTCAAAATATGGTTTTTAAATTTTTGCTGGATCCCATCAACGTCTTTAAATGCAACTTTTAAAATTTCATCTTTTTCCGGAGGGATTAAAATATCACTGATGGATACCGAACAACCTCCACGGGTGGCTGATTCAAATCCAAGTCTTTTCAATTTATCCAAAAAGATTACCGTTTTCTGATTTCCTGCTATCAGGTAACATTGATTTATGATTTCTCCTAAATTCTTTTTAGTAATAACGGTATCCGAATAATCCATCTCTGCAGGAAGAATTGAATTGAATATTATTTTCCCAACGGTTGTGTTCTTATACCATTTATTATTATGGCGTACATTTACGGTAGCATGCAAACCTACCTTACCATTTTCCCAAGCTAAAATTGCTTCTTGAAATGATCCGAAAAACTTACCTTCTCCCATATCCCCTTTTCGGGTGATAGTCAGATAATAGCATCCCAAAACCATATCCTGAGATGGAATTGCAACTGGTTTTCCATTAGCAGGATGTAATACATTATGGCTTGAAAGCATAAGGACCCTGGCTTCAACCTGTGCCTGGATGGACAAGGGTACATGAACAGCCATTTGATCTCCGTCAAAATCAGCATTAAATGCAGAGCAAACCAATGGATGTATTCTTATTGCTTTTCCATCTATTAAAACTGGCTGAAATGCCTGAATACCCAGTCGGTGCAATGTTGGAGCACGATTCAGCAAAACAGGGTGATCTTTTACTACGAATTCTAATACATTATAAATTGCAGAATCTTTATTTTCGATCAATAATTTTGCGCTCCGTGGGGTTGTAGCATGACCATGCTCAATCAAAGCACGAATCATATGAGGTTTAAACAATTCCAACGCCATGTCCTTGGGGAGGCCGCATTCATGCAGGTCTAATTCGGGACCGACTACGATTACAGAACGACCGGAATAATCCACTCGTTTCCCCAGCAAGTTCTGGCGGAACCGTCCCTGCTTTCCCTTCAGCATATCCGATAATGATTTTAATGGTCTTCTTGTACCGCTTCGTATTGCTGTTTTCCTGCGACTGTTATCAAAAAGTGCATCTACCGATTCCTGAAGCATGCGTTTTTCATTTCGCAAAATAACATCAGGAGCTTTGATTTCAATCAATTGTTTTAATCGATTATTTCTGATGATGATCCTGCGGTACAAATCATTCAAATCACTGGCCGCAAACCTGCCGCCCTCCAAAGGAACCAACGGTCTTAATTCTGGAGGAATAACCGGTAGAATTGCTACTATCATCCACTCTGGACGATTAATCTTTTTCCTGGTGCCATCATTTACAAACTCATTGACAACCTTTAATCGCTTTAATGCATCTTTCTTTTTTTGTACCGATTTTGTAGCCTTTATCAACTCTTCAAGGTTCTTTTTTACCTCAAAATAATTTAATCTGCTCAGGGCTTCCTTAATTGCTTCTCCACCCATCATTGCCTGAAAGTAATCATCATTATCCTGTTCTTCATCTGAGACCGCATAATATCCAAACTGGTTTTCTAACTCATTGTAATCTTCTTCACTGATTAATTCCAGGAATTTCCTGTCACTTTTACCGGGATCGATCACAATAAAAACTTCGTAATAAATGACCCTTTCCAATTCCCGGGTACTTAATCCCATTAAATAACTCAACTTGCTGGGGATTGATTTTAAATACCAGATGTGAACTACCGGGACCGCTAATGTTATATGCCCCGTTCTGTCACGGCGAACTTTTTTCCGTGTTACTTCTACCCCACACCTGTCGCAAATTATCCCTCGATAACGTATCCCCTTATATTTTCCGCAATGACATTCATAATCCTTGATGGGTCCAAATATTTTTTCACAGAATAATCCGTCTTTTTCCGGTTTATATGAACGATAATTTATTGTTTCCGGTTTGAGTATCTCACCGTATGATCTCTGAAGTATCGACTCTGGTGAGGCTAAACTGATCGTTACGGATTTATATTTTTTTGAAGTATCTATTTTACTTGATTGAATGTAAGTCAAACTTAAATCTCCCTTAGTCTAATTCAATTTCTAATCCAAGTCCCTGCAATTCTTTTATGAGGACATGGAACGATTCCGGTGTGCCGATATTGGGCATATCATCTCCCTTGACAAGAGCATTATAAACCTTTGAACGACCATCAACATCATCTGATTTTACCGTGAGAATCTCCTGTAAGGTGTGGGCGGCTCCGTAAGCTTCCAGAGCCCACACTTCCATTTCTCCAAATCTTTGACCTCCAAACTGCGCTTTCCCACCTAATGGCTGTTGGGTAATCAATGAGTATGGACCTGTAGAACGGGCATGCATTTTATCCTCAACCATGTGACTGAGTTTCATCATATAGATGTTTCCTACCGATATTGGATTGTCAAATTCTTCTCCTGACCGCCCATCTATTAAAGTTGCTTTCCCTGAAACCGGTAACTTTGCTTTTGTCATTTCGTCCTGAACTTCCTCAGGTGTCGCACCATTAAAAACTGGGGTTTCATATTTTACATCCAGAACATCGGCTGCCCACCCCAGCATTGTTTCGTACAACTGACCTAAATTCATTCTTGATGGCACACCCAATGGATTCAGGATAATATCTATAGGAGTTCCGTCTTCCATAAACGGCATATCCTCCTCAGGGACAATGGCAGCAATAACACCCTTATTCCCATGACGACCGGCTATTTTATCTCCAACAAGTATCTTTCTTTTATTGGCAATATAAACTTTTGCTAATCTTAAAATCCCCGGCTGAAGTTCATCACCAATTTTCAGAGTAAAAACATCTCTCTCCAATTGAGATTCTATTCTCTGCCATTCCTTTCGAAACGATTTCCAGACCGTTCGGATTTTTTTCCAAATAACTTCATCTTCAATCCAGGGGACTTCCTGAGAAAATCGTTCAAGATCATAGGATTTAAGACGTTTAACGGTCAACTTAGTACCTTTTTTAATTAGGGTTCGACCACTTGATCGGTCTTTAATTCCTGCTGATATCTGGGATTTCATCATGTCTATCAATTTTGAATCCCTGTTTTTTAATAATGAATTTTTTTCTTCTCTTGTTTTTTTCTGGAAATTCAATATTTTTTTACGATCGTCAGCACGGGATCTTCTAACATGCTTTTCAAACAATTTTGTGTTTATCACAACACCACGAATTCCCGGTGTGGCTCTTTTAGACGCATCTTTTACATCACCTGCTTTTTCACCGAAGATAGCTCTAAGCAATTTTTCCTCCGGAGTTGGATCTGTTTCTCCTTTTGGAGTTACTTTACCAATGATAATATCACCCTCTTTAATTTTAGCACCGACCCGAACTATTCCATTCTCATCAATATCCTTGGTAGCTTCTTCACTCACATTTGGAATTTCCGCAGTGAGCTCTTCTTCACCTCTTTTTGTATCCCGAACCTCAAGATCTACTTCATTTAAATGTAAAGATGTGAATAAATCTTCTTTTACGAGACGTTCACTTATAACAATAGCATCTTCAAAGTTATATCCTCTCCATGGCATGAATGCAACCATCACGTTCTGACCCAAGGCTAATTCTCCATTCTGGCTCGAAGCACCATCTACGATCACTTCTCCTGCTTTCACCTTGTCACCTTCCTTTACTAAAGGACGTTGATTATGGCAAGTATTTTGATTGGAGCGGACATACTTTTTTAATTTTATTTCCACAAGGTTGTCGCCTTTTACCAATCGCAATGAATCAGGGACTTCCTCTGTTTTTAGGATGATTTTTTCTGCATCCACCCAGATAACTTCTCCATTTGCAGGAGCAACCACACATGTCCTTGAATCTTTTGCTACCACTTTTTCAAGGCCCGTTCCCACCAAGGGTGTTGAAGGTCTCATCAATGGTACCGATTGTCTTTGCATGTTAGAACCCATTAATGCACGATTTGCGTCATCATGTTCAAGAAAGGGAATCAAGGCTGCAGCTACACTCAGAATCTGGTTTGGAGACACATCCATATAATTCACTTCATGGGGACTCACAACCGGAAAGTCTCCCCTGATCCGTCCCCGCAACAATTTATCAACAAGATTTCCCTTTTTATTTAATTTTGCGTTGGATTGTGCAATTAATGCTCTGTCTTCATCATCTGCAGAAAGATAATCGATCTCTCCAGTTGCCACAGATGATTTAGCCATTTTTTTAACTTTTCGATAGGGGGCTTCAATAAATCCATGTTTATTGATTTTTGCCATTAAAGCTAATGATGAGATCAAACCAATGTTGGGACCTTCAGGAGTTTCAATGGGACAGAGCCGTCCATAATGGGTATAATGGACATCCCGAACCTCGAAACCGGCCCGTTCTCTTGTCAACCCTCCTGGCCCTAAAGCAGAAATTCTGCGTTTATGAGTTATCTCTGCCAATGGATTGGTTTGATCACCAAACTGACTTAATTGACTTGTTCCAAAAAATGTATTAATTACTGTGGTAACTACCCGTGAATTGATTAAATCCTGGGGAGTGATGGATTCAGCCTCACGTAAATTCATACGTTCATAGATCGTTCGCAACATACGGCTGAGGGCAATATTAAACTGATCACGCAATTGCTCACCCACCGTTCGTACACGACGATTCCCTAAATGATCAATATCATCAGTACCCCGTTCTCCTTTTCTCATTTCGATAAGAAAAAGAACAACCTTAATGATATCATCAATTGTCAATATGGTATCCTCTACATCAACATCTAATGCAAATTGCTGATTCAGCCTATATCGTCCAACTTGTCCCAAATCATACTTTTTTGGACTGAAAAACATTCTTTCAATAAATTTCTGAGCTGTTTCCAGATTGGGTGGCTCACTGGATCGAATTAACTGATATACAATTCCCAAAGCTTCCTCAGTATTATGAGACGGGTCCTTTACAATCGTATTTAAAAGCAATTGAGCATCAAAGTTTTTATTCCCATCCACTACTTCCACGGATGTAATTCCCGCTTCTTTCAGTTCTTCCAGTATTTCAGAATTTAATTCAGTTTTACTTTCACACAATATTTCTCCCGTTTGTTCATTTACAATATCATCAACAATGGTAGCTCCGAAATATTGCTCCGGTTTCCCTTTTATCAAGTCCAGTGGAATGATGCATTTGAACGCTTTAAATATATCTGAATTTGACGAGAATCCTAAACATCTCAACAACATTGTCGCCGGGAATTTTCTCCGACGGTCTATGATTACAAACAAACTGTCATTTATATCCGTTGTGAAATCTACCCATGAACCACGAATCGGTATAATTCGTGCCTGAAACAGTCTTGTTCCATTCGGGTGAATGGACTCATCAAAGAAGACCCCGGGAGATCGATGTAATTGAGATACAACAACTCTTTCTGCTCCATTGATGATAAACGTCCCTTTTTCAGTCATGTATGGAATATGTCCGAAATATACATCTTCCTCAATGGATTGAACGTATTTATTTCGATTCTCTTCATCGGTAATATGAAGTATTAATCGAACTTTCAGCGGCGCAGAATAGGTAACCCCACGGTCAATGCATTCCTCCGCAGTATATTTAGGTGCGGCTAAATAATAACTTTTGTATTCAAGAATATAATTTCTGTGGGCATCTTCAAGGGGGAAAACATTTCTGAAAACACCTTCAAGACCGATAGGCAGTCTTTCTTCTTCAGAATCTTCTTCCTGTAAAAATTGCTGATATGATTCCTTCTGTAAATCCAGAAGATCGGGAAGATTTACGAAAAACGGGATTTTCTGGAAGGAAATCCGGTCATCATGCATAGATTTATTGGCTTTCAAGGAAGCCTCCTTTTGTTGAAATTAATGAAATAAATATAAATAATGTCAGGTAAGATTTTATTTTAATTCTACCGTTGCACCTGCTTCTTCTAATTGAGCTTTTATTTCATCAGCTTCTGATTGACTCACTCCTTCTTTCACTGCTTTGGGAGCATTGTCCACTAACTCTTTAGCTTCCTTCAATCCCAAACTGGTTATTCCACGGACAACTTTTATTACATTAATTTTTTGTTGTCCAATTTCTGCTAACACAACATCAAATTCCGTCTTTTCTTCTGATGCAGCGGCTTCACCTCCAGCAGGCGCAGCAGCAACAGCAACCGGTGCAGCAGCAGTGACACCAAACTTCTCTTCGATATCCTTTATCAACTCAGAAATCTCAACCATGTTTGATTCCTCAAGGTAAGATAAAACATCATCTCTTTTTACAGCCATTAGATTAACTCCTTTACGAATTTATTTAATTGTTTTTTGAATCTTTTAAACTTGATAACACACCCACCAAATTTGACATGGATGCATTTAAAATCCTTACTAAACCGGTTAACGGACTTTGAATAGTTCCTACAAACTGCGACAGTAATTCTTCCCTGGAAGGAAGGGAAGCAATATTTTCAAACTGTTCAGTTTCCAAGATTTTACCTTCAAATAAAATTCCTTTTACCTCCGGTTTATCATTATCTTTTGTAAACTTTTTGATCACTTTCGCCGGCTTTGTCGGCTCATCATAGGAAATAGCAAGGGCAGTGGGTCCGGATAGAAAATCCTCTAATCCTTTGATTTTATTATTTTCTGCAGCCAGCTTTATTAAGGAATTTTTGGCGACACGATATTCTACATCCTGATCATAAAACTCCTTTCGAAGTTCCGTAATTCCGCTGACATCCAATCCCAAATAATCGGTGAAATAAATAGCTCTCGCTTTTTCCAGTTTTTCTGTTAACTCTACAACTTGTTCTTTATTAAATGTGCTTGGCATGTTTTACCCTATACTTGAATAATCAACTTTTACTCCAGGTCCCATGGTGGATGAAAGGGTCATCTTTTTAAGATACTGCCCTTTTACTGAAGGAGGTTTTGCTTTCATAACCGTAGAATAAATGGTTTTGACATTGTCAACAAGGGCATCTGCTTCAAAAGAAACTTTTCCACAGGGAACATGGATAATTCCTGTTTTATCAACACGCAATTCCACTTTTCCTGCTTTCAGTTCCTTCACCGCTTTCCCTATGTCATTTGTGACAGTGCCGCTTTTCGGGTTTGGCATTAATCCTTTAGGACCCAGAATTTTACCTAATTTTCCTAATTCACCCATCATATCCGGGGTAGCAACAATTTTATCAATTTCTGCCCAGCCGGTTTTAATTTTTTCAATGTATTCACTATGTCCCACAAAATCCGCACCGGCATCTTCGGCTTCCTTAAATTTGGACTCATTGGTTATCACTAGAATCTTAACCGATTTCCCGGTTCCGTTTGGTAATCCCGTTGTCACACGAATATTTTGATCTGCATGACGTGGATCAACACCAAGATTAATTGACAAATCCACTGTTTCATCAAACTTTGCGTAGGAAACTTTTTTTACCAGATCAACTGCCTGATTGAGGGGATAGGTTGTCATTCTGTCAATCTGCTCTGTTGCTGTTTTTTTTAACTTTGATATTTTCATAACTTATTCCAAAAACTGAATTATTCCGATACTGTGATCCCCATACTTACGGCAGTTCCACGTATCATCCTGACTGCAGATTCTAATGTATTTGCATTTAAGTCTTTCATTTTCAAATCCGCTATTTCTTCTAAATCTTTAACTGTTACATTTCCGACTTTTTCCTTATTCGGTTCCCCTGACCCTTTTTGTAAGTTGGCTGCTTTTTTCAATAAAGTTGATGCTGGTGGAGTTTTTGTAATAAAAGTAAAACTCCTGTCCGCATACACAGTAATTTCAACTGGAATTATCATTCCGGGCTGATCCTGAGTTGCGGCATTGAATGCTTTACAGAATTCCATAATATTGACTCCCTGCTGTCCTAATGCAGGACCCACAGGGGGTGCGGGGTTTGCTTGTCCCGCTGGAATTTGTAATTTGATAAATCCTATGATCTTCTTTGCCATTATACTTCTCTATTTTTCGATTTCTACCTGTAAATAATCCAACTCGATAGGCGTCGGTCTTCCAAAGATACTTACCGACACTTTCAATTTTTGCTTTTCATTATTGATTTCCTGGATAAATCCTGAAAAATCCATAAAAGGTCCATCAACAACACGAATTGCGTCTCCCACCTTAAAGGGATGCTGAAATACTTCCTGATCCTCACCTTTTTCAACCACTCCCACAATTCGAGCGACTTCCTCAGGCTGCATAACCTGAGGTTTCCCTTTCGGACCAACAAAACTGAGCACATGATTAATATTCTCAATGAAATATCGGGTTGTATTATTCAAATTCATTTTTAGTAAAACATATCCAGGGAAAAAAACACGAGTTTTTACTTTTTTTTTCCCATCTTTCATTTCCACAATTTTTTCAGTGGGAACAAATACTTCTTGAATTTCATCTTGTAAATCCTGTTCTTCGACTTCCCAATTTATTGCTTCCTGAATTTTCTTTTCTTTCCCGGAAATGACTCTGATTGAATACCAATCCATTTTACAAAATGAAATTCATTAATTTATTTAAAACTAAATCAATCACAAATAGAAATGCTGCAACTACTAAAGACAACGATAAAACTATATAGGTCGCTCCCTTTAACTCATCCCAGGTTGGCCAAGAAACTTTGCCCATTTCTGTCTGTACTTCTGTCGAAAATTTTTTTACTTTTTTAATCATTTTTTATTTGCAGGAGAGGCAGGAATCGAACCCGCAACCCCCGGTTTTGGAGACCGGTGCTCTGCCAATTGAGCTACTCTCCTATTCATTGTTTTTTCAATAATTGTCTTTTCAGTTTTATCTGAGTTGATAGCTATTTCGTTTCTTTAAACATGATGTGTTTTCGAATTATGGGGTCATACTTTTTGTATTCCACTCTTTCCGGATGTAATCGCCTACTTTTGGTTATGGTATAACGATAACCGGTTCCGGCAGAACTTTCGATCTGGATGATAGTTCTTTTACTGTTGCCTGCCATATTTATTCACTTATACTGGTTACAACACCTGCACCAACTGTATGACCACCTTC
>CAZFKU010000008.1:0-31841 GCA_964518835.1 uncultured bacterium
ATAAGGAACACGGTGAATTTATTTACTATGGTTACGGTAATAAGGAAATTTTTGGTAAAATGAAATCTGAATATTATAAAAATGGGACATTAGACGGTGAATATGTTCATTATTTTGAAAGTGGAAGGATAAACAGTGTTGGAACTTTCGTAAACGGAAAACAAGAGGGTAAATATATTTTTTATGATGAGAATGGAAACGTATATTGGGAAGGATTTTATGAGGATGGAGAACTGATAGAAGGTAATTTTATTAAAACTGATAAGCCGTTTAAATTATTTTAACATAGTCATTACTTATTCTGTCACTCAAACTATTTTTTGCTCTACCTACGACTGAAGTCGTGGGTTACATTACACTCAATAAAAGTAATTTTGGGGATGAATCTTACCAACCCACGAATTATTCGTGGATATGGAAACCACAAAAATAAGAAAACCGTATTAACGGTTTAAAAATGAAGGTCCAATAAAACATAGATTGATATTTACCGATTTTATCAGATAGTATGTAATTTTAACATTCATTATTTAATGAAATTTTAAAAATTGAACAGACAAAAATACATTAAACCCCTTCTCTTTTTCATAATCGGAACCCAATTTCTTTTCGCACTGAAAAACCCGAAAACCGAGTTTGAGGTTGCGGTAAGGCATTTTAATTCAGACAGGTTTGCCATTGCAGAAAAAATACTTTCAAAGCGAAATATGGAAGAATGGGGAGAGTATTACAGTGCTGTGCTTTTACTCCGTATAAAATGTGCCTATGCTCAAGGAAATATTGAAGGATCCAGATCGGCAATTCACGAATATTTAACAATTTTCCCCGATAGTAAATATAAAAGTGATGTATACCGAATTTCCGGTGATATCCTTATAAATGAAGGGTATTATTCAAAAGCGCTTGAATTTTATCTGAAAGCAAGGAAGATTTCGTCTGAGGAATTCATAATAAAAACGGATAACCGTATTTTGAGAACCATCTCAATTGGAATCCCGGTTCAGGATATTGAAGCCATTCGATTATTTGAAATTGAGCCCCGCCATATTGACATTCTGAATATTGCATCAGCCATCAGTCATTTGATGAATGGAGAGAGGGGAAAAGCAGAATTCATCGTCAATCAGGTTGATCCGCTGAACCTGCCTGAAAGTTATTTTGATACCTATGAAGATATTCTTAAATCTGTTATACGGAAGAAACATTCCCTGAATAAAATAGGAGTAATTCTGCCTTTAACCGGAGAACTGGAATCAAGGGGCAATCGTTTCCTGGATGGGCTACAGACGGGATTTTTCACCCAAACCGAATTGGATTATTCCCTCCTTGTTTACGATAATGAAAGCAGTCTCATTGGGACCATTCAGAGCATGAAGGAGTTATCCCGAATTTCCCCTGTTTCTGCTATTATCGGTCCGCTTTCACCCCAGCTTGCCATGAGCGGAATCACCTCCACATTTGCAGAAGATAAAATTCTCATTCTTCCATATTACACCAGTGAATCTGTTACGGACATTACCGGAAATGCACTCCAATTAGAATCTGATTTGAGCTTAAAGGGGAAATTATCCGCTAAATATATGACAGAAATATTAGGATTGGATTCTATTGCAATCGTTTCACCATCCACCCCCAAGGGACGGCAATGTGTTGATGCATTTCTTGAAGAATTAGATCGGAAGGAAATTAATCCCGTATTTGTTGAATGGTATTCACCGGAGACAAGAAATATGAAACGTCAATTTTCTTCTCTACGGAAAACTGCATGGAAATTAATTCCTGAAGAAAATGAATTCGAACCGTTTTTGGGAATGGATATTGACAGTCTCAATGCCATGTTTTCCATTGATACAGACGATTTCTTTGAAGACGAAGTTGAAGATGAAAATCCACTTAAAACCAAAAGGGATTCCAGTAAAGTCCCCTTGGCAACTATCGATGGATTGTATTTACCCTTAGCTCATGAAGATTTATCCGTTATCGGCACTCAACTTCCCATGTACAATCTCCAAACTCAAATTGTAGGGCATGATGGTTGGCTGGACCTGGAAACGCTGAACAAGGAAAATATCGGACCCCATTTCCAGAACCTGATTTTATTAACCTCAACCGAATTTAAATCATTGAGTTTTTCAGATACAGAGAAATTCAACAGTGGCAATACTGAATATGTTGACGGTTATGATACAGCTCGGTTTCTGTCTGAATATCTTTCCAGGGAGAGTAATGAAACTTTGGAACTAATTGAAACGCACTCCCATTTGTACTATTTTCCCGAAAATGGTCAAATAAATAGAGCAGTAAATATATTATCGTATAAAAATTTTCAATTCCATTCTTTGGGATATTTTCTTTCCGATTCGCTCATCTCCTACGTCCCTCAAACTCCCTGAGCCTTACCACTTTGGAGGATTATATTGATTTATCCCCATGGTTTGATGAACCCGAATTGAAGGCAGGAATTTCCTTGCGAAATATGACGGGCAGTAATGGGGAAATACGTTCTAAATTAACCAGGGAATTACAATTACCTGAAAATGGAATGTGTTCCGCAATTCAGACTCATTCAAATAAAATTGAATATGTTAAAAAACGACTGCAAGGTCAAAAACTGGATGGATTCATTTCTGGGAATAAAAATATGGTTTTAACTATCAAAGTCGCTGATTGTATCCCCATTTTTTTATTTGAAAATAAAATCGGTTTGTCAGGACTCATTCATTCAGGATGGAGAGGAACTGTGGGAGAAATTACAATTAATGCTGTCCGGGTAATCATTCAAAACGGAGGGGATCCTGCTCATATTCATGCCATGTTGGGACCGTCTATTTGCAAAAACCATTTTGAGGTGAAAAATGATATCGTGGCACAATTCCCCTCAAAATATGTTGATTCAAATGGAGATGAATCGTACAGGGTTGATTTAAAAGAAATGGTAAGGGACCAACTCATTTCAATGGGAGTTAATGCTGGAAATATTTATGATTGTGAATTGTGTACTTATTGCCGGGAAGATTTATTTTTTTCATATAGAAGAGACAAAGGATTGAAAGGAAGAATGATTGCAATGATGGGCTGGGCAGAAAAGGATTAATTTATGGATTGGCTTCAAGCATTGATTCTCGGTATCGTTCAGGGACTAACAGAATTTCTCCCTGTCAGCAGTTCCGGTCATTTGGTGTTGGGGCAGGCACTCATGGATATTTCCATCCCTGGACATGAATTTGAGGTCATGGTTCATTTGGGAACCTTGTGCAGTGTTTTGGTCATATTTAAAGATGACATTTTAAATATCCTTAATACATTAAAATCTGAAAAGACCCGTAGAGAAATCTTTACATTAATAATTGGGACACTCCCTGCAGTTTTTGTAGGTTTTATGTTTAAAGATCAAATTAATCTTATTTTCGAACGGGTTGAATATGTCGGAATTACCTTGATAACCACCGGGATAGTATTGCTTGTCTCAAAACGATTTTCCGGAGGAAAAAAGGAGATAACCCTATTAGTTGGTTTTCTTATCGGACTTTCACAGGCAGTTGCAATCATTCCCGGAATTTCCCGTTCCGGGCTGACAATTTGTACCGGTCTTGCGTTGGGAATAACATCTGAAAAATCTGCCCGCTTTTCATTCCTTCTTGCAATTCCCGTTATTTTTGGTGCTGGGCTGCTTACCGTTTTTGACATTGAATCCTTCAATTCAATAAAATGGAGGATGATGTTTATTGGATTTTTCAGTTCATTTGGAATCGGAATTTTCGCTTTAAAATGGCTGTTGGGATGGTTAAAATCCGGGCGGTTTTTCTGGTTTGGATTTTATTGTTTATTAACCGGAATCGTTACTTGGTTTCTTTCTTAACTCTAATGAAAAAGAATGAACATTTTTAAAAAATGTAATATTTTATCTTACCAATGTTTTTTAGGGCAGACATTCCTGTCTGCACATCAACAGACAAGAATCCCTATCATACAAATAAACGGATGAAAGAATCCGAAATGATCCTTTAATTGGTAAACCCAATGATGTTTAAAAATTGAATTAATATGGAAATAATCGGAATAATATTCATCCTATATCTTGTATTTCTCCTAAGCGTTGGGATTTGGACCTTCAAATTCAACAAGACTCAGGAGGATTACCTGTTGGCAGGACGTAAGTTGGGACCGTGGGTCACTGCTTTTTCGGAACGGGCATCCGGTGAATCTGCATGGTTATTGTTGGCTCTTCCCGGTGCTGCTATAGCTGTAGGGTTAGGAGAATCTTGGACTGTACTCGGTATCATTTTAGGTATAATCGCTTCCTGGTTTCTGATTGCCCAAAAACTCAGAGAAGAGACGGAAAAATATGGAGTATTGACCATTCCGGAATATCTTCACCGAAAATATGATGATCAAACAAACATCATTCGATTATTCTCAGCACTCATCATTGCATTTTTCTTTACATTTTATGTCTCAGCGCAATTTCATGCATCCGGAAAAGTACTCCATTCCTTATTCGATTTAAACCCCATCACCGGTATATCCATCGGTGCGGTAATTATCATTATTTACACCCTGATGGGAGGATTTTTTGCGGTTGCCTGGACGGACTTATTACAGGGAATCCTCATGATTGGGACGTTGGTGATTCTTCCCATTGCGGGATTTATTGAATTACAGGGTTCTGAACGAACATTAGCAGAAAGTTTATCACAGGCTGAAACGATTTTTAACAGTCATAATTCGTCTTACTTAATGGGAAAATCCGGAATCGCTGGTCTGATGGCTGCGTTGGGCGGGTTGAGCTGGGGATTGGGTTATTTAGGTCAGCCTCATTTGGTCATCCGATACATGGCAATTCGGAATCCGCAGGAAGTAAAAATTGCCAGAAATATTGCAATTGCATGGGCGATACCGGGGATAACTGGAGCTTTTTTAATAGGGTTAGTTGCTCTAGTTTATTTTGGTCCTGAATTTTTTCAAGAAGTGGACATTGAGCAGGCAATGCCACTGTTGGCATCTGAATTGCTACATCCTATTCTTGCGGGGTTGTTTATCTCCGGAGCTGTGGCAGCCATAATGTCCACGGCAGATTCTCAATTATTGGTTTCAACCTCAGCAATTACAAAAGATTTTGGATTGGGCTTTTCGATAAAAGGGAAAGTACTTGGTGGTGTGACCAGTAGTCGAATTTTCATTGTAATACTTGGATTAATTGCATTCGGAATTGCACTTTTTTCTGAGTTGCAAGGAAAAAAAATATTTGGTGTTGTAAGTTACGCCTGGAGTGGGCTCGGGTCAGCATTCGGACCGGCACTGATCTTGACATTATGGTGGAAAAGGACAACCAGAAAAGGGATTATTGCGGGACTTCTGACAGGATTTTTTACGACTATCATCTGGGCAAATGTTGACGTACTCCAATCATCAGTTACAGAGCGGTTGACCAGTTTTATCTTTGCGTTTGTGACCATAATCCTTGTGAGTTTTATGGAAAGGAGAAAAAATAATGGCGCTTGATCCTGTATCTGCCGCACGGGAATACAGTTCCGGGAAAATTAAACCTGTCTATTTATTTAAAGGACCGGAACATTTTCTGCATCGTTATTTAATCAATAAAATAGAAACTGAATTAAATTCACAAGGTGCGGTTTCAAAAAGAATTATCATTCCGGATGAATTAGAGAAAGGTCAGCTAATGGATATGCTGAATACCTCGGACTTATTTTCATCCAGAAAACTCCTGATCCTGTTTTATCCGCTGAAATTAAAGGGTAAAATACAAAAGGAATTTTTATCCTATTGTGAGAATCCCAATGATCAGCACACTCTGGTAATAATCAGCGATGATTTTTATAAAAAGACAAAATTTCTTTCAGCATTGGAAAAGATTGTAAAACCACTGGATATGAGAACACCCTTTGGTTCAGATTTAAAAAAATGGGCAAATGTACTTTTCAAAGAAAAAAATATATCTGTAACGAGTGAAGCCATTTCACAATTAGTTCATTATTTTGGAGATTCGATCTATCATATAGCAAATGAAATTGATAAAATTTGTATTGAATTCAGCGGGTCTGGATCCATTACAGGAAAAGATTTATTGGAAAATCAGATGTGGCGGAGATCCTACCAGAACTGGGAATTTTTAGATGTTGTTGCCCGGAAAAAATTAAACGATGCTCTTATTCGAGGTAAATCTTTTTTTGATTCAGCTCCGGATTTTTCAATTGTGATGAATATAATCATAATCTATTTTACCAGTCTTTATTATTTGAAAATATCCAATGGAACTTTTTTATCAAATATTGGTTCTATTCCTCTATCACCGTATGTAAAAAAAAGGTTACCCGTTGGAGCAAAATACTATTCGTTAGATGAAATTGAAAAAATAATTCATTATCTTGCATCATTAGACAGGAAATTAAAAACAACAACTATTAATCATGAATCAGCCTTTACCAAATTCCTTTTCCATGCAATCAGTTAATAAGCAGAATCAATATCAATATACAGATGAAGAGTTGATTGCCAGCTTTCAAAATGGAAATGAGCAGGCTTACGTTGAATTAGTCCGCCGTTACAGAGACCGTTTGATGACATTTGTATTCCGGTTTTTAGGAGATATGGACTTATCCGAAGATATCGTTCAGGACACCATGGTCAAAGTGTACACTCATAAACATTATTACAAGGAGATCGCTAAATTTTCAACATGGATATATACCATAGCCGGAAATCTTGCGAAAACTGAATTGCGAAAACGGAAAAGACGAAAAATAACCCAATTAAGTCACATGAGTACGGATGACAGAAAGTATGAAATTCCATCTACAGAATTACAATCAGAAGATATCGTACAGGGAGAGTATGCAGAAAGAGATATTCAAAAGGCAATTTTGCAATTACCCCTTCATTTCAGGACGGTGGTAATTCTGAGAGATATTCAGGAACTTTCCTATGAAGAAATCAGTAAAATCGTCAATGTTCCACTTGGAACAGTAAAATCAAGAATTAATCGTGCCAGATTGCAGTTACAACAATCACTAAAAGAATATAGATAAAAGGAGATAAACTTATAGATGAATCGCTATCAGTTTGAAGATTTGATATCGGATTACTTGGAAAATAAATTATCCATCCCTAAACGAAAAGAATTTGAGTCGTACTTAGATTCAAATTCGGAGTGCAGGGACATTGTGGAATCCGTAAAAAATACATTGAATTCAATAAAATTAATGAAGCCGGTTTCGGTTCCGGATGGATTCATGGACGGGTTGAATCGAAAAATAGATATTGAAAAAAATAAACCAGTTAGTTCTTCTAATCAGGGTAAAACTTATTTCGGATTTACTCCAATTTATGCAGGTGTATTCTCTGTTGCTTTGGTTTGTTCTATTTGGTTGGGAATACAGTTGTTACCAGACTCACAATCAGGGAATCCTTCTCTCCCATTTAAACAGACACCTCAGGTTGTTATCCAAAGCCCGAAGAGTTCTCCGCATTTGACGAATCCAACTACCATGAATACTCTTGCCTCATCAAAAGATAAAGATGAGATTGATTCAACATCCGTTACAGAAAAAGAGAGGAAAACCCCTTTTCCCCTTGATAATAAAGCAACCTTTGTAAAAGATAACTAAAGTTTACCAAACACTCTTTTTTCTTCCCCGCTGATTATAGTAATTTTCCGGTGGGGATTTTTTTAGTTATTATTGATTTGATTGGAATAACTTTATGATTATCAAAGGGTCTAATTAAAGGAGTGTAATTCTCTGATGTCAGGAACTCTATTATTTATAACCGCTTTATTCCTAATTTTAGGTATTACAATTTATTCTTTTTTTAAACATGGGAATGGAAATAATATGATAAACGAAGAAGTTGAAAATCGTCTGCAATCATTTATTGGGACTGAGGTTGAAGGTGGTATACAAAATCAATTTAGTGAACTTGTTAAAACTGTATGTACATCCATACAAGCAGTAAACTCGGATTATGAGTCTGCAGTGTATATCCTACACTCTGGAAATAATGAATTTATTCTTCAAAAAGGTTCCTCGAAAAAATATGTTGAGAGAATCCACCAGGATATTAAACTGGCAATAAAATTATTATCCCATAATGAAAGTCTGGTGTTCAAACAGAATGAATATTCCGATTGTTTCGATGAATTTTTTGGTGAAAATCAGTGGTCCGGTGGTGAATGTATGATCGGATCACGAATCATGTACAAAGACCATCCTGTAGGTTTTATTTTGGTTTATTCAGATCATTTCAGCAAAATCCAAAGCCGGGACCAAAATATCATTCGTTATAATGGGGATTTTCTTACATTGGGGATGTCCAAAATTGATAAAATTGAATCTCTCCTAACGGATAATTATTATAATTCTCACATCACAAATTTGTATAAGTCTGTAGATATGTACTCAAAGGAAGAGGATGTTTATAAAGCTGTTGAGAGTCTTTGCCACCGTTTTTTTACCTATGATAAATTAAGTATTTCCTTTCTGGTCAGTGAAGAAAAAGCTCAATTAAAATGTGTAGATGGGGTAGCAGATGATATAATTGCCGGTACAGAATTTAATATTCGTGGGTCACTCCACGGGAGAGCAATATTAAGGGATGAGGGGATCAGGACAAAAAACTGGAAGGAAGATTATTCTGAAAAATATAGATTCAATGAAGATTCAGATATTGAATACAATTTTTCATCCGTTTTGGTCACACCGGTATATATTAAAAAGCAGGTGAGAGGAACCATTGGATTGGAAAGAATGATGCCGAAGCCCTTTGATGACTCGGATCAAAAATTGCTTGAATTATTATCTTCAACTTTAGGATATATTTTATCTTGGTTAAAAGAATTCCAAAAAATCCATAATTCATCGATCCATGATGGATTGACGGGAGTATTAAATCGTAACGCATTTAATGAACGAATGGAAGAGGAAGTGAACAGGGCAAATCGTACCCAACAAAGTTTGGCGATTATCATGTTTGATTTGGATAAGTTCAAACGTATCAACGATAATTATGGTCATCCTTATGGCGATTATGTCATTAAATCAACTGCACAGATTCTGAAAAACAGTGTGCGTAATATTGATGTTGTAGCACGATACGGTGGCGAAGAATTTATCATTATATTAGTGGATACCGATATTTCAAAATGTCTTCATGTGGCTGAAAGAATGGTAAGTAATATTGCCAGTTTTGACTTTGATTATAATGACACTAAGGTCAGAATGACCATCAGTGCAGGGATGGCAGAATTTCCTATGGATTCGGATAAAATAGAACCCTTAATAGGAAAAGCAGATAAAGCATTGTATGAATCAAAAAGACAAGGTGGTAATATGGTCTCGATCAATAAAAAGAAACCCACCGTAACATCATAGTGAATCTATGAAGTTAATGTCGGTTCTTGGGATGCAGAACTGGATTTATTTTTTTACGGTTGTTATTGTGTTCATTTTTGGTAGCTGTTCCTCCACTTCATCAAAATTACAAATACAACCACAGTCAAAAGTTTCGGAAGATCCAAATCCGGAAGCGTTAAAATTTTTCATGGAAGGTCAATTGTATATGAATCAGGGAAATTATGCAATGGCATCGGTGGAATTACAAAATGCTTTAATGAAAGACAAAAATGTAAGTACCATTCACCTTTCTCTTGCGGATTGTTACTGGATGTTAAAAAAACCGGACTTATCGATCTTCCACATGAGAAAAGCAATTTCATTAGAACCGGAAAGCCAGAATATTAAAGAATTGTTAGCAAAACGGTTTGTGGCTTTAAAACAATTAAATTCAGCAAATCAGGTGTATCTTCAATTATCTGAAGAAAATCCGGATTCCGTAAAATACATCCTTTCCTTAGCGGAATTAGCACGAATACAGAATAATTTAGAGAATGCAATTTTCTACTATCAGCAGGCACATAATGCAAATCCCGAGGAATTATCTTTTTTGGAAAAAGCTGCGGATTTAGGTTTGCAATTAAGAAATGAATCTCTCACATTATCTTTAATGCAGAAATTGATATCATTAAATCCCTCCAATGTGAATTACATTGAAAAAATGATTAATATTTCTCTGACTTTTGGAAATAAGGGAAAAACAATCTGGTCACTGAAAAAAATGATGGAAGTGAGAGGATACTCAGTGGATATTATGAATCAATTGGGAATTCTTTATTTTAATAATGACCAACCGGATTCTGCCATAACAGTGTTCACCAATGTATTAGAGGAAGATCCCAAGGAACAGACGGCTTTACATTATTTAACCTTAATTTATGATGAAACGGGGAATTTTGTAAAAGCAGAAGAATATGCCAAAATTCTCATCATTCACCATCCTGACAATCCGGTTGGATTTGCTGACTTGGCTTTGTTATATCTGAATCATAATAAATATAATGAAGCAATTGAAATTCTCGTACCTGCTACGAAACAATTCCAGACTAATTATATGATTCAGTTTTTAATGGGACTTTCTTTGAACCAGACCGAGAATAAAATTAAAGCAATTCCTTATTATGAACAAGCATTGGCTTTAAATCCTGATTCCAGGAATGCGATCCATAATCTTGCGATTCTTTATGATTCGATAAAATTGTGGACAAAATCAGACAGTCTTTACAAAATTTTAATTGAAACGGATACAACAGATGCACAGGCATTTAATAATTTTGCTTATAGCCTGGTGGAACGGAACGAACAATTGAATTATGCTTTGGAATTATCCCGGAAAGCAGTCCAACTGGTACCGGAAAGTGCCGCCTACCTAGACACGATGGGGTGGATTCTATTTGCAATAGGGAATAATTCCCTGGCATTGAATTATATAATTAAATCGGTAGAGATCGAGGATAACAATGCAGTTGTGCTGGAACATTTAGGTGATGTTTTTAAAGCAAATAATAAACTTTCAGATGCAAAATATTATTGGAATAAAGCCTTTGACCTGGATCCGGAAAATGAACAATTAAAGAAAAAATTAAGTGCTCCTTAAATTTCCTGTCATTATTTTTGGAATTGGAATGATTTTTTCAGGATGCAGTACATGGCTTCAAAAAGAAAGATCTAAAATAGTTCATCTTTCGGATTATAATAACATTATAGATAATTATTCAATTACTCACTGTTTTGGAAAAGGGCAGATTTCTTCTTCAAATCCATTAAAGGGTAAGCTCTATTTTTCCTTTACATCAACCCGAGACAGCTCAAATATTCATATTAAAGATTTCTTAGGACGACGATTATATTCTGTTCAGGGAAATAATAAAAAAGTATCAGTAATAAATCATCAGGATAATATTATCCATGACCTAAATAACCTGATTCAGCATTACTCTTTAAGTGACGTAGTGACTCCAGAAGTTTTGCGAAATTATTTATGGGGAGAAATTCCTATATCCAAAATAAATTCACAAAATCAGTCTGGGTTAAAAATTGAAGATGGTTCTATTTCATTTTTCGCAAATAAATCACCGGAAGACAAATTGATAGATACCATAAAAATAAATCTTGATGAACCTAAAATTGATCTGACAATTGAAATAATTGAAAGGGAGTTCAATGAAGACCCCTATTTCTATAAACCCGCATTGAATAATTGAAAATTGTTAAATAACAAATCACTGTCAATTGTAATTCCGGTTTATAATGAAGAGTCCTCATTAATCGAGTTGTATGAGGAAATAAAGATGAGTGTTTCTAAATTTTCGGAATGGGAAATTATGTTTATTGATGATGGTTCAACGGACTCCTCAGGAGAAATTATCAAGTCTTTACATGAGAAGGACAAACGGGTTAAACTTATTCAATTTCACAGAAATTATGGAAAATCTGCAGCACTTTCGGAAGGATTTAAATCTGTAAACGGGGATTACATTTTAACAATGGATGCAGATTTACAGGATGATCCCGGTGAAATAGACAATTTATATAAGAAAATTCAGGAAGGATTTGATTTAGTTTCCGGGTGGAAGAAATTCCGCAAGGATCCGCTGTCAAAAAAAATACCATCTAAATTTTTCAATTGGGTCACCCGGTTAATGACAGGAGTTAAAATCCATGATTTCAATTGCGGATTAAAACTGTATCGAAATAGTGTTGTGGATTCTCTCGAAATTTATGGGGGTCGCCACCGTTACATCCCGGCTCTTGCAGGACAAAAAAGATTTAGAATATGTGAGATTCCCGTTCATCACAGGGAACGAAAATATGGAGTGACAAAATATGGAGGGGCACGGTTATTTCATGGATTTTTTGACCTGCTGACAATTTTATTTCTTCACAGGTACACACAACGTCCATTGCATTTATTTGGATATCTTGGGTTGATGAGTCTGCTGGTTTCTTTTATTGTTGAATGCTACGCAGTCATTTTAAAAGTAGTTTACAATCAACCATTCAAAGTCCATTTTGCTTTGATCCTTTTTGGCGTAATGGCATTTGTATTGGGATTATGGTTTTTTTCCATAGGATTGATTGGTGAAATGATAGCCAAAGTCACACAAGGTAAGGAAAACAGGATTAAACAGTATTTCAAATGAATTATGTCGAATTCCGGCAATCCAGTTATATCAGTGATAACACCCACTTACAATCGAGTCGATGAATTGAGTTATTTAGTCAATTCGATTCAGGAGCAATCTCTCGACCATTCCCTTTTTGAATTGATCATAGCAGACGATGGATCAACAGATCATACAGACACATTAATACAATCATTAATAGATAAGGTTGATTTTGACCTAAAGATATTCACTCAAAAAAATAAGGGACCCGGTGCGGCACGAAATTTGGGTATTGAAAAAAGTGTGGGTGAATTAATTTTGTTTATTGACTCAGACTGTGAAGCGGATCCCTTGTGGATGGAAACTATTTATAAAAAATATATTCAGGAAGGATTTGATGCATGCGGAGGTCCTGATGCGGCAAAATCCGATTTCAGTCCTTTTCAGAAAGCGATTGATTATTCCATGACTTCATTTTTTACCACTGGAGGGATGAGAGGTCACAGCAGGAAAATGATGGCAAAATTTTATCCCCGTTCCCATAACATGGGAATGACAAGAAAATTAGTGAATAAAGTTGGAGGATTTGGAAACCTTCGTCATGGACAGGATATTGAACTCAGTCATCGTATCCTTCAATCAGGAGCAAATGTCAGTTTCATTCCGGAAGCGGTGGTTTATCACCGTCGCAGAACGTCTTTGCGGTCATTTTTCAAGCAGACATTTAATTGGGGAGTTGCAAGGATAAACTTATTTAAAATTGATATAGCACTTTTAGAGCCAATTCATTTTCTACCTTCAATCGGGCTTATCACAATTATTACAGTAATTATTGGGTGTATTTTATCTGTCCCACTATTTCGAATATTATGTATCATTGGATTAATTTTCTTTTTTATACAATGTATTTTTGGTTCCGTAAAACAAAGGGACATCCGGGTTTTTGGTCATTTGATTTTTATCATCCCTACCCAAATAATTGGTTATGGTACCGGTTTTCTAACAGGTTTTACTAAGAGAATAATTTTAAAATCAGAACCTTTCACCGGATTTGAAAAAAAATACTATTCCGATTAGCTATTATCGGTTATTTTTATTATAGATGAAGTTCAAAATTCCTGATTATGTATTTCCATTGGCTATCGCTGTTTTAATGGCGGTGTTATTAAAACCAATGGTTTTAGATGGATTATCTCCACAAGGTGTTGATGTCATTGGCTCGAAAGGACAAACTCATCAATTAAAAGAGTATCAGAATGAAACAGGGAAGAAAGCTCTTTACAATCCTTATCTTTTCGGAGGAATGCCAATATATTTTCGCATTCCTCCCAAAGCAATATCCGTTGATACAATTTTCAGGTATATCGGGCAATTATTGAGTGACACATATCTTTGGTACGTTTTTGGAGGCTGGGGGATGTTTCTTCTTTTGCGGTTTTTGGGGTTAAGTCAATTACCATCTTTTTTTGGGGCTTTGGGGTTTGTTTTATATCCCCATTATCAAGCTTTATGGGCAGAGGGACATTTTATGAAATTCAGAGCGGTCATGATCATTCCCTGGGTTACTTTAGCTTCCACTCACTTTTTCCGAACTCCCAATCTATACTTCATGGGACTTTTTGCCCTGGCTTGGGGAAACCAAATCCGAACTCAGCATTATCAAATAGTATTTTATACTGCCATACTCATTTTTGTCATTGGACTCATCCCGCTCATAAAAATGATTCGGGAAAAAGAATGGAGAGTTGTTCTTAAGACCAAATTACTCACACTTTCGGGAATTTTAATAGCATTGGCAATTGCATCTCAACCGCTGTTTCTTGCCAGAGAATATCTTCCTTATTCAGCTAGAGGTGCACATACAGTTAATTTAAAATCTCCAGAAACAGAACAAAATAAAAAAGCGGGAGTAGATTTTAAATACGCAACGAATTGGTCCACTCATCCAACAGAATTAGGAACATGGCTGTTTCCCCATTTTTATGGAGGATTATCAGGATTGAAATATAACGGGGATTCCTATCCATCACTCAGGGGAAAGACGATCCCCGGTTATTGGGGTTATATGCCGTTTACCCAATCCTATGAATATATGGGTCCTCTCATTCTTTTTCTGGTAATTTTGGGGATTTTCCATCAACTCAAGAATAAATATATTTTGGTGTTGATTGGTCTTGGGACCTTCTTGATCTTCCTTTCATTTGGCAGACATTTTGAATCATTTTATTCACTTTTTTTTGATTATCTGCCCTTTTTTAACAAATTTCGTGCTCCCATGATGTCCATTACCATGACCTACTTTATCATTACGTTGCTTGCTTCTTTTGGATTGGAATTCCTTATGAATCATGTAAAGAAAAAAGATGTGCGACTCATAATTTGGATAATGTCCATTTTTTTCGGATTTGGGTTGCTCTGCTGGTTTCTATCATCGGGATTTTCATTTACTCACAGCAATGATTCCTACGGGGCAGATACGATCCGGATTATAAAGGGAATTAGAATAGAACTGTTTCAGAATGATCTGATTCGATATTTACTTATTTTAGGGGTAGTTTCAGGATTGTTGGGTGCATCTTTGATGGGAAAAATAAATCAATATGTATTGGGTATTCTTTTAACCGGAGTAATGGTTATTGATTTGACAGATATCCAGATGAAAAAACCAATTCAGTATTCAGATGTGGAAAAGTTGGAGAGAAAAAATTTCCGAAAATCAGCATTGGATAATTTTTTACAAAAAGATAAAGATTTATTCAGGATATTCCCGGTGGGAAAATTATTTGGGAGCAACCAATGGAGTTATTACCATCAAAGTATTGGTGGTTACAGTGCAGTAAAAATGAATGGTATTGAAGAATTGATTACAAATAATTTATATCAATCAAACGGAAATAATTTTCCCCTTAATTTGAACGTAATTGCTATGATGAATGTAAAATATGTGATCAGTCCATCCCGGTTATCCAATCCATCCCTGATTCCTATTATTGATATTTCGGGGCAATCAATTTACATTTATCGATTAAATGATTTTATTCCAAGGGGATTTTTTGTAAATCAGTTAAAGGTCATACCGAAATCGACAGAAAGGTTGAATTATCTTAACAGTGTTGAATTTTCACCCCGGGATGAAGTAATTATTGAAAAAGAATTGGATATCAATTTTACGTCCACTGAGTCGAATTCTTCTCAGTTGAAGAAATTTGAACCGGGACATTTAAAATGGGATATTCAAGCGAAATCAAACGCTCTTTTCGTCATTTCTGAATCGTATTTCAAACCGGGCTGGAAAGCATATTTAAATGATTCAATCATTCCAATTTATAAAGCAAATCATATTCACATGGCTGTATTGATTCCGGAGGGAGAACACCAATTAAGGTTAGAATTTGAACCTGAATCTTTTAATCAATATGCAGCGATAGAAAAGATAGTTTTGTATTTATTGTATATTTTTTTACTTTCCCATATTGTAAGAAATAACCGGTCAAAAATTCCCTACTTAAAATCAGTAAAATGAAAAAAGTCCTGGTGGTCACTTACTATTGGCCGCCTGCCGGTGGACCGGGGGTTCAGCGTGTATTGAAGTTTTGTAAATATTTTCCTGAATTTGGCTGGGACCCTGTTGTTTTAACAGTTAGAAACGGTGAGTATCCCAATTTGGATCCAACTCTTCTTGAGGAAGCAGAAAACATAAATGTTTACAAATCTATTTCATTTAATCCCTTCCTGCTTTATAAGATTTTAACAAGAAAAAAATCCGTACCAACTTTTAGTCTGGATCATGATTCGACTCGTGGTTTTTCTCGAATTCCCCAATGGATCAGATTGAATTGTTTTATTCCTGATGCCCGCAAAGGTTGGGTTCCATTTGCAGTTCGGATGGGGAAAAAAATATTGAAAAAGGAAAATATTGACCTTATTTTTTCTTCCGGACCACCTCACTCATTACATTTCATAGCAAATAAATTAAAGGAGAAATATGGTATTCCATGGATTGCTGATTTCAGGGATCCCTGGACGGACCTTTTCCATTTAGAAGGACATAACCGGCTTAGTATGGTTCAAGAAAATGATCGAAAAAAAGAGGAAAAAATATTGTCATCTGCCGACATGATCACCACCGTCAGTTCCAGCTTAAAAAATTTATTAATCCAAAAACAAATGAGTAAAAGAATAGAAATGGTTAACAATGGATACGATGAGAATGATTTCACTGAAATTCCCAAAAAACAAATAAATAATGATAAAATAGTAATTTCTTATATTGGAGGAATGGCAAAATCTCAAATTCCTGAATCATTCTTTAAAGCCATTAGTATTCTAAAAAACAAAAATGTAAATGTAAGGCTTCGGTTTTCAGGTAATCTTCATCCGGATGCGGGAACCATAATTGAAAATTTAGGGATAAATGATCTGGTTAAATATGGGGGCTATGTATCTCATCAAGATGCGATTCAATCCATGGTGGAATCCAGTTTTGTGTTACTTGTGATTCCTGACACAGCAAATAATAATGGAATTATCACGGGGAAACTATATGAGTATCTCAGATCCTACACGCCCATTATCTGTATTGCTCCACACAATTCAGATGCAGCGAATATCATTCGTGATACTCAAAGTGGAATAATTTTCGATTACACTGAGACAAATGGTTTAGTTGATTTTATTTTGAACCCGCAGGATTATCCATTTCATAATATCCAAAAATATAACCGGAAACATTTGACAGGTCAATTATGTTCATTATTCTCTGACTTGGTAACTTGAATCATGTCCTTCAGAAAAAAATATTTTATGTTTAAAAAAGTCGTTGAAGACTTTAACAGAGGTTCAGATTTTTATGAAATATCTGATGATTTTGATTCCCCTAAATTGGGAGAATATTACCTTCTCTTTGATGAAGATGTTGTAAGATCCCGTAAGGTTCAATCTCTCATCGCTGATTATGATGAAAATGGAATCCCTCTCAATCGACCATATATTGATGTTTCCTCTGATGGACTGGTTTATTATCCAATCACTATCGGCCAAGTGGGATTGTCCATTTTTCATTCCTTTCTAAAAACGCAATCAGATAATGACCTTAAACGATTTTTACATTTTGCTGATTGGTTTGTTGAAAATGGTGATGAAACCAACAATTTGGGAATTCGGTGGTTGACGGATATTCCATTACCAGCATATCAAAATCCCGGACCGTGGCAGTCCGCATTTTCTCAATCCCGTGCTATCTCTATTTTATTGAGAGCTTTTCAACATACTCAGGAAACAGGCTATCTGGAAACTGCACAAAAAGCGCTGGTTTCCTTTACAATTCCGGTATCAAAAGGAGGAGTGATGTCTCAGACTGAATGGGGACCGTTCTTTGAAGAATATCCTGCTGATGTTCCTGTATTGGTTTTGAACGGACATATTTTTTCTCTATTTGGTCTTTTTGATTATACACGTGTCTTTCCGAAAGATTCCCGTTGTAAATCTCTGGTAAATGACGGAATTAATTCTTTACTTTTATCTCTTTCATCTTTTGACATGGGATATTGGTCAAGATACAATTTTTGCAAAGCAGAATTTTATCCAAAAACGGACCCTGCAACAATCAGTTATCATCGTCTACATATTATTTTATTGAAGGTAGTTAACCAGTTTAAGGAAAATTCCATTTTGACAGAATATATCAAAAAATGGGAAAATTATATTGGAATCCTGAATTTTGTAAAAGCCAGCTATTGGAAATATAAAGCATTGCAAAAATTGAACAGAATCTGATGGGTATGAATGATAGTCAAAAAAGTGTCAGTTTAATATTGGATAGTCAGTATTCTGAATTAAAACCAAAACTCGATTATGTAATGAATACATTCAACAGTCTGTTTATGGTAAACAAATATTTGTCAGTGAATTATGGTGTGGAAGGTGAATCTGGTATAAACATTATTCCCGGTGAAATTGACTCTTTTTTTTCCAACAAGCAAGAGATTCCCGATTATTCTTATTGTGAATGGGAAGGACATCAAATCCCCGTCCTCTTTGTAAAAAAAGGCATTCACTCTATTATTTCAAAAACACAAAAAGATAAAATTGTTATCAACGGTGACATTCTGTTAAGTGCTTTTTATTTCCTGTCCTGTTGGCAGGAATATATCAGTAATGATTGTGATTCAATGGGTAGGTTTCCTCTCAAGGAGAGTTTATTATTCAAGTTGGGATTAATTCAGATTCCTGTGGTTAATTATTATTTTGATATTTTAGTTAAAGCAATTGAATCAATTCCGGGAGCGATTGTTTCTGTCAATCCAAAACATTCTGAAGGATTAAAAGTGGGAATCACCCACGACATTGATCATTGCCAGACCGGTTCATGGCAGGATGGATACCGCCAGATTAGGGCAGGTGAATGGTGGAACGGGATAAAAAAATGGGGCAAAAGAATTTATGAACAGGACTTATGGTTTAATTTTGACCAACTGTTAAAAATTGAAAAGGAATTAAATGTAACTTCTTCCTATTATTTTATTGCAGAAAAAAAACGGAAAAACGGTTATCCAAATGCTGACTATGATTTTACATCGAGCAAAATACAGCAAGTAGTGGAAAAAATTAAAAATGCAGGACATGAAGTGGGTATTCATGGAAGTATAGGAACGGGATTTGATGAAGTGAAGCTAACTCATGAAATAAATCAATTTCCCCAATCGGTTATTGGTGGGCGGTTTCATTATCTTATGACAAACAATCCGGATTCTTTTGATGTAATAGAAAAATCCTCTTTATTGTACGACAGTTCCTTGGGATTTGCAGAGCACATCGGTTTCAGGAATGGATTTTGTTTTCCGTACTCTCCTTATGATTTTGAAAATGATAAACCTTATTCCTTTTTGGAATTTCCATTTCAAATGATGGATAAAACACTGATTCAACCTTATTATATGGGATTGAAACCGGAAGATGCAATTCAATCTGTAAAAAGTTTGATTGATGAAATAAATAAATTTTCGGGATATTTTATTTTCATTTGGCATAATAATACCATTACCGGATTTAAATACAATGAATGGAAAAGAGTGTTATTGGAAATTATCATGTATTGTAAAAATATTAATTCGGTATTTAAACCGATTAGCAAGTTTAAGGATTAAATTCGTGTTTTATTTTATTGACATTTAGGCTAAGCATGGATTTATTAGAAAAAATTAAAGATATTTATAAATATTTTTCTAAGCAACAAAATCTAACCATCAAAAATGTAGATTATAAATTGCTTCCAACAAAAATATTTGAAGAAACTAAACCGATTTTTATTCTTTCAACAGGACGATGCGGAACTAAGCTTTTATCTAAATTGTTTCTTGCAGTAAATGCCGGGGAAGTCTATCATGATCCCAATCCAAAATTGACTTATGCATCGAGATATATTTATGAGAATATTGAAGAGAACACTAAATTTCGTAAATCAGCATTTATTTCCGGTAGATTTGAATTACTTAAAGACTGTTATCTAAGAGATGGAAGATATATCGAAACCAATCACCACATTTCCTTTTTCACCGATGCAATAGATGAGTTATTCCCAAAATGTAAATTCATTCATTTGGTTCGTCATCCCGGAGATTTTGTAAGAAGTGGGATCAGGAGAAATTATTATAAAAATCACGATTATGATGACGGTAGAATTGTACCATCTAATATTGCAAGAGAGGTTTGGGAGTCCTATTCCCAGATTCAGAAAGTGGGCTGGTTATGGAATGAAACAAATCAATTGATTGAAAATTGGAAGGAAAATATTAATTCTGAAAAAATGATCACTGTTAAATCTGAAGACCTTTTTACCAATCCAAGTGAGTTTGAAAAAATCTGTTATTTTTGTGATTTAAATAAAATGGAAATTGATAAAATTAATAAACTCATCAAATCACCAATAAATGTCCAAAAAAAAGGTTCGTTTCCACCGTATGATCAATGGACATCACACCAGAAAAAGGAACTTTATACTATTGCTCCATTGGGTGAAAAATATGGATTTTGGTCTGGATCATAATGATTTCCTGGATTCGTAACTTGATATTTAAAAGTGAGTTTAACCGGAATGTTGCCAAACTTGTTACCGGTACCACATCTGCTAATCTAATTACTTTATTTACACTTCCAATCCTGGCTAGAATTTATTCAGTTGAAAATTTTGGACAGTTCCAATTACTGTTGTCCCTTATAACTATATTTATTGCAATTTCTAGTTTAAAATACGAAATGACAATACCCCTGCCAAAAGAACAGGATGTCTCCGATAATCTTTTTGGTGTTGCGTTCCTTTCACTTTTAGTCATCAGCGGATTATTACTGGTTATAATGAATAGTATTGGTGGTACAATCCTTTCTTTTTACAAAGCTGGTGTTCTAACACCTTACCGTAATTGGATATGCATAGCGGTTTTCAGTGCAGGATTATTCGAGTTGATGAATTACGTTTTAACGAGGGAAAAAGCATTCGGGAAAATAGCAAAATTTAGGATTACACAGGTTTTGCTTATTCAATCCTTTGCCATTTGTTTTGGAATAATTTTATCCGGTTTTGAAGGACTGTTATATAGTTTTATTCTTGGAAACTGTATTACCGGATTATGGATGATTTTTCAGGCAAATTTGTCATTTTCTTCTATCAAATTACCACTTATGCTTGAAGCTGCGAGAAAATACAAAAAATTTCCACTCATTAATACTCCCATGGCGTTAGTAAATACCTTCTCCATGCAACTTCCGGTTTTCATGCTTTCTGCCTATTTTTCACCGGAAATTGTAGGTTATTATATGATGGCAAACAGAATGATTTCTACACCGATGAATCTAATTAGTAAATCTGTCGGGAGGGTTTATTATAAAGAAGCTTCGGATGCTTTGCATAAAAGTGGATTAAAATTACTACATACATTTAAATACACTATCACAAGAGTGGGGAAATTAGGTTTGGTCCCAGCTGTTATTATTATTTTGTTTTCTCCGGTTTTAATAAAATGGTTTTTAGGAGATCAATGGATAACAACGGGTATATTTATGCAAATTATGATGCCTTGGTTATTTTTTCAATTTATTAACCTGTCTGTCGGCACCACGTTTTCTATAATAAATCGACAGGAAGTCGGATTTATTCTTATTATAATTTCTGTAATATTGCGATATAGTGCTATGGAATATTGGAATCAAACTGCAATTATTCAACTAACAGGTTTGTCAATTGTAGCATCGTTTTTTTACATATCGTATATTACAACATCCTATGTTATTGTTAGGAATCAAGTATGAGAGTTTTTATTGGAAGAATCTTTTATTATTGCGAAAAATTGAAAAAATATTTCCTAAATCATTATCTTCAAAAAAGATATACTTTAGCTTGTAAATCCATTGGTGCAAATGTAAAGTTTAATGGGATATCCAAAATTACGGGTATTGATAAAATGGTGATTGGTGAGAATGTTCATTTCGGAGATAACGCCTTCATTCGTGCTGAAGGAGGATTAGAAATTGGAGATAATACACATTTTTCAAGGAATGTTGTAATTTATACACATAGTCATAATTATAACGGTGAATATTTACCCTATGACAATTCATTCACATATAAAAAAGTCGTAATTGGTAAAAATGTCTGGGTAGGAATGAATGTTACTATTTTACCAGGAACTCAAATTGGTGAGGGTGCGATCATTGGGGCAGGTGCTACGGTCGTTGGTGTGATTCCTGATTGTTCTATTATAGGAGCTGCTAAAGGGAAAGAAATTAAAAAGCGGGATTGTGACCATTACAATTTATTGGAATCAAAGAAAAAATATGGTGGTGTCAATGGTGAAGAATATGAAAAATAAATTTATAATAATTCTGCTGACAATTACTTATTGTAGGATAAGTAATTTATAATCAATTATTGAATTCGTGTGAATTCATTCAATAACGGAAATTTTATAAATAATCAATATGAATAGTTAAGTTGAACATCTACCGCCGCTCCACAAACATTAAATTAGGACTCCTACTCATTGGGATATTTCTTTTTACCGGAATGGTATTTTATTCTCAGTGGATCGTTGAGAGATTGCGGGATGATAATCGTAAGATTGTGCAGATGTATGCGGAGATCATCGCTGAGGCTGTGGAAAGTGAGACGGATGAAAACCTTAATTTTATATTTGATAATATTATCACTCAAATCCAGTTTCCTATCATTCAATCAGATGCTTCAGGGACTCCACAATCCTGGAAAAATCTCCCAGATGATGGGTTGGAACTTTTAACAATTAAAAAAAGCCAGAATTTAATGAACCAGCAAAATTCCCCGATAGAGTTGGTTTATGTCACACCCGTTTCGAATGAAAAACATATTTTAGGTTATTTACACTTTGGGGATTCTGTATTAATCCGTCAGCTAAAATGGCTTCCTTATCTTGAAATAGGAGCAATTTGTTTTTTCATTTTTTTAGGGTTTATGGGATTTACCTACATAAGGAAAACAGAGAGCAATAATATTTGGACAGGGATGGCAAAAGAAACAGCGCATCAATTAGGGACACCGGTTTCCGCATTAATTGGATGGGTAGGGAGATTGAGGTCACATCCGGATCAATCCAATGCAATATTACCCGAAATTGAAGCTGATGTTAAAAGGCTGGAGCAGGTAGGGAATCGTTTTGAAAAAATTGGTTCAAATCCAGAACTAATTTCAGTAAATATCTATGATTTAATTCAGCAGGTTGTGAGCTACCTAAATAGGAGATTATCTTCAGATAAAATTAAAATTGAAAATTCTATTGGGGAAAAAATAAAAATAAAAGCGAATGAAACTTTATTATCATGGGCAATTGAAAATGTGATAAAAAACGGACTGGATTCTCTGCACCCCGAATCAGGAAAAGTAGTGATTAAATTATTATCGGATCCGGATGGGTTTCGAATTCATGTTATAGATGATGGATCAGGGATTTTACGAAAAAACTGGAAACATATTTTTCGTCCCGGATTTACAACAAAAAAACATGGATGGGGATTTGGATTATCTCTCAGTTACCGGATAATCACTGAATTGCACCATGGAACTATTCGGGTACTCAATTCCAACCCCGAAAGCGGAACCACAATCGAAATTGTTATTCCTTAATCCCATTGATTTGAATTAATGACATAATCTAATCCCTCTTCAGTTCGTTTTGTGATGGGATTTTTTGTACATGAATCTATAAAATGGTGATCAATAAATCTGTAAGGCAGATGTTCATCCCTCCCTTTTGAGATTCCCAATCTGCGAGTTGTAACAATCTTTTTGGGGGAATAATTCTGATCCGAAATGAAAAACCGGTTGAAATTGAATTGTTTTCTGTCCCAATCTTTCACTTTCAAATTTAAAGATTTACATAAAAGTGTTTGACCGGAACATAAATTTTTGATGTCTCGAAACCCCGGTTTATTTTTTAGTGGGTTTAGTTTTTGCATTATGGTAATCATAGGATCAAACTCACCGGAGTTTTTGACAGGGAAACCCGATTTAATCAGCACAGCATTTCCATGTCCCCTGCAACTAATATTTAAAGAATCCGCTCCTCTTGAAAAGTACATATAGATCGTGCCGGGAGACATTAACAGTGCTTTTCGTTTATTGGTAAACCCCAATGAAGCATGACTGGCTTTGTCGTTCAAGTAATAGGCTTCTGTTTCTATAATTTGTGCTGTGAGCCACAGGTCTTTGTATTTTGAATATATTATTTTTCCCAGTAAATTTTTCGCAACACAAACAGCATCCCTGTTAAAGAATGACTTTTTGATCGGCTCATGAGTCATTCGCTTCCGGTTTCCTGCGTAATTTTTTTATTTCACCTCGTTTTTTCTTTTTTGATATTCTTTTCTCTACTGATGACTTCGTTGGAAAAGTTTTAATTCGTTTTTTCTCTTTTTTGGTTACAAGAATTAGGAGTTCTCTGAATTTTTTTATTACCTCCTGTTTATTTTGGTGCTGACTTTTATATGTAGTGGATTCAACTAATAATTCCCCATTCCGGGTGATTTTCCCCTGGTGATTTGAAAACAATCTAATTTTCATTCGTTCAGATAAGTTTTCAGAATTATTAATATCAAACCGAAGCCGTACCCCAGTTTCCACCTTATTTACATGTTGTCCGCCCGGTCCTGATGATCGGAAAAATTCGAATGTCAATTCCGAAAAAGGTATTTTAATCTCTTTGTTGATGGTTATATCATTCATATCAATTAATTCAAATCTATGATACTACACCTTGTCAAACGACGATAGACTGGCTAATTTCATACACAAATTTTAAGGAGAGAATTTTGGAAATCATACAAGCAATGGCAGGAAGTGAATCAGGACAGGGCGGCGGTCTGGCAGCCATGCTTCCCTTTATCGTTATAATGTTCATTGTATATTTTCTGATGATCAGACCAAATACAAAAAAGCAGAAGGAAAAACAGCAGATGATAAAATCCCTGAAGAAAGGAGATAAAGTTATCACAATCGGCGGAATTCACGGAACCATCGCAGGAGTCAAACAAAAAGGGTCTGTTCTCGTTCTGAATGTAGGGAAAAACGTGAATATTACTGTGAATAGATCATCCGTTGCAGGATTAGCGGGAAAGACAACAGATGAAGATACTTTATCTGCGGAGGCGAATAGATAATGGCTGTCAGAGATATCGCATTTTACGGAGATTCCATACTGAGGAAAAAATGCAGGGAAGTATCACCGGATGAAGATTTGTCCGACTTAATTGTCGATATGCTGGATTCCATGTATGAAGCTGAGGGAATTGGTTTGGCAGCTAACCAGATCGGGGTGAACAAAAATTTATTTGTCATTGATATTTCTCATGTGGATGAAAATGAAAGCCCCCGTATTTTTATCAACGGAAAAGTTGAAGAATCTGAAGGTGAATCTGTGTATTCAGAAGGCTGTCTTTCCCTTCCGGAAATCAAGTTTGATGTGACCAGACCGGAGAAAATAAGTTTCAGTTTCTATGATGAGGAACATAAAAAACATGTGGAGGATTTTGATGGACTGCTTGCCAGAGCCATCCAGCATGAAGTGGATCATTTAAATGGAATATTAATCATCGACAGGGTGAGCACTGCGGCAAAGATTCCCTTCCAAAAAAACATTAGAAACATTAAAAATACTGCCATTAAGGGGTCTCATTTAAAATCAAAACCCGAAGTTTATTTGTAATTTTTTATTTCCATTCAAAAACTGAATTAATTTTTAAGAACAGGTTGAGGAACCAGTGAATTTAATATTCATGGGAAATCCTGAATTTGCCGTTCCCAGCCTAAAAAAAATAGTCGAATCAGAATATTCTCTTTTAGCAGTCGTATCCAATCCTGCAAAACCAACAGGAAGGGGAAAAACAGAAAAAATAACAAAAGTCGGTGAATTTGCAAAAATTAAAAACATTCCTCTTTTTAAACCTGAAACTTTAGATGACCCGGAATTTTTAGCAGAAATGAAAGCGTTGAATCCGGATTATTTTATAGTGGTTGCGTTTAAAATTCTCCCGGATTCTCTCCTGGATATTCCGCAAAAAGGGTCTATAAATCTCCATGCATCCCTGCTCCCAAATTACCGTGGAGCAGCGCCTATACAAAGAGCAATGATGAACGGTGAAAGGGAAACCGGATTAACCACATTTATCATCCAGAAAAAAGTGGATACAGGTTCAATTTTGATGAAGGATACAGTTCCAATTAATGATTCGGATACTTATGGAACATTATCGGAAAGAATGTCTAAAAAGGGAGCTGATTTATTATTGGAAACCCTGAATCGATTGAAGAATCATTCATTGTCACCACAGGAACAGGATCACTCTTTTGCAACAACCGCTCCCAAGATCAAGGAAACGGACTGCCGAATTAATTGGGGACAATCCGCTGAAATAATTCATAATCAAGTTCGTGGACTGGCTCCATTTCCGGGAGCGTTTACCTATTGGAAAGGCAAGCGTTTGAGAATATTGAAGTCATGTTCTTATCAACAAAATGAGGATAAAAATCCGGGTTCAGTAGCACATTGTACTAAAAAACAGATTATGATTCAGACAGGTAATGGACAGATAGAAATTCTGACATTGCAAAGGGAAAGCAAGAAAATTATGGACATAAGAGATTTCCTGAATGGGTTTAAGATAAACCTTGGCGATACATTCGACTAAATATCAACATCTTAGCATTTTTAATTAAGCAATGACAAATATTTGGCGGAAAGTTATTAATGGTAAATTTGAAATGTTAAAAAAATGGAACCATCCAGTTTCCGTTTTCATATTCTAACCATTATTGAAATAAACATCAGATGAATCGTTTTATAAAGTACGTGGTGATATTTGGATTTCTGGGCATTTTTACATTAATCCTATTTAATTCTATGATCATGCCTTGGTACATAAGAAAAGCACACAGTGTCCCATTGATGAATTTGAAAAACAAGACTATTTCTAAAGCGATAAATATTCTGGAGTCTGAAGGATTTAAAGCGGTAATTAAAGATACAGTGTTCACAAATTCTGTGTTGTCCGGAATCGTTATGGATCAATTTCCTAAACCCTATTCACGTGTTAAGAAAGGACGCACGGTACGGTTGTCAATATCTCACCCAGAACGTCTGGTTGAAGTACCTAATCTGATTGGTCTGTCAAAGAGAAACGGTGAATTGACTTTACATCAGGCGGGATTGGAGTTGGACACTGTATATTTTGAATATCATCCGGATAAAAAAAAAGGAACAATAATCTGGCAATCACCAAAAGGCGGAGATATTTTGAGAAAAGGAAATGGAATTCATCTGAGTATCAGCAAAGGGAAACCACCGAATTTTTTCCAGGTCCCATCTCTGGTTCAACTCAGTAAGACCGAAGCGGAAAAAGAATTAAAAAAATCCGGATTATTATTGGGTAAAGTTGAATATAAACAGGATACAACTTTGATTCCCTTCACTGTATTGGATCAATCCATTGTACCGGGAACCGTTTTGGAAAGATCAGTTCCGATTGATATTACCATCAGTGTGGAGGATCTGCAGGACATATTCAATCAAATGATGGATGATTAATTGGCGTTAAAAAAGGAAGAAATAAAACGGAAGCTGATCCATCTTGGTAATTCGGTCATACCCATTGGTTATTATTTTTTTATACACGACCGGATGCTGATGGTTTGGATTTTATTTTCGATGAGTCTTTGCTTTGTGACAATAGATTATTTTCGATCCCGTATTGACTGGATTCAAAAATGGTTTAAATTATTTTTCTCACCCATGTTGAGAAAACATGAATTAGAAGGAAAACTGACTGGAGCATCATGGGTGTTAATTGGAGGTACAATCAGTGTTTTTCTATTTGAAAAAGATATAGCAGTTTTAGCGCTTCTCTTTATGAGTGTGGGAGATTCAGTTGCGGCATTGATCGGTCTGCGATACGGAAAAATAAAAATCGGGGAAAAATCCTTAGAGGGATTTGCAGGAGGGTTAATTTCCTGTATTTTCGTTTCAATATTTTTCCCCTCAATAACCTGGATCAATCGCATTTCAGGTTCACTGTCAGCAAGTCTGATTGAATTAAGCACGATACCCATGGATGATAATTTAAAAATTCCAATCATTTCCGGAGGAGTGATGACCTTGCTTAGAGGTGCAGGATTATGATGTTTCTTGCACCAACCATTTTGTGGGGATTGCTGGCTGCATCCATTCCCATTATTATTCATCTTTATAGTTTACGTCAAACTAAAGAAATAGAATTCAGTTCGTTGAAATATATTCGTGAATTGGAATATGAGACTATCAGACGGTTAAAAATACGGCAATGGATTCTTGTGCTCCTAAGGATGTTGATCATTATTTGTATCATTTTAATGGCAGCCCGTCCCGTTCTAAAAGGATTTATTCCCTCGTGGATTGCCGGTAAAAAAGAATCAAGAGTGGTTGTCATTTTAGATAATTCAGCCAGCATGACGATGGAGAGTGCCGGAGAATCACTATTGGAAATTGGAAAATCTCACGTTTTAGATATTGCGGATATCTATGATGAATTAACTGTATTTCGTTTTTATCAGACCAATCCTCTGAAACAGATTTACGATGGGAACCCAGGTGATCAGTCCCTGAAGACTGCACTGGAACGGGTTCGATTTTCCAATACTGAAGATCATCTCTTCCTGAAAGTAGATTCAATTTTACAGATGCAGGATGCGTATGAACCCAACAAAGAATGTTTCATTATCAGTGATTTTTCCAAACAAATTCATGTAGATATGAAAGATTATATTCCGGAATCACAATTTCTGACGGACACATCTGAAACCGGGTGGCGGTTTTACACTATTTCTCAAGAAGAGGTTACCAATAATTTATCTATCTTAGATGTGGATATCCTCAGCCAAATTCGTCTTCCGAATTCGCTTTTAAAGATAGAAACTGAAGTGAAAAATGATGGTTTAAAAGATAAACGAAATATTCCTGTTGAATTATTTTTAAATGATGACAGGTTAGGACAGGTGGTAGCGTCCTTCAGCAGGAAACAGAAAAAGGATTTTATTTATCAAGTGTATCCCGGGATGAGTGGAGTGATTCAGGGTCATTTAAAAATTCCCGAAGATGATTATTTACTTGATAACCATCTTTCATTTGATTTTACCGTTCCTGAACAAATATCCTGCACCGTTATAGGTAATTCTGCGGAAGAAGTATTTCTTTTAGAAACTGCGTTATCAGCCATTGATAATCAAACCGGTTTTCTGCATGTTGAAACTAAAATAAATCCGGATCAGGATCACATCCCTTTAGATTATACAGATGTACTGATCATGTATAATCCCGGTAAATTAAGTCCCCCGCTCATTGATGATATTCAAGAGTTTTTAAACAGAAGCAGTGGAATTATTTGGTTTGCCGGTGACCGTTCGGTGACACAGTTGGATGGAATAGGTGAAAAATCATTACGATTACCCCAGGTAAAAGGATTAAACTCAGTATCGGGAAAATCATTCTACTCCGTTTCTGTCTCTGGGAACAATCACCCTGTTCTTAATGATCTAAAATTAAGAAATATTGAAAATGAACTTCCTCAAGTATTTCAGTATGTGCAAGTGAATCCGCCGGCGAATCATTTTCCGGTATTGACCTTGAATAATGGCGATCCATATCTTTTGGAAATCCCTGTTTTTGGTGGCACACTTTTTTATTTTTCTTCCCTTATGGATTTGAATTGGAGTGACTTTCCAATCAAAGGACTTGCAGTGTCCCTGCTTCATCGAATCCTGCTTTATTTAGCAACGAATGAAACCAATACAAAACCGGTATTCGTGGGAGGAGTTAAAATGGTCGGTGTAGAAGACAAGGATTTGAAATCAGAGTGGACGTTAACCACTCCGTCAGGAAAAAAAGTTCAATTAATTCCCGACTATAATGCAAAACAGTTGGAAATTGTCCATACAGAAGAATTGGGTTCCTATAAGGTGTTAAATAATGGTGAACCTTATGCATCATTTTCCACACGATTATCGGAATTTGAATACCCGTCGGAACGATTATCAGAGGATGAAGTTCTCAGTCTTTTCTCCCATAATCGCATTCGTTGGATCCCGCCTCAAACAGATCTGAATAATCATTTAAAAAATGTCAGGTACGGATCATCTCTGTGGAGAGGATTTTTAATTTTAGCGATCATATTCTTCCTCCTTGAAACTCTTTTGGGATCGAGTAAATCCAGACAATAATATTTTATGAAATCGAATAGAAATTCAAATGAAAGGGAAAGAGCATTATTAATCGGTGTGATTCACAGGACAAACACGGAAGAAATCATCACGGAACATTTAGAGGAACTTTCCCTGCTGGCTGACACTGCAGGAGCAGAGGTAGTGGGATCGATCACCCAGAAAATTAAAAAGATAAATCCTGTGTATTATATTGGAAAAGGAAAAGCAGAACAGGTGGTTCATCAAGCAAAAGAATTAGATATTAACCTCATTATTTTTGATGATGATCTGACTCCTACCCAGGCAAAGAATTATCAAAAACTTTGCGGAGATATTAAAGTTCTGGACCGCAGTGCCCTCATTTTGGATATATTTAAAAATCATGCTGTCACCAAAGAATCTAAAACCCAGGTTGAATTGGCACATTTACAATATCTCCTACCACGATTAACTCGATTATGGACTCACCTGGAACGGCAGATGGGCGGGATTGGAACACGAGCGGGAGCAGGAGAAACCCAAATTGAAGTGGACCGCAGGCTGATCAGAACACGAATCTCGAAACTGAAAAAAGAATTAGTAAAAATTGAAAAGGAAAGGGAAGTACAGGGAAAACGCCGTCAATCGGAATTCAAAGTTGCCCTGGTGGGATATACAAATGCGGGGAAATCCACTTTGCTGAAGGCATTGAGCGGAGCGGATGTTTATATTGCAGACCAGTTATTTGCGACTCTGGACACTACGATCCGATCCGTGAACATCGACTCGTCACATTCTTTTTTATTGAGTGATACCATTGGATTCATTCGAAAATTACCTCATCATCTGGTTGCCAGTTTTCACTCCACATTGAATGAAACAACAGAAGCAGATCTATTGGCAATTGTGTTGGATGCGTCTTCCCCATCTGTATTGGAACATTACCGAATCATCAGGAATGTTCTGGTTGAAATCAATGCAGATAAGGTCCCGTATGTAATTATTTTAAATAAATCGGATAAAATGGATCAGGATTTTCGCTTGGAATACCTTAAAAATAAAATACCTGAGGGGCTTTTTATTTCATCCAAAAACTGTCTTGGGCTGGATGCTCTGCTTCATAAAATTAAGTCTGCAATGGAAGAATGTTATGCAACCGCAGAACTATTTATTCCCTACGAACAGGGAAAAAATATTTCATCTGTACAGGAAGGGGTGGATGTTATAAGCAAAACGCATAATGAAAAGGGAATGGTCATTAAGATCAGGGGAAACCGGAGCCGTATTGAACAGCTTCAGAAAATGGTGAATGGAACTGTGAAATAAAAAAAGCCCTCTGGATTCACAGAAGGCTTTTTAATTCTGATACAGGTGTTTTTCAGGACCGTGATTTTTCACAGTGGATGCCTCCCGCTTACAGCAAACTTCCTTCATCCCGATTAATCGGGAAAGGCCTGTTTTTTGTAAACGAAGTACAGCTTCCTTTTTTTTGCTTGTAGATCCTAAAATAACAGTGTCTGTAACAGAAATATCAATAAACTCGTCTAAAATTACATGATTTCCAAAGAGAATCAAAGGTTGAAATAATTGAAATTTTAA
>CAZFKU010000009.1:0-31626 GCA_964518835.1 uncultured bacterium
TCTCCATAACGTAAATGAATCTATTTCGGTACATTGTATTCAGTCAAGTAATGTTTTTTATTAAAATTAGTTCCATTTTGGTTCTTACTAAATATTTGAAAAGATTTATTGCGATGGTAATGGGAGAAAAAGGATTCTGGATATTGAAGAAATGTAAATTCATTGTTTAGTAAAAAAGCAAAGGAACATATGTGAGAACCATCACGAATAATAATCGAATCAGGAAAAATGGAAGGGTCGCATTATAAAGAACAGGCATGGATTTATTAAAACGATATGCAGATAAGAATAAATTCATCCCGATGGGCGGAGTAAAAAATCCCAATTCAAGATTTGCAATAAAAATAATAGCTAAATGTACTGGATCCAATTGGAAAAATATTCCAAGGGGAGCTATCAAGGGGACAAAAACAATAATCGCAGAAAAAATATCCATCATACATCCGATGATAAGAAGCAGGACATTGAGAAGTAATAAAAACACTAATTTAGACGAAATTGCAGATTGTATCCATTCCAGTAACCTCATGGGAATCTGGGCATCCACAAGATAGGCAGTTAATCCCATTGCCACCCCAAGGATGATCAAAACTCCCCCAATTAATGTAGCACAATCAACAATAATTCTTGGCAAATCTTTTATGGGCAAATCTTTATAGACTAAAATTTCAATGCTTAAAATATACACTACCGTAAATGCTGCAGTTTCCACTAAGGTCATATATCCGCTGAACACTCCAGAAAGGATTAAAAAGGGAAGAATTATTTCCCATTTTGCATCCCAAAAACTTTCACTAAGTTTATCCCAATTAAACGTGGACCTTTTTATTTTATGTCTTTTACCCTGAAAATATACCCAACCCACCATGCTCAATACTAAAACCACTCCCGGAAAAAATCCCTGAATAAATAAATCTCTTACATTTACTCCAGCGGTAACACCATAAATGATGACAGGAAGACTCGGAGGAAATAACAACCCCAAAGAACCAGAAACCGTTATCAATCCTAATGAAAATTTTTCAGAATATCCTTCATTTTTCAATAATGGATAAAGGATTCCCCCTAATGCAAGAATAGTGACACCTGAACCACCTGTTAATGCGGTAAAAAAAGCACATAATAAAACCACAATTACCGGTGTTCCTCCCTGCAGCCAACCAAACGCATGTGTGAAAAAATTGTAAATTCGTTTTGGAGCACCGCTCTCCGCTAAAATATACCCGGCTAAGGTAAAAAGTGGAATGGTTGGCAATGTTGGTGATACAACAATCCTGTATGTTTCCGCTACAATGGATGCAATAGGTGTATAATCCATCCAGAAATACAGGACAGAAAGTCCACCCAATGCTAAAAATATGGGAAGTCCATGATAGATGGAAAATAAGATGATTAGACTTCCGAACCATGGAAACCAACCTGAATCCTGAAGATTACCTGAAAAACAGATAAAATACCAACCGATGGAAACCATCAAAATGGAAGCACGATACATTGCGTTGTTTCCACTGCGAATAATGACTTCCAAAGCTATGAAGAAAAATCCAAAAGGCATGATGAGTTGAGCTACCCACCTAGGAATGTGAGGGGCAATGTCTATGGGGAATAAATATTCCGTTTTTATTAACTGGATACTACCCCATATCAGGGAACAAAGAATTATAAAAGAAATTGATTTGGACAACCATCTGCCAAAATCAAAAACATCATCAGCAACAAACAGGGGTTTTCGGGTAAGCGCTAATAACTTATTTTGACGTGTGGCAAGAATAGCTCCCAGAAATCCAGTCCATAATGTGAGGTGCTGAATTATTATTTGAGAAGCTGGAATACTTTTTAGTTGAAAAATCCTTGCAATGATATCATAAAAAGGAAGGAAAGAAATAGCAAAAAATACTGAAATGGCAAGAACGTCCTCACCCCATTTCAATCTCTCGGTAAAATGATTATCTTGATCAGCTACCGAATTAATCTGATTCATCCAGTTGTTCTATTTTCTTTTTGTAGGATTTTTTTAAGTCAACTACTTTATCAAAAAATTCGGGATTTGTAAAGATATCCCTGATACTGGGATACCAGTCATCCACAATTGTATACCAGTTGTTTTTTTCTTCATCTTTGAGTTGATTTACAACTAAATTGTAATTTTTCATCACTTCAATAGCTTCTTGATCTCTATGTCTCAACGTAGCCTGATACTGCTTTTCAAATTCTTCGGAAATTTTTAACATTTCTTCCTTGTCCTTTGAATCAATATTTGCAAAAATTCTTGAATCGAGTACGACTCCACCTGTTAACAATCCCCACTTTAAATCAAGCATGTGATTGCAAATTCCTAACATCTGTTGGGCAAGTGCAAATTGAGGATTACTTGAGATGGCATCAATTAATCCGGTCTGTAACCCCGGAAGAATATCTATCGAAGACAAAGGGACGGATTGATATCCCGCTTTTTCCCAAATTTCAGAAAATTTGTAATCTCCTGCCCAACTAAATATTTTATGATTTTTCAGATCATCCGGGTGTTTAATGGGTTGAGTTGTGAACCAATAAACCCAACCCACATCATTGATCATCATGAGTTCAAATCCGTTGGATCGAATTCCACTATATAATTCATCTTTCAATTTTGATCGAATAAAATCAACTTCATCATAACTTTCCAGAAGAAGTGGGACAAAAAACATATAAAAATCAGGGTTGAGTTCAGACAGTCCTTCCGCAGTAATAGCGGCGCCATGGATCTGCCCAATTCTCATTTTTCGAATCATATCCCGTTCATCTCCTATCACACCCCCGGGATAAATCCTTAGTTTAACTCTCCCATCAGTGGCATTTTCCCATTGTTGTCCCAGATCCACAAGCATATAGTACCATTCCGAACCATCAGGAGCCAAGGTCGCTAATTTGATCACGGTTTTCTTTCCAAATAATGGAAAAGTCAAAACGATAAAAATAATCAGGATAAAAATTCTTCTCATTTTTTACGAATAGTCTTAATAAAATAATTCATCGATTCTTGATAATAACCATTTTGCACGATTTCCTGCGATAAGATTCTGAAGATTTATTTCTTCATCATTTGTAGAGGGAATTGCTAAAGCTTTATCCAATAATTGGATAAATTCTTCCTTATCCTGATTTTTTACGGATACTGATTCTGCATAAGCTAAATACACCCCTCCATCTTTTCCATCAGATAGTTTTATTGCTTCATCAAAAAAATATTTTGCTCTTTTGATCTTCTCTCCGGAAACAGGGTATTCTGACATTATGTAAGAAATTAATGCTGAATAAATACGTCCATTTCCCCAATTTGGATCAAGTTTCAATGCTGTATGCAGGAGTAATCCAACCTGAGGTAACAACACAATAGATTCCGGTGCCCCCTTCCCTGCTTTAACCAGTCCGCCTAATGAAACTGCGGTCCAATATAAATTGGATACATGTTGAATCTCAAAATTGATTTGAATCTGTTCAGGATTTGACAACCATTTATCAAAATCGGGATAGGCAATTTTCAATGCATTTTTTCCCAATACCAATGCTTTGAAAAAGGACTGTTCCGCTTCTTTGTAAACCTGTTTTGATGTTAAATAATCCTCATAAATTATTCGGTCACCAATTTCTAATTGAAAAATATAACCATATTGGGTTAAACGTTTTTGTGCTTCAAGGAGTAAATTTGAATTTAAGGGATTTTTCTCAGCTTTTTGTACTGCCCGGTTTACCTTTAATGCAAATACTTTTTCACTCAGATTCGGGTGATGGGAAAGAAAATAAACCGGTGTACATCCGGTTGCTATAAATAACAATAAACTACCAATTAAAAAATATAAATTAGCCCTCAATGAGGATTTCAGTGTAATGAACTTAGGATATGTATAATTCCTGGTATAATGGGAAATCACCGCATAACTCCTGTACCTGATTTCTGACACTTTGAATCTTTTTTTCATCATCATGATTATGTAAAACGAAATCAATCATTTCTGCAATTATTTTCATTTGATCTGGTTGCATTCCTCTCGTTGTGACTGCTGGTGTACCTACCCGAATCCCACTTGTTATAAACGGACTCCTCATATCAAATGGAACCATATTTTTATTTACGGTAATTCCCGCTTTTTCCAAAGATTGTTCTGCACTTTTACCGGAAATTTCTTTTTTAGTTAAATCAATTAACACAAGATGTGTATCCGTTCCACCGGAAATCACATCATAATTTTTTCTCATCATTTCATCGGCGAGGCATTTTGCATTATTCACAATTTGCTGTGAATAGTCTCTAAACGCTGGTAGCAAAGCTTCACCAAAAGCCACTGCTTTTGCACTGATAATGTGCATCAACGGACCACCTTGAATTCCTGGCATCACCATTGAATCCAAAAGTTCAGAAATATATTTTACTCTTCCGGATTTCGGTGCAATTTTACCCCATGGGTTTTTTCCGTCTTTTCCCATCATAATCATTCCACCACGAGGTCCACGAAGGGTTTTATGTGTTGTAGTTGTTATAACATCGCAAAATGGCATAGGCGAAGGATGGATACCGGATGCTATAAGCCCTGCCGGATGTGCAATATCCGCCATGAGAAAAGCATTTGTTTTATCTGCGATTTCTCTGAATTTCTCAAATTCAATACAACGTGGGTAAGCACTTCCACCGCAAATGATGAGCTTTGGTTTATGTTCTATCGCTAATTTCAGAACCTGATTGAAATCCACTCTTCCGGTTTCTGCCCGAACGTGGTAGGAAACAAAATTATATAACTGACCGGAAAAATTGACTGGACTTCCATGAGTTAAATGACCACCATGGGATAAATCCAAACCGAGAACCGTATCGCCAATGTTCAAAAAAGTCATCAAAACCGCCATATTTGCCTGTGAACCTGAATGGGGCTGAACATTCACATAATCTGCATTAAAAAGCTTTTTTGCCCTATCTCTTGCGAGATTTTCAGCTTCATCCACATGCTCACATCCGCCATAATACCTTTTTCCCGGATACCCCTCTGCATATTTATTTGTCATGATACCACCGGCTGCTTCCAAAACTGCGGGGCTGACAAAATTCTCAGAAGCGATCAGTTCAAGTGTATCTCTTTCTCTTAGATATTCCCTTTGAAGAATATTAAAAATACTATTATCAGATTCATGCAGGGTGGTCAATTTACCAATCCGATTGTTTCATCAGTTTATCATCCACCCAATCATAACAGGACGAAGATGGTTTGACAAACCCTCTCCTTTGAGACTCCGGATCTAACATAAACCAATTCGCCTTCCCAAACAATACTTCATTTTCCTTTAACCATTTCATTGAACCTGAACTTCTTCTGAATCCTTTTTTTCCTGCTTCTTCAAATTTCGTGAACGCCAGTGTTGCGACAATCCGATCATCCAGACTGATCATTTCACTCCGGCAGGATTGAAATCCTTTATAATAAACATTACCAATTTGACTCACTGCTTCACCCAATGAACGGGATACTTTATCCGCTTTTTTTGCCCATTTAATCGCTTCGTCAAATTGATCCAGTTCAATATTGATATTGGAAATTTTGATTGCGATTTTTACATCACGTGGATCCAGCATATATAATTCCTCAAAGGATTTTGATGCAGATTCAAGATCATCAATCTCGAAATATACTTCACCAAGTTTTCTATATGCAACTTTATTAGAACCATCCACCCGAATCACTTTTTTAAATACATTAATTGATTCTGTATTACGGTTATTTTTAATAAGCCGATCTGCGTAATCAAGTCCATAAGAAACATTTTCCGGGTTATTCTCAAATCTTTCCTTAATAAATTCCAGTGGATCTTCACCGCTTTTTTCCAATGCAAGTGCAAGTTCTCCCTGTGCAATCTCATTATTGGAATCTTTTTTCAACAATCGTTTTAAGATATACACCTGATCTTCATATCGTTCAAATTCTCCGTATGCATTGGATAATTCCATCATGAGATTCGTATCATTTTCTGTCATATCCACAATGCGTTCCAGTTCACTGATGTACTGATCCGATTTATTTTGTTTCTTATATGAATAAGCTAATCGTTTTCTTAGATTTATATTTTGAGGTAATTTTTGAAGACCCTTTAAAATGACTTTTTCAGATTCAATAAATTCTCCCAAATACTCATGACCAATGGCATAATATTGATATATTTCTTCAGGTGGAGCTAATACAGGATCATATTCATCACATCCTAATTCTATGATTTGTGAATATATTGTCACTGTTTCTCTCCAATTCCTGTTACGGTAATATTCTGCAGCGCTACTCATAAATCGAGGGCATTTCAATTGACGTAACGAATCCAGTTTTGCCTGTTCTACTGCAGAATTGTCCTCAGGACCTGATGATGGGGGTACACACATTGTTATAAAAAACATGGATAATATAATCCATAAAAACAACCATCTTTTCATAAATATTCTCATTTATCTATTTCTCCTTTTAACAAACCAAATATCTCCTATAGTTAATCCTATTTTAATGGTTTTAACTGTTTCATTTATCAAAATTCCACCTTTTATTTTTGAATAGGTGTATGCGAAACCAAGTTGATTTCCAAATTTACCAAATGGCAATCCCCACCCTACTGATAAGTCAAATTTATCCACATTACCGGGATTATATTGAAAACTCATTTGTGAAATTGAAAAACCTGTTCTCCAATGAAATTTATTAAAAATATTTTGGGGAAATTCATCTGCATATTTAACCAGTCCATGGGTAAAATATATTTTTTTTGTTAATTCATCTTTAAATTCAAATAACTCATCTGGAATTTTACTGTTATTTCTCCACAATCCTCCCTCATAAATCATTGAAATTTCCGATGTATATTTTACATTTGCTCCAATATTTAATTCTATCGGTTTATAAAAATCATTAAAATATGTCTGTTCTGGGTAAGGGGATTTGTCAATTCCCGGAAAATCATATGGAGCCAAATCGTGGACTCCATTGTGGTTCAAATCAATGAAGGGTTGGAATGATTGTACTTCTGCAGAAAATTCTCTAAAGGTAAACCCTAAATTCAAATAAAATATGATCTCCTTTGAATCCATTATTAAGGGATTGGATGTGAGATACACTTGTGATTTACTGCCATTGAACATTTTTCTTTTATTATGAATATAAATCTCATCATTTATTTCAGTTGATTTTTTTACTCTGGTGGAACCAAATAGAAGGTCAATTTCCCAACCACCCAAACCAAAATTTCCCAAAGGAAATCCGAACGCAAACCGCAGTGAAGATATTCCCCCTGTATAATCTGCAATTTGGTGTATTGTTGATGATTCATCACTTTCTGGAGTGAGTAATTCTGTCCTGGTGAAATGTGCATTTAAATCAGTGTAGGGAAATAATCCGATTCCAAATGCATATTTCTGTTTTATAGGAATAATAAATATCATCCAGTCAAAATTTGAATACTGATTTTGTATATCTTCCCGATTAAATAATCTGGTTGCTCCCTGAAATGTACTGGAAAAAAGTGAATATTTTGAAGATGTCCATGTCGATGGATTCATTAAAGAAAAATCTTTACCGTATCCCGGAACTAAACCTGAAGAGGTCAGACCTGCTGATGCAACATCCCTGTATAAACCGGGATTCCCCATTCCATAACTGTTTATCATACTTTGAGGAAAACCAAAAGCAAAACAAGCGAACAAAATAAATATTTTTTTAATTGGAGACATATTCAATGGATATATTTGAAAATCCCGAATCCGGTTTTTCAATTGATAAAATTGAAAATGGGTCATTTTGCATACTTCCCTGTAAAATAATACCAAAATGTTCCATTTCCTCTGTAAGAGCGAATTGAAGATAAGATTGAATCCTTATCTTTAATTTTCCATTTTCAATCCAAGTAGGTATAAATACAGATTTATCTACAGGATACTCTTCTTCAACAGAATAGAAATGTCCGTTGTCAACAACACTGTCTGATAGAGAATAAGCTAAAATATTAACGGTAACTGAACCGTTTGAAAAAGGTGTGTTTAAATATAGATAGGAGTCTTCCTTTAAAATAAATTGTTCTGGTAAAACTAAAAAAGGATCCAGGTCGAATTTCAGTATGGATTCAAACAGACTCCCTCCGATATAAAGAGAATCCTGAGGTAAATTTGAAAATTCAGGAGGATTTATCAGAGAAACATCCTGCAATACCGGCAAGTAAAAAGAGGATACATAACTGGAATCGGTACTATCTGTAACGGTATAATAAAAATAAAACTCCGGTTTATAATAGGATTCACTGCTGTACATTTTGATAAAATCGGAAGATTCTGTCTGGGATAATAAAAAACATTTGGATGTGTCATCCGAATAAAATAATAATGAGTTAATAATTGTCGAATCATTAATCATCAGTTCAATGGAATTTACCGTGGAATTTGTATCCTCTTCACTCAATTGAAATTCACCTAAACTAATTGCATCCGGAAAAACATTCGGATCAAATTCAGAATAAAGGGTCTCATCTTCATTGAAAATTGAATCTATTTCATCATTTAAATACGTAAGTGAAATTTCCGGAATGGAAAGGACGGTTGTATCAGCGAGATATATTTTTAGCTTCATACTATCCACCATACCGGAATCGGAAAATATTTCAGGATAGGAAATCAACGCATAATATGACGTGAAATCAATCAAAGTAAAATCACAATGATAATTATTTTTAGAACCGGAATACAAATATGTATGATCGCCTAACCTGGGTGATGTGATATAAGATGAGCCGGAAACGATATCTTCAACTGTAAGAGATTGGAATTCAAAATTCCCCTCGAATTGGGGGTGGGTTATGGGATAAGTTTTATCTGAACAGGAAGCGAATAAAAGAAATGTAATAATTCCTGTGAAGATATAACGTAATAAAAGATTTTTCATGATTTATTGGATAAAAATTCAATGTATTAAGAGGTCAATACCTCATCAATTTTATCTGAAATGGTGAAATAGTCAGGTGATTCTACATCATTCCAATCAACCACCGATACCTTTTTACTATGCTTTTCAACGGCTTTTAGTTTCATAAAATCATCAACCAGGGAAGAGCCGGGAAAATTGAAAACAATAACTTTATCGGCATAATGAACTGCAGTCTCATGAGTATTTACGACATCGTTATCAAGGTAATCCGGAAGTTTAAGTCCCGCCGCTTTGAATGACTCTCGTTTAAAATTACAAAACTCATCCATGGAATGGACTAAATATGTAGATTTTATATTTTTATAATCAATATTTTTTGAAACCTTATCTTTATATTTCTGGTGGTATAATAAGGGAACAAAGCTTGACTGCCATCCATGACACAGATACATATCCGGTTTCCAAAATAAATGAGGAAGAATTGCCAGTCCTGCACAGGCAAAATAGGCAAATCTCATATCATTATCTGTTAGAATACGACCATTCTTGGCTTTGTACAATAAATTAGAAAGGGGTTTAAACCATTCGGAATGTTCCAGGAAATAGACCTGAACCCGTGTTTTTGGAATGAATGCACTTTTGGCTGATGAGATTTGATCTTTACCATCAAATTCGAATGGGATTTCCCTTAATCTAATCACTTCTCTCAATATGTACTTTCTTTCACTAATATAACCATATTTGGGAAGCATCGTTCTCAAATCATGTGATTTTCCCTGAAGCAGTAAAGACACTTTTGCTGAATAATCTCCTAAAATTGAAGGCAGGGTAAATGGAGTTATCTCCGTCGTTAAAAAAAAGAGTTTCATAATTACTCCAATGATATTTGTTTTAAGGATTCCCGTACAATAATCACATATTCACTTTCCGGATATACGTCTAAAAATTTTTGGAATTGTTCCTGTGCATCTTCTTTCTTATTCATCGAAAGATAAGACATTCCGATTTTTAATTGGGCATCATCATCTTTATCAGTTCCGGGAAAATTTCGTACTTTTTTGAATTCAGAAATCGCTTTTTTAAATTCCGTTTTTGAATAAAAGCATTCCGCCAGCCAATATTGACTGTTATCAGCCAATGGATTTAATGCATCATCCGCAATTAAAAGTGTAAAGCCTAGCGCTGCTAATTCGAAATCTCCATTCTGATAATAATGTAAACTCTCATTATATTTTTTTTGATAGGATTCAGGAGTCATTTTTTTTATTACATCACTTTTTTCCAATGGGTATCCAGGGGATGATAGGTCTTTGTAACTATTCATCAATGTTAAGAGTTTATTTTCAAGATAATTGGTCTTTGTCTCCAAAATAGAAATTTTTTCATCCAGTTTTTGTATCAATAAAACCAAATTATCATTTAACAAGTCCAGTTGTTCCTGCGATTGTGTATTATTTTGAATCACCGTTCTCAATTCCGGGATTAATTCCCCATTTTTTGTTTCCAGGGAATCAATCCGCACATTAGCTCGGTCGATTTTTGCATTTAGGCGTTTCAGTTCTTTTTCAACATTGACCTGAGAATAAACCTGAACAGAACATAAACAAAAAAGAATGCAATTAAAAATAAATAAGGAAAATTGTCTCAAAATATAAAATAGTGGGCGAATAGTGACAGGGAATTTACTCTCTATAAAAAATAGGTTCAAACGAATAAAGAATCAATCAAATGTATTTATCCCCATATTTAAGGTTAATCCGATCATCATAAAACAGGATAACAGAAATGATCCACCGGCTGAAATAAATGGAAGGGGCAGACCTTTCACCGGAATTAAGCCTACTGCCATTGCAGTATTCACAAAAATATGGGAAAGAAAAATGGTTCCTATTCCTATCAAAATAAGACTTGAAAACCGATCATTAGATTCATAAGCTAATTTAACTATTTGAAAAATTAGCAAAGCAAATAAACAAAACAAAACTATCATAAATCCAAATCCTAATTCCTCACCTAAAACTGAAATAATAAAATCTGATTCCTGAACTGGCAAAAATTTCAGGTGAGTCTGGGTTCCATTCCCCCATCCTTTCCCAAAAAACCCACCAGAACCAATGGCAGTTTGGCTTTGAATAACCTGATAGGCAGAACCCAGCGGGTCCAGTTCAGGATTCAAAAGGGTCAATATCCTTTTTTGTTGATATGGTGTTAATAAACTCCATATCCACGGAGATAACAAACCAAGCAGTAAAAAAGAAAAGTATGTGATGACTCCATGAATCAAATTGGGACGGGCAACATACAATATTCCCATCATGCAAATTCCCCAAATTGTAAAAGACACAGTATGAAAAGCTGTCAGGATACTGATTAATGGAGCCAATAAAAGAAAAATAAAATATGGATTGACCCGCGACCAATAAATCATTGGAATCAGGGTAGATAAAATAATTATAGCTGATCCCAAATCCGGTTGTTTTAAAACGATTGCTGTGGGAATAATTACTACAAATATTGGTATGAGTAGGGTTCGGAACAGATTTAAATCCAAATTATGATCGGATAAATAACGTGCCAATACTATGACGACAATCCATTTTGCAAATTCAGAGGGTTGGATTCCGATAAAACCAATGTCAATCCATCGATAGGTTCCGGCAATTTTTTGACCAATAAAGGGAAATATTACTGCTAAAAGGATGAAACCATAAACCCAATATGACACCTTGTGATAAAAAGATTTTGGCAAGGAAAATGTGATGAGAAACAGTATTATTCCCGGAAGTACAAATAATGTTTGTTTCAAAAATGAACTGGATTTAATCGTGCCATCCTGATGAATTGCAATGCTTGATAATCCAACCAATCCAATGATGAATAACAGGAATGTTACACCAATGATAACATGATTTGCCTCCCTAAATTTCTCAATTATTCCCATAGGTAAACTGATCATCATTTTTTTGTAAAAAATACGTTTCAAAAGCTAAACGGGCAACGGGTGCGGAGACCTCACCGCCATGACCTCCGTTTTCAATGAGTACAACTATTGAAATGACTTCTTTCCTGTATTTGCCAAAACCAAAAAACCATGCGTGAGGATCACCATGGGGATTTTGTGCAGTACCGGTCTTGCCATACACTTTCAACCCTTTTATATGAGGATTTGCTAATTTTCCCGTTCCACTTGCTTGCGCTACTGTAGCCAGTAAAAACCTTTCCACCAATCTCCAGGTATTTTCCGAATAATTCTCAGGAATGTCTAATTTATCCTGAATCCCAAGCCGGAAATGCAGTTTGTGGGTATGACCGTGTGTAGCAGTTAAATTTGCGAATTGCAACAATTGAAGAGGAGTAACCAGAATCTCCCCCTGACCAAGTGCAAGATTCAGCATTGCTCCCTTTGACCATCCCCATTTTCCATGTCTTTTGTTCAAGTAATCTCTATCCGGGATCAACCCGCTTTTTTCTTTGGGTAAATCAATACGGGTTATTTGTCCAAATCCAAAATTTCTGCAGGTTGATGCCCATTTTTCCAATGGAATGGACTGCACAGCCTGATAAAAATAGATATTACAGGACTGAGCCACAGCTTTTTTCATATTCACTTTACCGTGACCTTCCTCTTTCCAGCAATTAAAGATCCTATCTCCAAAACTGTAACTTCCACTACAAAATGTTTCCCAATTTGAAAGAACTTTTTTCTCCTCAATTAAAGGAAAAAGTGTAATCAATTTAAAAATTGAACCCGGAGGATATTGACCTGAGGTATTTCTATCGAGAAACGGTTTTCCAGGATCACGAATAATAATATTCCATTCATCATGAGAAATTCCACCCGCAAATAAATCAGGTGAAATTCCCGGAGAACTCACGTAGGCTAAAATTTCTCCTGTTTTTGCATTGGATACCAGTACGGACCCTGTTTTACCCTCCATTGAGTTTTCCATAGCAAATTGTAATTCCGAATGAATGGTTAATTTTAAATCATTCCCGGGAATGGGTTGCACGGTTCTATCCTCCAATTGTCCAACGATTTTTCCCCGTACATTCACTTCAAAGAAGTCCATACCTTTATCACCAGTTAAATGTTTTTCATAATATTTTTCGATTCCTTCCCAACCGGTTAGATCTCCTAAATTATAGGTCTTCTGTTCACCCATTTGTTTCATTTTTTTTCGATCCACCTCCCGGACATAACCTAAAAAATGAAAACCTTTTATGTGGCCTGGATAAGATCTCTCCGGCAGTTTATTGTAATGTATTCCCGTCAGGCTTGTTTTATTTTCTTCTAATAGACTTAATTGTTCAAAATCAATATTTTTAGCCAAACGGACAGTGACAAACGGATTTCGGTAATATCGTTCATAATTTTTCTCCAGAACCACAGAAGGAATTTGTGTCAATTTATTAATTAATTTGAATTTTTCCTGTTTATTTTCAAATTCACTTGGTATCGCTGAAAGGACGAAAGTAGGATAATTGTCAACTAAGATATTGTTTTCCCTGTCTAAAATTAGACCACGGGGTGCTGGCAAAGAAACAGCCTGAATCCGATTTACTTCCGCTTTTTCTTGATAGGCTTCATGCTTCACAATTTGTATAATAAAATAGCGGGTGATAAGAATAAAAAAAGTTACTGCAATAATACATCGTACCACTCTTATCTGCCCTCGAAGTATTATATTTTCAGCTTTTAACATTTAGGATTTTTTATAAAGTGGATTTATAACCTGCAAAATACCGGTGAATCCTAATGTATATAAAGAAGTTAAAATCCACAAAAGAATAAAATGAACAGGATTTTCAAACACAGTGGATTGATATCGTATAAAAGTTGTACATAAAAAATGGAATAAAATGATACAAATCCAAATGAGGTGAAAGTGGTGTTGAGAATGAATTTTATTCTGATAAAATAGTATCCCAAGAATATATCCCGTCAATGTATAGGTTAAGGGGGATAATCCAAATGACGTACCCACACCTAATAAATCAGCAATGATTCCCAGAATGAATCCTAATAATACTCCATGGAAACTGCCAAAACGAATACTGTTATACAAAATAAAAATGAGTATAAAATCAGGTCTAATTCCATTCATGGACAAAAAATCGGAAAGCAGTATTTGAACTGCTAAAATGATTAATCCAATCACATATAACTTAATTCGATACATTGCTCTCCCCAAGAACAACAAACACATCCAAAAGGGATTCTATATCCTCAGTAATTTGAACTAAAATAATTTTTTCAAAACTTCCCATTTTATCTATGATTCCGCTCACGGTTCCTACAGGAAGGTCTTTTGGATAAATATTACTGAATCCGGAAGTGACCACACCATCTCCGACACGAACTAAGGCATTTTTTTGTACTTCTCTGATCTGGCATTTATTGTTTCCGTACCACCTCAAGATCCCTGTACTCCCATTGGGTAAAATTCTTACACTGAGACGGTAATTGATATCCTTGATGAGTTGGACCATAGATGAAGTTTCTCCAGAGATTAATACTTTCCCTATGACTCCTTTGGGTGTAAGAACCGGATCATTATTTAGAACTCCGGCTTTTTTCCCAACATCAATTGTCAGTGAATTTATATTGGGTAAAATTCCCTTATTGATTACTTTTGATGGTAATAGTGTTAATTGATTTTCTCTTTGGAATGACAACAAGTTTTGCAATCTTTGGTTCTCAGATTCAAGGAATTGCATTGAAGAAACCTGTAAAGATAATTGAAGCACTTTTTCCCGAAGCAGGGTATTTTCTTTATCCAGTGTATATGAATATTTAATCCATGTGACGGGTTTGTACAGTGAGGAAAAAATATCAATAACTCTGGATCTAAATAATTCCACATTTTTTGTGGAAGCATCGGTGAAAAGGAGGGAAAAGGAAATGAGGGTACAACTGATAAATAAAGCATGATGTTTATTTTCAACTATAAATGAAAATATTTTTTTCATAAAAATTAAATCAGCACATCTTTATATTTCCTCACATTTTCAAGAACCATTCCGGTTCCTTTCACCACGGATAACAATGGATCTTCTGATACATTAACCGGAATATTGGTTCTTTCTCTGATTATTTGATCCAAACCGTTTAGCAGGCTCCCTCCTCCTGTTAGAATTATTCCTCTGTCTAAAATATCCGATGCTAATTCTGGTGGTGTTTTTTCCAGAGCATGCTTTACAGATTCCACTATGCTGTTCACTGGATCTTTCAATGCATGCCGAATTTCATCTGAAGAAACTTCAATAGTTTTAGGAATACCGTTTACCAAATCCCGTCCTTTCACAGCAATGGTTTCCGGTTTCATTCGCATTGCGGAACCGACAGTTTTTTTAATATTTTCACTTGTGGGTAAACCGATTTCCAATTTATGCTCGTTCCGAAACCATTGGACGACAGCTTCATCCATTTCATCGCCTGCAATTCTTATGGATTCTTTTGTAGCAACACCATTCAGAGAAATGACCGCAATTTCTGTAGTTCCTCCTCCCACATCCACAATTATATTTCCTATCGGTCGGCTGATATCTAATCCGATCCCAATAGCAGCAGCTACAGGTTCTTCAATGAGAAATACTTCTCTTGCATTTGCTCTTTCCCCTGAATCTTTTACCGCTCTCCTTTCAACGGATGTAACCCCGCTGGGAACACATATTACCATTCTCACCCTTGCAATTCGATTTAACTCGACCTTCCGAATAAATCCCTGTAGCATCCCGTCCGTCATATTAAAGTCAGCTATTACTCCATCCCGCAACGGTCGAATCGTTTCAATATCCCTGTGGGTTTTTCCAACCATGTCTTTTGCTTCATTTCCTACAGCAAAAATTTTTTCATCATGAACAGATCTAGCAACAATTGAGGGTTCATTGATTATCACCCCTTTTCCCCGCAGCCAAATAAGGGTATTAGCTGTACCCAGATCTATAGCAATATCACCGGATAACCAGCTAAAGGGTTTTGTTAGTATGGAAAAGAGACCCAAATGAGATAGAATGTCTTAAATAATGAGGGTGAAAATTACAGCAATCCTGAATTATATCCTTTGATAATTCATAAGATTGATCATTTTTCTTTGAGTGAGATAAAATATCATATTCAGATCATTATTATTAAATTTGCAATCCTTGTTTGCTTAGAAAATCTGCTTCCTTATTTTTCTCCCGGGGAATATGAGTTATCGTCCACCGGGTGAAATTGGATAAAACATTCATTGCTTCTTGATAACAGACTTTCATTCTTTCATTTTTAACTTGATAATTTCCATTGATCTGATTTACGATCAGTTGACTATCAGAATAAATAGTGATAACTTTTAAATTTATCTCCAGAGCTTGGTTTAATCCTTGGATCAAAGCAAAATATTCAGCTTCATTATTGGTTTTATTTCCTATAAATTTTGAAAAGGAAAATAACTTCTCCTTATTTTTATAACAGACTCCCCCAATACCGGCGCCCTGCCTTTCCGGCATGGCAGCTCCGTCAATATACAATAAAACTTCATCTATCGACTTTATTTTTGATATTATTGATTCAAGGATGGCATTTTCCGATGCTGATTCTAAATTGTTTAAATTTAAATTCAATCTTTTCAATAAATAATTCTTTTCATTTTGTGTTAAGGTGAGGTGAAATTTATCTTCCATGGCAGGTCCGTTCATCAGGGGATTGAAATAAAATGTGGAGATTCCAACTGATAATCACCGAATCCATTCGTATCAACAAATCTAAAAGTTTTATTCACAGTAAAATAATACCAAATTTCGAAAGCCTTCTGGTTGGAATAATCTGAATACCGTTTTACTTCATCCGGGAATCCAAATAAAATATAAATCATTCCCATATCTGTTTTCCAACCATCCTGAAATCCGCTGAAATGTTCAACCGTATATGCTACCCGCTTATAATATTCATCCATGAGTTCATTTTGTATGGTTTCCGGTGATGGATCTCGGATATCCCATAACGATTTAAATAATAATTCCTTTTCTGCATTTTTTATTTTTTTCAGCTCAGATCGTTCGTCAGTTGATAAAATGTATTTCATCTGATCCAGCGCATCATCAATATCGGTTACCCCTCTTGAAATACCGGGTTTTAACACAATCAATTCCACAGATTGTTCGGCCTGGTTTTTCCCGTCTGATAACTTTGCAGTAAACATATAGGATAAATCGGAAAAAATGGAAATGGGAAGGTGGATGTAATGATGAAAATAGTTGAATTTAACGGGGAATTTATTTTTTCCTGTTGCTTGTTCTTTTCCGATTTTACTTACTATTTTCCATTCAATTTCGCAGTGATCAGCATAACTGAATCCTGAAATAAACAGACTGACAGAATCCTTTCCGGAAGATAAAAAATAATTCCAGCTGGGGATAAGGTCGGGATTAAACCCCCAATTTCCCGGTTTTTCAAGGAGGATCACCGGTTTTCTGATAAAGGGGATTTGTGAAACTTCCAATTTTAAATCCTGGTTTACTTTATGAAACTCTCTACTTTCAAAATCAAGGACTGTCGCCATAACAACATATTTATTCACAGGGATGATTTTTTCCGTGAACAAAGTAATGGTTTCAGTCTTTTTAATTGTTTCAATATAATTTTGAACCTGAATCGAATCAGTCCAGGTATTTTTATGAAGTAATTTTCCTTTTTTACTCATCACAGCAATTTGAGCTTCATAACCTGCAGAAAATGTGTTATTTCCTTTAACAAACTGAAGAGTTTTTAAGGGTATATCCAGATACATTTTAACTAATACGGAGTCCTGCCATTTTGTGGTCACCGGGACAGTATTTATGCGAATCATTTTAAAGGAACTGGTAACATTATCATTTTCTTTTCCGTGAACGGTAGCCGTTAAAACCAATATAAAAAGGATTGGTAATTTAAAATTATTCAATTTAGACATAGCTTTTTAACTAATCATTTTTCCATAAAAAACGTGTTAATCCGTTTGAGGTTCCAATCCACAGATCATCGTCATCTAAATACAAAACATTAACGTTTCCAAGAAACGGGTAGGAATATTCATCTATAAAAAAATGTTCAAAATCAAACTTTATCAATCCCGAACCGTATCCAAAAAAACCGAAATTTTCATTAAATGTCATAGTGTATATTTTTTGTTGACGAATAGTGTTTGATCTGAAGACTATCATCCAGAATCTTGTTTTTTTATCATAAGAAATCAATCCCTGTTTTGTTGCAATATAAACCAAATTGTTATACCCTTCAATTTCCGAAAAATCTGATAATTGATTCTCTTCACCACCAAAACGAGTGAAGTTACCAAAATCTCTGAAATCAAACACGGACTCTGTGATTTCATCATAAATAAACAGTCCATATTTTGTACCAATCCAAATTTCCTTACCGATATACTCCATATCATAAATTATTTCATTCTTTAATTCTGGTTCTAAACTAAGTTGAGGATGGAGGCCAATGGGTTCAGCACGTTTGTTCACAGAATTCACTCTGGAAATCCCCATATTGGATCCGATCCAGACAAATTTAGAATCCCATGTCATTGTGCTAATATTGCCACTCAGTTGGATTTTTGATTCATCCAATAATCTCCAGTAATCTTTCTTTTCATTATACACTAGAATCCCCATGGACCCTCCAAACCACAACTCATCATTTACTTTTAATACAGAATATATTTTTTGGGGAGACATGTTAATATTGATATCAAATTCATAAGGCTTAAAATAATGTTGATTTTGATCAAAAAAAGTGATTCCTTCTGGAGAAAAAGTTTTTCCTCCCACCCAAAACCCGTCTTCCGATTTATACATTGCCGAAACATCAGAATCAACCAATCCAAATTGTATGGGATAAAATGTCTCCATATGAAAATCCCCTTTCAAGATTTTTCCATCATTAATTCCCAGCCATACATCTCCATACCGTGATGAATAGAAAACGGTTATTTTTTTATCCCTGCCATGGGGATCAATCAAATAACCATTATTGTAAATCCAACCATCCATCATAAAATAACTGTCTATTGGTTCTGGTAGGATGACTCTTTCAAGAGAATAAGAAGCACTCCAATGTATATCTTCCTCATCGGGATAGGACATAACTGATATTAATATCCCGGAGTTATGATCCAATTTCATGAATTGATTATGAGTCCGAAACCATAAATTTTCTGCTGTAGAACCGATCTGATAGGTTCTTAATTTTCTGCTGACTCCAATATTCCTTTTGTTTATATGTGTCCATCCTCCTTCCCGCATATGTGAATAATCCAATCCGGTATCTGTGCCTATCCAAAGAATACCAGTTTCAAAATCAAAGTGAACAGATTGAATGTTATTGGATGACAATCCTTGAGCCACCGTCAAAGGAATGTCCATTTTATTTGCATAAATATGATATCTCAGCACACCGCCCTTTTCAGTCCCAAAATAGATATAGGAATATCCTTCGGTAATAGAGGTGATAGCTCCTGTTTTGGTGATGGTAATCCAATCAAAAGGGTTAAATCTTGGATCGTATTGACCGAAAAGAAGGTTAAAAGTAAAAATTCCAATAAGGAGTATATTTTGAAACCTGCATGAAAACATTTCCTTAATTTGTAATTTATAATTTCTTCCCCTAATTAATTTAGCAAATGAATTATTTACGGATGTCTTAATTAAGATAATATTCAACCATTTGGGTTAAGTTATCCAGAGTAATCGGTACAACTCCAACTTCTCCACAGACATAACCTGCAGCATAGTTGGCAATTAATGCTGATTCCACTGCGTTTGCACCGGATAATTCCGCAAGTGCAAAAGAGCTGATTACTGTATCTCCTGCTCCGGAAACATCATGTACCTGCAAGGCTTTTGTGGGAATATTTTGTCTATGTTTTTGGGTAAACAAAGTGCAGCCTTCGGCACCCAATGTAACCATTAAAATATCCACATTCAATTTTTCTCTTAATTCCACACCTGAATCATTAAATTCATCTTTAGATTCCCAATTTCCAACCATAGACTGAAATTCAGGTAAATTTGGTTTCAGCATATGAACATTCCTGAAATGATTGAAATCAACTGATTTCGGATCTACATAAACTGGAATCTGGTTTTGTTTGGATATTCGAATTATCTCCAATATGACAGTTGGTGTCAGGATTCCTTTCCCATAATCGGCAAGAATTACTCCGTGTGCATTCGGTATGTGCTCATTAAATTGACTTATCACATTCTCTTCTACTGATTTTGAGATGAATTCAGTAAATTCCTTATCAAATCGAATCATTTGCTGGTTTTGGGCAATCACACGTGTTTTCACTGTTGTGTTTCTGTTCTTCAGATGAAAAATCCCATCACAAGAAATAGATTGACCTCTGAATTGTTTCAATAAAGTATGCCCATTCTCATCTTCACCTATCACTCCAATAAGAAGAGGGGTTGCATTTAATCCTGACAAATTCATTGCCACGTTTCCAGCTCCCCCTGATCTGACATTTTCTTTGGTAATGTGAACAATTGGAACGGGAGCTTCAGGAGATATTCTGTCAACATCACCCCAATAATAAACATCCAACATTATATCACCTGCTACAATGATATTTTTTCCCTCAAATCCAGAGATTATATCCCGGTATCTTGAACTATTCATAATTTAACCAAACCAAATTAATATAAAGTGATACTTAATATAAAATGGTTAAATAATTATTTAATACCATATAATTGTAATTAAAAATGACTATTTTTTCCTTGGTTTTTTACTTGATATTCCCGGTCTTATTTTCGAAATGTGTCCATTGTCAAAATAGATCAGCACTGCGGCAATTTTTTTTATATTCCTGTCATCATGACATCCTAGAATTACCGTAGTTCCTAAATCCTTATTCATTCTGAGGACTGTTTTTTGTAACTCTTTCTTCTTTTTTTGATCCAGATAAATCCCGTAATCATCCATAATTACCACTCTTGGATCCTGATCATGCAGCATGCATTTTAACAGCCATGCTTTTTCACCCTGGGACAAGTTTTGAATTTTTTCTGAGTTCAGGTAATTTTGGTTTTTTGATGAAAAATATGAATCCTTATTTTTTTTAGTTCCATTCTGAAAATGAGAAAGTAAATCGGACACAGTTTTATTTCCATCCAATTCTTCCAAACTTCCATACCAGATATTTTCATTTGGTTTTATTTTTCCCAGCCAGTTGGTTTGAAATTCCTCTCCTTCAAATCGTAAATCTCCAGTCGAAGGTTTTATTCGCCCACTCAATATTTTAAGCAGGGTTGTTTTGCCTGAACCAATGGGACCGATTATTCCGTAAATCGTACCGGGATGGCATTGAAGATGTTTTATGTGCAGTACTGTTTTATTGCGATATTCTTTTTTTATATTTTTTAATTCAAATACTAATCGTTTTTGCATCATTCACTCCTGTGTTTATGCAAATGATGGAAGGAAAATTATTCAAGAGGATGGGTCTCTATAAACCGTTCTGCATCTATTGCAGCCATACATCCTGTTCCTGCAGCAGTAATTGCCTGTTTATAACGGTGATCTTGAACATCTCCACAGACAAATACACCGGGAATATTGGTTTCAGATGTTTTCCCTCTTGTGACTAAATATCCATGTTCATTGGTGTCTAATAATCCATTAAAAAGGGAAACATTTGGAGTATGACCAATGGCTAAAAAAACACCATCACAATCCATATCCGTCTCTTCATCTGTCTGCAAATTTTGCAACTTAACACCTGTGACACCTGTTTCAACAGAGCCGTTAATTTTGGTGAGTAAAGAGTTCCAAATAATCTTAATCTTATCATTATCAAAAACCCTTTGCTGCATTATTTTTGATGCCCGCAATTCATCTCTTCTATGAATAATATATACTTCTGAGGCGAATTTGGTTAAAAATAATGATTCCTCCATTGCTGAATCACCTCCGCCCACAACCAATACTTTTTTTTCTTTGAAAAAAAATCCATCACATGTTGCACATGCAGAAACACCATGACCCATTAATTCCATTTCGGATTCCAAACCTAACAGTTTTGCTGTAGAACCAGTTGAAATAATCACTGCTTCAGCAGTGTAGAGAGACTCTCCAATCCAAACAGAAAAGGGACGATTGTTAAAATCGACTTTTGTAACAGTTTTATACTCACATTCGGTTCCAAATCTGATTGCCTGTTTTCGAAACAAATCCACCAAATCAGGACCCATAATTCCTTCAGGAAAACCAGGGAAATTTTCAACATCTGTTGTAATGGTCAGTTGTCCTCCTGGTTGACTTCCTTCAAAAACTATCGGATTTAAATTTGCTCTCGCTGTATAAAGAGCAGCAGTTAACCCTGCAGGCCCGGATCCTATGATTATTACTTTCCTTCGCATCATTTTTTCTGATAAAAAAATCCAAGTCTAGAATTTCATAAAAAGAAATTCTCTTTTTTTAAAGCTACACTACCTCGTTGAGCAGCTTTGTAATACTGTCTTTTGGCACATTTCCAACAATTTGATTGACGATTGTACCATTTTGAAAAATCAAAAGAGTAGGAATACTCCGCACACCGTAATTTGAAGCTGTATTTCCATTTAAATCTACATTGACCTTACCTACCTTCACCTTATCCTTATATTCATCAGCTAAATTTGCCACGGTAGGTGCTAATGCCTTACAGGGTCCGCACCATTCCGCCCAAAAATCAACCAAAACGGGGGTGTCAGCCTTCAACACCTCTGACTCAAAATTATCGTCACTGAATTCCATGACATTTTCTGCCATAATTACTCCTCAGTTTTACATTGTTCTATAAAAAATAGGAATTGAATTTAGATATTTGAATGAAACTGTTAAACAGAAATAATAGGATTATTGAATTAAAAGGAAAATAATTTGTATCAATTAGAGTAGATTAGGTGAATTCAACGGAATATTTTCCTAATTTATTTTTATAAAGCGACGTTTGCCAACCTTGATTATATATTCTTGTTCGGGTAGAATTCGAAATTGAATATCATTGCAAAGTTGTCCATTTACCTTCACGGCATTTTGATTGATCAATCGTCTCCCTTCCGTCTTGCTTTGCACCAATTGATGTTCATTCAAAAGATCAACTAAAAGAGATTCAGTTTTGAGAGATATTTCAGGAATATCCTCAGGAATTCCCTTTTTAATAAAAATCTTATCAAAGTGTTTCTCTCCCTTAATTGCAGCGTCTTTATCGTGATATAATTCAATAATTTCCCTTGCTAACATTCTTTTCAGATCACGGGGATTTTTTTTCGGGTCATTTAAATCTGTTTTGACTTTTTCCAATATCTTATCACTGGATTCTGCTGCGAGTTTAAAATATTTTAAAATTAATGTATCAGGGATGGACATTGTTTTTCCATACATTTCTTCCGGAGAATCTTTCAGAGCGATATGATTATTATAGGATTTTGACATTTTTTCCACTCCATCTGTTCCTTCCAGCAATGGATTTGTGATAATCACCTGCGGTATTTGGTTATATTCTCTCTGAAGGTCACGACCTACGAGTAAATTGAATTTTTGATCAGTTCCTCCTAATTCTATATCGGCCTTCAACTCGATAGAATCCATACCCTGCGCTAACGGATACAGCAATTCATGAATTGAAATAGGTATCTCATTTTTAAATCTCTTGGTAAAGTCATCCCTTTCCAGCATTCTTGCCACAGTATATTTGCTGGCAAGTTGAATGACATCAACAAAACTCATTTTTGAAAGCCAATGGTTATTATACACAACATTTAACTTTTCAATATCCAATATAGCATCTGCCTGTTCAACATATGTTTTTGCATATTCAGCGGTTTCTTCGTTGGTTAATTGTGGTCGTGTTTTATTCCTGCCGGATGGGTCACCGATCATTGCCGTGAAATCACCTATGACGAGGACTGCTGTATGACCTAATTCCTGGAACTGGCGTAATTTTCTCAGAACGACCGAATGTCCGACATGTAAATCCGGTCTGCTGGGATCACACCCCAATTTGACGATGAGAGGTGAATTCTTTTTTCGTGAGAATTCTAATTTTTTAATGAGCTCATCTTCGGGAATAATTTCTACGGTGTTTCTGGAAATGATATCCATTTGTTCTTTTGTGGATTTGAAAATCATCGTTTTATCCTTAATTCTCTGTCTGTATCTCTTTTCATATCTTTACGTTTTATGGATTCTCGTTTATCAAATGTCTTTTTTCCCTTGGCTAAAGCTATTTCTATTTTTGCCCAGCTCCCTTTAAAATACATTTTAACCGGGATCAATGTTAAACCTTTTTCTGCAACTTTTTGGGATAATCGAGCCATTTCTTTTTTGGTTAATAAAAGCTGTCTTGGTCTGTAGGGATCATGACCGGTAAATCCTGTATGTGAATATGAGCTTATATGCATACCAATCAAGGTGGCTGTATAATTCCGGATTGAAATATATGATTCCTTTAAATTTACTTTTCCTTCTCTTAAACTTTTTACTTCACTTCCCTTCAGTATCAGTCCTGCTTCACAGGTATCAATGATAAAATAATCATGATACGCTTTCCTGTTGGTTGCAATAATTCCAGATTTCATTTTGTGTCATTGTTCAGCTAAAATTGTGATGATTGGTGTTTATTCGTTGGGATTAATTTATGCACTTGAGTAATTTTACTATTCTAATTGCCCGGATGGCGGAACTGGTAGACGCACTAGGTTCAGGGTCTAGTATCCGCAAGGATGTGCAGGTTCGACTCCTGTTCCGGGCACATAAATCAAACTACAGAGTCAGTGCGAACGAATTGACCAGGATTCCCGGACAGCTCTTTACTTCAATGCTTCTTCTGTAATAAGTAGATACATCGGGAATGACATCCATTTTCTGACCTACCGCTTCTAATTCACTTCCAAAAAACCTGTAGAATGTATCATCAAAACGCATGGTATCAATTGGTGCTGTCACCTCTCCTCCTTCGACTTGAAAACAGGCATATCTTGTTAAACCAGTGATCCTACCGGACGGATTGTCACTCCAATTTAAATAATGAATATTTGAAATAAACAACCCTTTATCTACAGTTGATAAAACATCTGTGTCCGATAAGGATCCGGTTTTCATTTTAGGGGACCGCAGAAACTCTCCGTTCTCAGCCATATTGGATTCAACACCATATTCTGCTGCAGTCCGTGAGCTAACCAAGGTATTCCGAAGTTTTCCTCCATCAATAAGCGTCATTGCTTCAGTAGCAATCTCTCCTTCGGAATTGAAACGGGGTACCATACCGGAAGAAAAATCCTCTTTCAATGTGAATTTTGGTGATAATAACTCACTATTGTTTCTCATTTTACCAAATCCACTGCACCCCTGCTGAATTGAGGCTTCACTCAGCCCATTCCACGAAAACATACCAATAAAATCTCCAACGGCGGCAGGTTCAAACCACACCCGGTAAGATCCCGGTTTAATTTTCACCGGTTTACGGTTTAACATATCCACCTTATTTTTCGATGCATTGAGGAATTCTTCATATTTGATTTGATCCCAGTCCCTACCGGAAAATGTCCCTTTAACCATTTGATGCTGTGGAGTCACTAATGAATAATCCAACGAAAAGGAGTCTGTTTCAAACCAATGACTCAATCCAAGAGAATTTGCTGACCCTCGAAAAATTCTTCCTGAAGCCCAAATACCAACCAAATCCACGCCCTGCATAATGGGAAGTAAAGCTTCGATAACCTGATCCGGGGACAATAAAGTACAATGTCTAATGTCTTCAGTGGAGCCGGATTTTTTCGGTTCAACAATATATCTATCTTCTGGAAGTTGATTGATCTCATCTCTCATTTCCAATAAAATAGATAATGCAGTATTTAAGTTTTTATCTACGTCATCGGTGTAGGTAAAGGAACGGGAACAGGTGCGTCTATTTAAAATTAATGTCAAGGATACATCTGCATCATCCACATATCCTGTCTGCCTGATTTTGGCATTGTTTAACCGAATAAATTGACTGTTTTCCCCTGCAAAAGTCATTTTTAATACTTCATCCTGTTTGAGCGATGCAAACAATTTTTCCGAAAATATGTTAAATAATTCCTTCATTTTTAAGCTCCTCCAAAAATTTCAACATCATGAAATAAACACACCGGGGAAGCATGTCCTACCCGGATTACCTGATTTGGTTCTCCTTTTCCACAGTTTGGTGTTCCATAAATCTGAAATGTACTGCTGTCCCCGACCCTTGTTAAATTATTCCAAAACGAACTGCTGATACCACGGTAGTTTGGATTTCTTAATGTTTTGGTGAATTTTCCATTTTCAATCAATTTGGCATATTCACATCCAAATTGAAATTTATTGCGGTAATCATCAATGGACCAACTTCTGTTGCTCTCCATGTAAACACCATGATCCACAGATTCAATTATTTCATTGAATGAAGAATCTCCCGGTTCCAGATTTATATTTGCCATCCTGTCAATGGGAGCCCTGTTCCAAGAACTTGCCCTGAAATTTGCAACTCCGGGAGTCCCTGACCTGATCTGACTTTCCATTCCTCCCAATCCTCTTAATAGAATACCATCCTTTATTAAAAATTGTTTTTCAGCTTTTAGTCCTCCGTCATCATATCCGTAAGAGGCAAATTCATGAGATACTGTCGGATCGAAAGTGATATTCATTAATGGTGAACCGTATTTTAATTTTCCAAAATCTTCCAATTGAACAAAACTCCAACCAGCATAATTTCGTTCATCACCAAGAATCCGGTCTACTTCAATTGCATGTCCGACACTTTCATGAATCTGAAGCATCATCTGATCAGAGGCAATGACCAGATCAGTCGTTTCATCCGGACATTCATCCGCAGTCAACAATTCCAGTGCTTGTTCTCCAATGCGACCGGCATGAGCCAACATTTCCAGTTCATCAAAATATTCCATCCCCATTTGAAAACAATTTCCACGCATTCCTCCAAATGTCCGGGTCTGCATGTTATTTCCATCCTGTGCGGTTGCTCTCAAATCAAATTCGAGTAGAAAAAAATCCTGAGTAATATCACTGCCATTGCTACTCACGAAATGGTGATTAGATTCGACAATAACGCAGAGAGATGCTGCGCTTACGATTTTATCGGAAATCTTCAAAGCTCGATTGCAATTTAACAGCAAATCATTGATTTCCCCGACCGAAATGGATTGACGAGATTTTTTAAATGGAGATTGATAGGTGCCGGTATGAACAGGGCGGGCATCCTGATTAAATTTATACACAGCATAAGGAGCTGCTAATTCGGCTAATTTTGCTGCTTTATCCGCTGCGGTGGAGATTCCCCTGGATGTAAGGTCTTTCGTCCCATAATAAGCAAATTGTCCATTTTTCAGTACTTCCACCATGACACCCCTGGAGGTCGAGGAATCATTTGCAACGGGATTCCCATCCCGGATCATTCGTGCAGTTGTTGTTTCACTAACTTCTCTTAATCCCACCCATTCCACAGTTGCGTCAACAGAGGATAATTTTGACATTAAATCAATCATATTTTTTCCTTTAATGTTATGAAATATTCCACGAAATTTAGCTGTTTTTTTGTCTATTGAGAAAGATATTCGGGTTTTTCTTCATCTCGGTTGTTACCTTAACAAAAGCGGTTATAATGTCCTGTGTGTCCTGAGGGGTTCCAAGTAAATAATTTTGTTTTAACCAAACTGATTCCTTTTCAGAAAATCTTTCAGTATGGGGAAACGACATATTTTTAAAATCAACTCCTTTCAACCATGGATATTCCTTTGTATCGATGATGAACAAATCTTCTTTATATAAAGGTTTATATCCCTGGTAGGTATAAATTCCTTCTGCCTGCATTGCCTTAAAAAATATCTCTCTGGAAATACCGGAAAAACACTCCCGTTCATACCTGCAGATGAATAAATGATTTGCTGACCTTGTCACTCCTGAATATTGTTTAAGGGGAGTGATTCCGTCCATACTCGAAAGTGCTGAATCAAGTATTTTTCGATTTGATTCACGAATTTCCAGAAAATCATCCAGGGAATCCAACTGTGGGATCAACACTGCAGCTTGGATTGCTGACATTCGGAAATTTCCACCTAAATGACGATGTTCGTACCATCCTCCTTTTCGGACACGACCACAATTGTAATATGAAAAACAGGAATCCATAAATTTTTCGTCATTTGAAATGATTATCCCACCTTCTCCTGCTGTCATATTTTTTGATGTCTGAAAACTAAAGCACCCTCCCTTACCAATACCACCAACTTTATTTTCATTCCATTCCGCACCATGAGCCTGGGCTGCATCCTCAATAAGCGAAATACCGTGTTTTATTGCAAAGGTGTTGAGTGAGTCTAAATCACATGGAGAACCACCAATATGAACGGGCATAATCACTTTGGTCTTTTTTGATATTTTTTCCTTCACCGACTCAGGGTCCATATTTCCAGTATTTATATCAATATCTGCAAAAACAGGAATTCCATTCGCCATTAATACGCTGGAAGCCGTTGCAATAAACGTATAAGCCGGTATGATGACCTCATCTCCCGCTTTTACTCCTGCTGCTTTCAGGGCAACCCATAATGCTGATGTACCGGAATTAGTAGCAATGGAATATTTGGCATTGTGGTAGTCAGCAAATGATTCACACAACCGATCAATTACTTTACTTCCAATTCCCCACCCTTCTTCATGAATACATTGGGTGACTTCCTGTTTGATTTTTTCCGTTGGTTGTGGCCATGACGGAAAGGGTTCCTTTCTCACTGGTTTTCCGCCAAATAATGCTAATTTCATTTAAATTTCAAATTGTTTGGATATTTAATGGTGAAAATTAATTCTTATTCCAGATTATACCATTAAAGTTTTGATTATTATGTCATATAGGCATACATATTTGCGAATAAAATTCAGACAACTGCCATATATGCAGTCTTTAATGATATTTATTCACAAAATTTAATTTGGAACACATATTGTTTAAAACAAAGTGAAAATAATTTTTTAATCATTAAAAAGGAGAATAAAATGTCATTAATAAAATGGAACCCAAATCGTTCGGCTATGTCACCCTTCAATGAATGGGAACATTTCCTGGATGAATTTTTTGGAAATTCTTTAGAAAACCATCGATCCAGTTGGATTCCCAATGTGGATATTCATGAAAATAAAAAGGATTTCACTCTGTCAATGGATCTTCCGGGATTATCAAAGAAGGATGTTAGTCTAAATGTTGACGATAATGTATTAACCATTACCGGTGAACGTAAATATAATGTAAGCAGTACAGATGCCTGCAGGATCGAACGGGGGTATGGAAAATTCAATCGATCTTTTTCCCTTCCTGACAACATAAATGCAAATGGAATAAGCGCTTCATTTAAGAATGGTGAATTATCTATCATACTTCCAAAAACAGAAGAAGCCCTTTCAAAATCAAAGGAAATTAAAATTTCCTGAAGGATTTACCTAGGTTCTATCTGGTAAAAAGGGGCATTTAATTGCCCCTTTTTTATTTTATCAATTCCATCTTTTTTGTGAACGATTTGGTAATATCATCCTGTGAGTGTGATAATGTGTAAAAATATAATCCTGAAGGCAGGATTGCTCCTTTGTCATTTTCACCATTCCACCTGACAGAATAATGACCTGAGTCTAAATTCCCCCTGAATATTTGTTTTACTTTAATTCCATTTATATTAAAAATATCCAAGGAGACCATTGCAGAATTTTGCATAATAAATGATAGAGTAGTTTCTATATTAAATGGATTTGGGTAATTCTGATTAAGTGATACTTTATCTGGAATCCACTGATCGTTCAATGATAATTCTTCATTCACAAAATTATATACCGTATTTACATCTCCACACCCTGTCATGGGAGCACCGTTATTATTATGCCAACAATAAAATGGATCCGGGAATTCAAGAATCGTGTCTAGAGAAGAAAGCCATAGTTTTAAAATAAAGGCTTCTCCTCCATTTATTCCTTCATCAACATCGGTTGATGTAGGATCATCTCCATAAATAACTAAATTAATATAGACAATAGAATTACTTATCACAATTTGATTTGCTCCTGCACAGTTACCACCCTCATCAAAAGCAGCAATCCAATCTTCTCCAGATGCTGGATTTCCATTAAAGGTGGCCTGACCCTGAAATACTCCAGAAATATTCGTTGGATTTACAAGATCTTCCCATGGACTTTGAGAAAATATAAGAGTGCTAATTAAAAATATACGAATAAAAAACATCGATAATTAATTGAATATCATATCCATATTTATTGTATAAAAAAAACAGGGGGACAACTATTGTCATCCCCCTGAAACTCATCGAATGAATTAACCGGTTACTTCAAGAGTACCATTTTCTGGATCACTGAAAAGGATCCCGATCTCAATTCATAGATATACATTCCGGCACTGACAGGAATACCGTTATTGTCTTTTGAGTCCCAAACAACTGTCTTGTATCCAGCAGTCTGTGAACCGTTCACCAGTGTCCGAACTGTTTTTCCCATAAGGTCATACACAACCAACTGGATATCCGCTGCATCAGGAACCATATATTGAATGGTCGTCACCGGATTAAATGGATTAGGAAAGTTCTGTGTTAAACCAAATTCCTCTGGAAGGTTTTGGAAAAACAGATCAACTTTTTTCAATTCCATGTTTGGTGTGAATTCAATGGAAACGGGGTGAGATTCGTATTCACCATAGGTAAATACAAGAGACTCACCTTCTTCAGCTCCGTCCTTTGCCGTGGTTGTATTGTCGTCTCCATATACCGCTGTAGTCATCAAATTTCCATCTTCCAGAATTTCCATTTCACCAATGAGAATTCCATCCTGAGTCTGAACAGATACTTTATCACCTATGAAAAAGTCAATATGATCAAAGGAAACACTACCGTTCATAAACATGAACTTGTTGGTTTTGATGATTTCAGGATTGACATTTAAAGCAACCTGTCTTGCTGAGAAACCATTTCCGGCAGGATATTGGAAACCGGGAACATCGTTATTCACTTTCACCCAGTATCCATATCCGTTTTCAAGGGCTGTTAATGTATTCAGGAATCCGGGTCCGTTGGGATCAAAAAACGTAGCACCATCTTCGCCAAATCCGGTGACATAAACCAGATTACCATCTGCAATCAAATCTGCGAATGCATCTTCCGGTGCCATGCTTCCGTCCAGCCAGTATCCCAGTATATTCCATCCGCCGAATAGATCAGTACTAAAGTTCGATGGAATTCCCATTCCTGCAGCAGTCAACATTGCACCATTATTCACTTTCACCCAGTATCCTGCACCGGCATCAATGGATGTTAATGTATTCAGGAATCCGGGACCGTTAGGATCGAAGAATGTAGCACCATCTTCACCAAATCCGGTGACATAAACCAGATTACCATCTGCAATCAAACTGGCAAAAACATCAGCCGGTTCATTGTTTTCAATATCCACATCAAAGGACATGAGATTCCAATTGCTCATTAAATCAATATCATCTGTATCTCCCGGGGGAGGACCTTCACCTGCAGTTACTTTCAGTTTTAGAATAGTTAATGCTGGATTTGTGAGGGTAATTGAGTTAATCTGGGTCATATCTTCATCAACAAATACACCGCCAAAAGCATCCTGAAGTATAAAAGTTCCAAGACCTGACCATCCCGTATTATCCCA
>CAZFKU010000010.1:0-31410 GCA_964518835.1 uncultured bacterium
AACGGGGAAAGTTAAAAAGGGATAAACGTAACCTGTATGATTAAAGATAAAATAATAATTCAGTTGGTCAAATTTGAAATGATTCCATAAAAATAACTATCGTAAATTGAATACAACTATGTATCAAGGTGCTATAAATAAAGAATGGGAAATGAACTATTTCCCTGGGGAACAAGTTTCCCTGATTCAGTTAAATTTCATTTATGTAAGAACTAAATCAAGGTATTGTAAAAAATTTAGATATGGACAACATTTCGTCATCCCGGAATAAATTGAGCAGTCTTCCCGTTAATAATATTAAACCCGGTTTCCATCCATTGTTTTGAAGATCAGCCTTTGGTTTATATTAGCAGTTTTTGTGATAATCGCATACATCCGATACAGAGTTCGGCTTAAAAATCTGTCTGATTGAATATGGGAAACTCACCATCCAAAAATAAAGTAGAAGTCAATGACTTTGTAAGAAGACAGGTTGCAGGGTCAGGAAAAACATTTTCACCTGATTTAAGTTTTGATGAAATCGCAGATCATGCGTCAAAACAATTTGAAAAGGGATGTTTTTCTCAAGGGTACAGGGAGGGTGTTGTGATTGTGGAAGCAGATTCATCTTTTGTGCAAAATTTTAAATGTCCGTTTGTAAAAATAAACAAGGACACAAAATTGAAAGCTGAATGGGTTTCCCGCCGGGAAAATGAAAAACCGTATATTCAATTAAGGGCTCTGAACGGTGAACCCTTAAAGGCAGGAAAAGTGGAATTCATCCTGTATCGCCAAGATGTTCTGGCTGAAAACAATGAACAATCCACAGAGGCTGAATGGGAACTCATCAGCATTCATGCCCTTCCGGATGGAATTGATAAATTGCCCATGGGTCCTGTGACCATGATGCGGAACCAACTTGAATTAAAAGGAGGTACCGCCGCATCCTACTCATCCGAAGAATGGGCAGAGGCTGTAAATTTCTGGCAGAAATATGCTGCTCTTGAACCCAAAAAATAATGTTCTGATGAAAAAATATTTATTTCGTGGTCATGACATTTATTCCGTGACCGTACCTCACGAAAAAGCAGATATTGGTCAAATCCTGGCGGAATTATCTGCTCATAAAAAGGATTTTTCCTACTCCCATTTTATTCAAAAACGTTGGGAAAATATTTACCTTGACCCGGTACTTATTCCCGCTGTACTACCCATCCTTTCGTTTGCAGTTTCCTTTGCAAAAACAGTCTATGGGCAAAAATTGGTCATTCCTCATGGGCTCCTCGGATTTGGACAAAATGAATTCTGGTTTAATATTGCCAAACCGGGGGAATTAACAGGTGTCCATAATCATAAAGATAAATCCACAACTTCCGGTGTTTTTTACTTAAAGGTCCCGGAAAACAGCGGTAATCTTTTTTTCAAAAAAGGAAAGTCACATGAATTGGAATTTCAGTCAAAAATAGCAGAAATGGTTTTATTCCCTTCATCCTTAAACCATTATGTTTCTGAAAACCGAAGCGAATCTGAACGAATTTCACTGGCATTTAACTGCTTTGCTTTCCCCATGATTGATAATTCCGTGGAATTAGGATACGAAAAATCAAAGTATTTTGTTTAATGAAAAAAGTTTTAAAATCTCTTTTCATCCAACTCCTTTTATTTATTTCCCTTTCACACTCAACATTGTCAGGTGAAAACCAATATCCCATAGTTTTGGTACACGGATTTATTGGCTGGGGACCCGAAGAAATGGGGGGACATCCATATTGGGGTGGAGATTTGGACATTGCAGGGTATTTGGAATCGTTAGGATTTGAAGTATTCACAGTTTCTGTCGGTCCTGTATCCAGCAATTGGGAACGGTCAGTGGAAATGTTTTATCAATTAAAGGGTGGGCAGATAGATTACGGAAAAAATCATGCAGATAAGTGGGGAGTTATTCAAAAACCAATTGGTAAATTTTATGAAGGACTGTATCCTGAATGGGATCAAAACCATCCGGTGCATTTTATCGGACACAGCATGGGCGGGCAGACCATCCGTATGCTTGCTCATCAATTAAGCCACATTTTTTACACCGATTCAACCCAGGAAAAAATTGAAGAAAGCCCGCTTTTAGGTATGGAACACAATGAATGGGTAAAATCAATCACCACGTTTTCCACACCCCATAATGGTACCACCCTATCGGATTTAGTCAACAAATCTGTTCCGTTCCTCCAAAATTTTATAATTTTGGGTGCTGTGGTTGAGTCCGGTTTTTATGACTTTGACCTCCAGCATTGGGGCTTCAGCAGAGGGGATAATGAATCGTGGATCAAATATTTTAAACGAATGAGAAATCACAGTGCCTGGAATACAAAAAATATCTGTGCCTGGGACTTGAGTGTTGATGGAGCTCAGGAATTAAATTCATTCCTCATCTCACAGCCCGACATGTTTTATTTTTCTTTTATGACAAGTTCAACACATAAAGATGAAAAGTCCGGTTACCATGAACCTGATAAAAATATAAGCCTTATGCTACGAATTAAATCAAGGATTCTTGGGTCAAAAATGGTGAGATTTCAGGATGGAACTGTCACCGATTCCTCATGGTATGAAAACGATGGGGTGGTTAACACAATTTCTCAAAAAGGGCCTACTACCGGTCGAAACGGACCCGACCCTTTAGCTATTTATAATCCTGAAGAATCTTTGATCCCAGGGCAATGGTATGTAATGGGTAAATTAAAATTGGATCACTGGAAAATTGTAGGACAAGGGCGTCTTGATGATAAGGAAAAGGAATTTTTACTTTCCCTTTACAAAAAACACAGCTCTATGCTGTGGGAACTCCCAGACTAAACCGGTATATTTTTTTTAAACATTCTTTCGGAAAAATCATTTTTTCTCAAAATTTATAGTTGTAACTTACAAATATGGAATGCGGTGAATTAATTAAACAGTATTTACTCAGCCTACTGGCGGTATTCAGGAAAAAGATCAGAGGGAAAAAGTACACCCTTTCGCAGATACTTATTTTAACCGCCATTCCTGACCAAGGGATGGACATGACCTCATTGGCAGAAAAAATCGGCGTGGATAACAGTACTGCAACTCGACTGATAGACGGAATGGTACGAATCGGCTTGATCCAAAAAGGTAAAAGTCCGGATGATAAACGTATCACAATAATCTCCTTGACTGAAAAGGGCGAAATTGCTTCAGAAGAAATTGAAACTAAATTGGATATAATCGGTGAGGATATATTTAAACACGTTCCAATAGAACAAAAAGAGGAAATAAAAGAAGCGCTTTTAACTTTTCATTGGTCACTGTTGAAATATAAAAATTCAGTTTAATATATGTATTCTACAAATAATATTTCTGAACAGCTTTTACGCTGGTTTCAAAAATCTAAAAGACCCATGCCCTGGAGGAAAACCCATGATCCCTATAAAATCTGGCTGTCAGAAACAATGCTTCAGCAAACTCAGGTCAAAACAGTTATTCCTTTTTATAATAAGTGGGTCAAAAAATACCCAAACTTTGAATCAGTAGCCTCAGCAGACCTGGACGCTCTATTAAAAATGTGGGAGGGATTGGGATATTATAATCGATGCCGAAATTTTCATAAAGCCGTAAAATTAATAGTCCATGACTTTGGCTCGTCCCTGCCGATAGATGTACAGGAATTCAAAGCACTTCCCGGAGTAGGGGATTATACAGCAGCAGCCGTGTATTCTATTGTCCTTTCACATCCAATTCCCACAATAGATGGAAATGTAAACAGGGTGATGTCACGCCTCCTTCGAATCCGCCACCTCACATCATGCAACAAAAAGAGGATTTTGTCTAAATTAAAAATCTGGATTGACAAAGCTCAACCCGGAGATTTTAATCAGGCGATGATGGAACTGGGAAGTACGGTTTGCCTTCCTAAAAATCCAAAATGTGAAATCTGTCCTCTTATCTTATCCTGTGTCGGATTCAATTCAGGAAAACCTGAATCATATCCATCCCCCAAACCTCAGAAATCTGTACCATGGCGGAATGTATTGACCGGAGTCATTTGGAATGATGATTCATTTTTGATACTGCAGAGAAAGGGATACAGCCATTTGTCCCACCTCTGGGAATTACCCGGCGGAAAAACCACAGAAAAAAATGGACATCATAGCCAGTTAACCGAATTGTTAAAGGACAAATACCAACTCACTGTCTCCGTCAAAAATAAAATAGGGGAAATACAGCACCGCTACAGTCATTTTGGAATTACACTTTCGGGATTTAACTGTAAACTGTTGAACGGAGAAAGTCCACATGGGAACCAGCCTTTTCGGTGGATCAAAAAGAATGAAATCAACCGGTTCGCTTTCCCAAAAGCCAATCACAAACTGTTTGCTATGATGAAGGAAAATTGAGTGTATAAAACAATAGCCTCACTAATCATCTGGCCGCTGGCTTCCTTTTTATTTTTGACTTTCGTATCCTTTTATTTCCTCATCGCCATTCTCATTCCTCCTGCAAAACTATATCCAATGGCAGGGATGTTGTGCCGAGTCATTCTTTTTGTCGGAGGGCAATGGCTGAAAATTGAAGGAGAGACACCACCCAAAGAGGGACAGCCTTACATCTATCTTTTCAATCATGCATCCATGTTTGACGGATTTATGATCGTGGCAGCTATTCCTCATTATGTGACAGCTGTGGGAGCAAACAAACAATTTTCCTGGCCCATCTGGGGTTGGATCGTAAAGCGATATGGTGTCATTCCCATAAAACGAAAAAAACTGAAAGAAGCCATCCACAGTCTTGATCTTGCGGAAAAAGCCATAAATGAAGGAGTGTCTTTCCTCATTTCTCCAGAAGGAACACGGTCTTTGACCGGTGAATTAGGCGAATTTAAAAAGGGACCTTTCCATCTGGCGAAAAACACGGGAGTCACCATTATTCCTGTGGGACTATCCGGAGCATTTAAAGCAAAAAGCAAGCCGGACTGGAGAATAAAACCGGGCCTGCTGACCTTAACCTTTGGAAAACCTATTGCAGGCAGTGATTACGAAAATCAAACCGTAGAGGAATTGAGGGATCGGGTGCAAATGGATATTCGTCAACTAATTAAATATTAGGAGAGAGTCATGCTATACTTTTTGAAAAAAGAAATTGAGGAAATTCTATGAATCAACTGGCAAACAAAGTCTGTATTCCCTGCCGAGGTGGTGTGCCGCCGTTGAAAGGGAAGAAATTAAAATCAATGAAGGAACAACTGGGAAACGGTTGGGATGTAATTGATGAACATCGTCTTGAAAAGGAATGGAAATTTTCTGATTTCAAATCCAGCCTTGAATTCACAAACCGGATTGGGTCCTTAGCTGAGGAACAGGGGCATCACCCTGATATTTATCTTGCCTGGGGAAAGGTTGGGATTAAAATGTGGACCCACAAAATTGACGGGCTTACCGAAAGTGATTTCATTCTGGCGGCAAAAATTGACACCTTATCCATCAATTAATTAGCAAAATAATTTAAAAAATGTTGTTGTGAAAAAAGAGACTGACTTACTGACAACCAATCCAGATTTTTTATTGCGGATTTTTACTGTCATGAATGTAAACTGATTGTAGAAATAGATGGCGGGATTCATGAATCCCAAAAAGAATACGATGAATTAAGAACATGGATTATTAATCAATTAGATTTTCAGGTTATTCGGTTTAAGAATGAAGATGTGCTTCATGCCAAATCAAATGTCATTCAAAGATTAAGGACATATTTGGAGTGAACTCACCCCTAACCCCTCTCTTTAAAGAGAGGGGAATCGAAAGGGAGAGTTGTAAAAAATTATAGACATTTCAATTATACAACTCTGCAGACGGTTGAGATAAACACAATCAAGATGATTGTGATACTATGAGTTTTTCTTACTAAAAATAATGGACACACTGGGGTAATTTTACCCATGTCAAATATCCGTCATTTAATTGAAGAAAATACCACCTGCTCCCATGTTCTGCGCCTTGCCGGAGAATTAGGCGCAAAAGATAAGCAGGAAGTTTACGTTGTAGGCGGATATGTCCGGGATCTTTTCCTGGGACGGGAAATAAAGGAGATTGATTTTATGGTGGTGGGCGATGGAATCAAATTTGCCCGTGCCCTGGCTGATGAATTGAAGGTGAAAAAGATCGTTCCATTTCAGCGGTTTTCAACTGCCCGGATTCCCTATAAAAAAATTCCCCTTGAGGTGGCTTCCGCTAGAACGGAATCTTACGATGAGTCTTCCCGGAAACCTGATAATATTCAATACACAGACTTAAAAGGAGATCTGCTCCGCAGGGATTTTACCATCAATGCCATGGCAATTGACCTGCACCCAAAACGCTTTGGTGAACTGGCTGACCCATTCAAAGGCATTCTCGATCTGCAGGCAAAAAAACTGGTGACACCTCTGGATCCTGACAAGACATTTTCCGATGATCCCCTGCGGATGATGAGAGCCGCTTATTTTTCTGCCAAACTGGATATGCGGGTGGAACCAAAAGTAAAAGAATCTATGAACCGGCAGTCAGAACGGATCAAGATTGTATCATGGGAAAGGATAACCGCTGAATTTCTCAAGATCTTATCCTGTCCTAAACCATCCATCGGTCTCAAACTGCTTCAGCACACCGGTTTGATGAAACATGTATTTCCTGAAATTGATGCCATGTGGGGATTAGAGCAAACCAGCGAATGGCATCATAAGGACATTTTCGCCCACACACTTCAGGTGGTGGACAATGCCGCAGAATTGACCGATAAAATGAGGGTGAGATTTGCCGCATTGGTACATGATATTGCCAAACCCAATACCCGCCGTATTCATGAGAAAAAAGGATACACGTTTTACGGGCATGATTTTTTCGGTTCCAAAATGGTAAAGAAAGTTGCCAGACGGATGAAACTCTCCAACGAGTTGAATACGTACCTACAGAAAATGACTGCGCTTCATTTACGCCCCATTGCCCTTGCAAAGGATGGAGTCACCGATTCCGCAGTCAGGAGGCTCATGGTGGCGGCAGGAGAGGAAATCCATGAATTGATGACACTTTGCCGTGCGGACATCACAACGAAAAACCCACGGCTTGTAAAAAAATACATGGGTAATTTTGAACGGGTGGAAGAACGAATGCAGAATGTAAAGGAACTGGATGAAATGGTAGCTTTTCAGTCGCCGGTACGGGGAAAAGAGATCATGGAAATATTTGGGATTGAACCGGGGAAAAAGGTTGGAGAGATCAAATCTGCTGTTGAAGAGGCAATATTGAATGGAGATTTAGAAAACAACTACGAGGATGCAAAGGAATTTATCCTGAAAAATAAAGAATCGTTTCTTTAGCTTTTATTTTCTTTGCAACTTTCGGTCATCACCTTCATATTCTCAGGAACTTTATACCCTGGATTAGATTAGAATTTAGTCGTACAGATTTCTTATGAAAGCCCTTCTTATATCCATCTTCCTCCTCACCTTTGTAAATTCTCAACAATTGTCCCTTGAAGATTGCATCCAAATTGGACTTAACAACAAAAGCACTTTGAGATCTGCGTCATCGGGAAAATCTGCTGCTGAACAATCCGTAAAAACATCATTCAGTAATTTACTGCCATCAATTGGGTTTTCCGGGAGTCTGAACCGCACCTATTTCCCCGAACGGGAAATCGTTTCAATGAATATGGAAAATTTTCAGATGGACACATCTTCCCTTAATCGTTCCCAGAATTTGTCCGCTGGTGTTTCCGTCACACAAAAAGTTTTTGACGGAGGACAAACTATCAACAGGGTGAAACAGGCAAAATCACTTTTCCAAAGTGCAAATTTTAATTATCAGTCTTCCCGGTTAAAAGTGATTCGAGATATAGTTCACGGATATTTCAATTTCCTGAAAGCAAAAGAACTCAAGGATGTGGCAGGTCAAAATCTGTCTCTTTCTGAAAAACAGCTTGAATTGGTAAAAACTAAATTTGACCTGGGTGCCGTAAAAAAAACAGATCTATTGAAAGGGGAAGTGAACAGAGGACAGGCACAGTCAGAATTTCTTCGTTCTGACCAGGCTCTTCGCAACGCAAGACGAAATTTCTACTTTGCCATGGGTGTTTCAGATGCAGGGGAACAGTTCCTGGATTATAAAAAAAATATTCAATCCTATAAATTTCCTAACAAAGAAAATTTAATCACTATAATGGAAGAGAATAATCCACGTTTGTTACGCCAGCAATCTCAGATTCAATCTGCAAAACTCAATTACATGATCACCAGGGGGATGAAACTGCCGTCTGTGGATGCAGGATTGAATTACTCGGTCATGGGTGAAAATTCCCAGGAATGGATGGGCAACCTGAAAGAGGATTGGAATCTCGGAGTGAATTTTTCCGTATCCATTCCAATTTATACGGGAAATGGATTATCTTCCCAGATAGAACAAAGAAGGATCGAGTGGAACCAGTCTGCGGAGGATTACACAACCATAAAACAGAATCTCCATGTTCAGGCTCTTGATCATTTTGAGTTGCTAATCCAGTATAAAGACATCCTTCCAATTCAATCCCAAGTTGTAGAATCTGCTCAGGAGGATCTCACCCTTGTCCGGGAACGATATGCTTTGGGTGCCGCAACCATTCTGGAGGTACTTGATGCTCAGGTGTCCCTAAACCTTGCAAAAACAACATGGGTGAATATGAAATATGATTTTTGGATTTCAGCAGCTTCTCTAAAGGAATTAACAGGTGAATTAAATCCGAATTTTGGAAAGGAATAAGGATACAATATGAAGTCATTTTTAAAGAAAAAAAAGGTGTGGATACCTCTGGTTTTATTTATAGTTGGAATTGCAGGATTTTTCAGTCAATCACAGGATGAAACGCTCTTCGTGGAAACAGAGACAGTGAATCGGGCGGATATTATACACAAGGTCAATGCTAGTGGAAAATTACAGCCGGAAGAGGAGGTTCAAATAACATCCACCATCACTGCATGGATCACTGAAATAACAGTCAGCGAAGGCGATACGGTTTATCCCGGTGAACATTTGATCACCCTGGACGAAACGCAATACAAGGCAAATGTAGAGCAGGCTGAATCCATGGTAAAATCTGCCAAAGCAAACCTTCGAAAAAATAAGCTCCAGCTGGACAGAACCAACTCTTTGCATTCACGTAACCTTATTTCATCCCAGGAATTAGAAGCGGTTGAAGCTCAATTTTTATTAGCGGAAAGCCAGCTTGAACAAGCAGGTGCATCCCTGAAATCCAGAAGGGATGAATTGTCAAAAACCCGTCTGTTGGCACCGCAATATGGTGTGGTAACAAGCATCACGAAAGAAGTGGGTGAAATGGCGGTAGGGGGAATGTTCCAGCCGGGAATACTCATGTCCATTGCAGACTTGAACCGAATGGAAATTCTGGTAAATGTTAATGAAAATGACGTGGTTTTGCTATCCATTGGTGATACATCCGAAATTGAAGTGGATGCGTTTCAGGATACAGTATTTTTCGGAGTGGTCAGAGAAATTGCTCATGTTGCAGAAACATCTAATTTTGGCAACCAGAATCAGGTGACAAATTTCAAGGTGAAAATCACCATGCTGGATGTCCATCCCCTCTTTCGTCCGGGAATGAGCACTACAGCAAATATCATTACGGAAGTAAAAAATAACGTTTTGTCAATTCCAATTCAATGCTTGACGGTAAGACCGGAAGATTTTGAAACACATGCCTATAATGGTGATAAAGGAAATTCCAATGAAGATATAAATAAAAAAGAGAATTCTTATAAAAAAAAGGAAATGGTAGAAATCGTCTTTGTCGTGGAAGACACAATTGATAATGATATCGGATCTGGAAAAGATGGTCTCCATGTTCTGGGCAGACCTGTTCAACTCGGTATATCCAGCGATACTCATTATGAAGTTCTGGGAGGTCTAAAAGAAGGAGAAACAGTAGTCAGCGGAAGCTATAAAGCTATCAGCAGGGAATTATGGCACAAGGCTCCTGTCCGGATAGGTAGTGGATTTTCTGCTGCCGAATAATTAGATTATTCATGAATGATCTGATTTATCTGGAGGGAATAAAGCGACATTATTCTCTGGGAGGGGAAACAGTTAAGGCACTCGATGGGGTGGACGTGTCCATTAAAACAAATGAATATATCTCTATCATGGGACCGTCCGGTTCAGGGAAATCCACATTAATGAACATTATCGGGTGTCTCGACACTCCCACGGAAGGAACATATCTTTTGGATAATGAACCGGTGCAAAACATGGACGATGGTCAGCTGGCATCCATTCGTAACCAAAAGATCGGTTTTGTATTTCAAACATTTAATCTATTACCCAAACTCACTGCAATTCAAAATGTTGAACTTCCCCTGGTCTATTCCAATATACCAAAAAACGACAGGTGGGTGCAGGCAGAAATCGCAATGGAAAAGGTGAACCTGTCTGACAGGATGAAACACAAACCCAATGAATTATCTGGCGGTCAGAGACAAAGAGTTGCAATCGCACGGGCATTGGTGACCAATCCGTCAATTATTTTGGCTGATGAGCCTACTGGAAATCTGGATTCCAAAAGTGGCGAGGATATCATGAAAGTTCTGGATGGGCTTCACAGGGACGGTAATACCATTATTCTCGTGACTCATGAATCGTATATTGCAAAGCATGCCGCCAGGACAATACAGATCCTGGACGGAAAAATTCAAAAGGATTTTCAAAATTAAGGGTTTTACCTATTTTTTGTATCACCTGTTGAGAAATTATTAATGAGGTTTTTTTCCGAATCTCTGCGGATGGCTTACTTTTCTGTCAATTCCAACAAATTGAGATCTTTTCTCACAACCCTCGGAATAGTCATTGGTATTTTTTCTGTTACAACCATGGGAACGCTCATTTCGGGTTTGGACCAATCCTTTGAAGGAAGTATGTCCTTTTTGGGGAGGGATGTGCTGTACATTTCAAAACACGAATGGTTTGGCAATAGGGATTGGTGGGAGTTAAAAAACCGCCGGGACATGAAAGCAGAATACCTGGATGATTTAAAATCACAAAGTAAATATGTACAGGCTGCTGCTCCAGTTGCAATGCGCTCCGGTGATGTAAGGTGGAAGGATAAAAAGGCCATGGGAATTTCAATGATCGGTACATCAACAGAATATATCCATACCTCAAATTTAGAAATTGATCATGGACGGTTTTTTACCGAGGGTGAAGACCGAAGTGGAAATCAAATTATTATTTTAGGATATGATGTTGCTGAAGCCCTTTTTGAATTTGAAAATCCTCTGGATGAAAAAGTAAAGATTGGTCCATATTCATTTCGGGTTATAGGAGTCGCAGGAAAACAAGGGAAATTTTTAGGTATGTTCAGCATGGACAATCACTGCATTATTCCTTTTGGGACTTATCAGCGATTGTTCTCGAGAAGAGGTTGGATGAGACTGAATGTAAAAGTAGATGAAAACCATATTGAAGCAGCAAAAGATGAAGTGACCGGTATCATGCGGAGACTCCGCCAATTACCTCCGCAGGAAGAAAATGACTTTGCAGTAAATCAACAGGATATGTTCAGAAAACAGTACAATGCCATCAAACTTGCGATTGGCGGAACTGGGGTTTTCATTACAGTTCTATCGCTTATTGTAGGAGGAATCGGAATCATGAATATCATGTTTGTTTCGGTGAAAGAGCGCACCCGGGAAATAGGTATCAGAAAGGCACTTGGAGCTACACGAAAAATAATATTGATGCAGTTTATTCTTGAAGCTGTACTGATTTGTACGTTAGGTGGAATTGCAGGATTAGGGTGTGCATATGCAGGAAGTTATGTTATTGATGCTTTTGTTTTCCCCTCAAACATGCCCGTATCACTGGCTGTAATCTCATTGACGTTAAGCACAATTGTAGGTGTTCTTTCCGGTTTAGGACCGTCGTTTCGTGCTGCAGGTTTAGACCCCATAGAAGCACTAAGGTATGAATAGGATAATATGAAAAAACAATCCTATCTTAAAAATACCTTGATCGAGAGTTTGCGAATGGCATTAAATGCTATCCGCACCAATAAGTTGCGATCATCCTTAACCCTTTTAGGCATTGTGATCGGGGTGTTTTCAGTTGTGGGAGTCATGACGGCAATCCGAACTATGGAATCTTCCATTCAATCCGGACTAAATGTGTTTGGTTCCAATACTTTTGCCTTTCAGAAATATCCTGCTATGCATATGGGAGGGCATGGATCATGGAGAAAATACCACAACCGCAAACACATAACCTTTGACCAATATAAGAATTTAAAAAGACGAGCCAAACTTCCTGTTCTTGTAAGTATAGGAGATGATGCGTACGGAAAAACAATCAGATATAAAGATAAACGGGCGAAAAACAATCCTGTGATTTATGCAGGAGATGAAGGAACTGTCAGGGTGTACAACACCTATATTGAGGACGGGAGAAATCTTACTCCTGAAGATGTGCATTTTAAAAATCGTGTGGCACTTTTAGGCGGTGATGTGGTGGATCAAATTTTTTCTTTTGAAGACCCATTGAATAAAACTATCTCCCTGGATGGTATTGATTTTCAGGTTGTGGGCATCACCGAGCGGAAAGGGGCGGCATTCGGGGAAAGCAAAGATAATTATGTGGTTATCCCCATCAGCACATATCTGCAATATTTTTCTAGTCCATGGACATCATTGGTAATCACAGTGGAAGCTCTGTCTGCTGACCTGTATGATAAAACGATGGATGAAACGGTGGGAATTATGCGGATGCTCAGGCAGGTACCACCCGGGGAAGATAATGATTTTGAAACTGTTTCCAACGAGGAACTGCTGGCTACATTTGGAACATTTACCGGAGGAGTGAAAATTTTCGCTTTTGTCATCAGTGTAATAGCTCTTCTCGTGGCTGGGATTGGGATCATGAATATTATGCTGGTTTCTGTCACGGAACGAATTAAGGAAATCGGAATTCGGAAGGCAATCGGAGCCAGTCGTAAACATATTTTGATTCAGTTCCTTTCAGAATCGGTATTTTTATGCCAGACTGGAGGAATAACGGGTGTATTTTTAGGTATTGTCGGGGGAAATCTTGTGTCTTTTATATTTAAGATCCCAGCGGTGATTCCGGTGGATTGGGTGATAATCGGATTAGTTGTCTGCTCCGTTATCGGAATTGGATTCGGAAGTTATCCTGCCTGGAAAGCTGCCACCCTTGATCCGGTGGATTCTTTACGGCATGAATGATGCTGAAACTCAGTTAATCTTTATATCCTGAAGCAGGTCCTGATATTCCTGAATAAACTTTTTTCGAACTGCCTCATTTTCCGGTTTTCGGAGGTGAGGATCTTTTTCAACCAGTTCAAATGCAGATTTCCTTGCCTGTTGAATAATGGTTTTGTCCCGCACTAAGTCGGCTATTTTATAGCGTAAAAATCCACTCTGTTTTGATGAAAAAAATGCACCGGGGCCCCGCATCATCAAATCTTCATCTGCAATTTTAAATCCATCATTGGTTTCCTTCATAACCTCCAGCCGTTTTACGCTTGACTCGGTAATTTTTCTTCTCACCAGAACACATACACTTTTTTCTTTACCCCTTCCTACACGCCCCCTCAGTTGATGGAGCTGTGTTAATCCAAATCGATCAGCATGTTCCACAACCATAACGGTAGCGTTTGGTACATCAATCCCCACTTCAATGACAGTTGTGGCTATCAAAAGCTGAATCCTGTTATTGGAAAATTTTTCCATGATTTCCTTTTTCTCATCCTTTTTCATTCGTCCATGCAAAAGCCCTATAGAATAATTTTTAAATATTCCAGCTGACAAATCGGAATAAGCCTCCTCCGCAGCTTTCAGGTCGGATTTTTCCGTCTCCTCTACCAGCGGATAGACAATCATGCACTGTCTGTTTCTATCCATTTCGGATCTCATATGTTCATAAACCTTGTCCAGTTTATCCGGTTGGACTACCCTTGTAATAACCGGTTTTCGATGTTTTGGCATCTCGTCAAGGATGGAACACTCCATATCGCCATGATAGGTTATTGCCAGGGTCCTGGGAATAGGTGTTGCAGTCATAGCCAAAAAATGTGGATTATACCCCTTTGAAATAAGGTCTCCCCGTTGAACGACTCCAAAACGGTGCTGTTCATCCACTATGACAAATCCCAGCGAACTGAAATCCACGTCTTTTTGGATTAGGGCATGGGTTCCGATAATGATGTTGATCTTTTTCTCCCGCAGGTTTTTTAATATAACTGCTCTCTCTTTTTCCGGGGTTTTACCAATCAGCAACTCACAGGATAATGGAGCTTTTTCCGTAAACTTCCTGAATGATTCGTAGTGCTGAACGGCTAGAATTTCTGTCGGCGTCATAACAGCACATTGCACCCCGCTGTCAACAGCCACTGCGGCAGAAATAACGGCAACAACTGTTTTCCCTGAGCCAACATCTCCTTGCAAAAGACGGTTCATGACAGTTGATTTATTCAAGTCATCACAAATTTCCCTTATCACTTTTTTCTGAGCATCGGTAAGAGTAAAATTTAGGTTTTCATAAACTGTCTTCACATTTACACCTTTGGTTCCCAGTGGTTGGGATGCCGTCCCTTCAAAAGAAGATTTTCGTAATACCATGAGCAATTGCAAGAAAAAATGTTCGTCAAATTTCAGCCTGTGAACTGCGTTTCTCAATCCCGAGTTTCCAGTGGGAAAATGAATTTCCTTCAGCGAGTTGGATAATGGAAATAACCTGTGTTTCTTCGCCATCCAATCCGGAAAATAGTCGTTGATCTCACCAAGTGAATCTAATAATCCGGATATGACTTTTCTCAGTCGGCGGTGTTCCAATCCGGACTCCTTCAATTCCTGAGTCAGGGGATACAGAGGAATTATTGCCTGAGTATTCACGGGGTCTTCTCCCTTGTCAAGTTTATCCCACTCCGGATGGATCATCTGATATCCTTTGTAAAAACCGACCTTACCTGTTACCGCAAGTTTGTCTCCCTTTTTTACCATTTTCTTTATGATTGAGATGGCGTGAAACCATATCAGTGAAAGCTGACCTGTCCCATCATACAAAACTGCTTCGAACAGGGATTTTTTACCCATTTTTCTGACCATGGTTTCCTGTACGGTACCCACAACGGTACAATATGTGTCCCGCTCCAAATAACGAACAGGATGTACGGTGGTGCGATCCAAATGTCGGCGGGGGAAATAATACAGTAAATCTCCAACCGTTTGAATATTCATCTCAGACAATACCTCCGTACGGACAGGTCCAAGACCCTTGATATATTTTAATGAAGAAGTGAGGGTTACATCACCCATTCAATCCTTCCTCATAAATGGATAAATGTTATTTTTTATTATGAAAATCGGTAATTATTAACGGGACTGAAATAGCAAAATGGCATTTAAAATACTATTTCCACTCCTTTTTGTAGGTGTACAGAATTATTTTTGAATCCCCGGAAGGAATGGTCAACGGGAAATAAATTGTGGCGGCATCTTCCTTAATGTATTGTTTGTTCGAATCTTTGATCACCCAGTCACCGCTGATGTGTTCAATTACCTTTATTTGAACAGTTTGTTCTTTTTTATTCAGTATCTCAATTTCAATTGACCCTTCTTCACTTTTTCTCTGTCGGTCATAATTAACGATTTTCCGTTTTCCGATCACATCAAAAGCTCTGCCGGCAATAAGTTTTGCTTTTTCCCCTTTGGGAACCTGCCTGATTTTATCTTCCCCTATAAATTCAATGTTTCCTTCCGATGTTTCCAAATATATTTCAACTTTTCCCGCAGGCAGTGGAATGGATAAATTATTTTCTTTCGTATTTGCAATTTCCAGTTCTACCGTTAAAGGTTCTTCCTTTTTCTGGCGCTCTTGGTTTTCAAAAATGTATGTCTTTTTAAATGAAATATTTCTGGGAGAATATAGGGTAAGTGTCACAGTCTCTCCCGGCATCAAGGATACATTGTTATCAATGGAATACACATAATAATCACCTAGCGGAATTTCTTCCAATCCATCAGAAGTACGGGATTCCCCTTGTACTCTCATGGACAATTCCATTTTAGGGCTGTACCGAACGGGACGGTGAACAGACGATTTATGCAGGTCACCCTCAACAAGTTTTAACCGTGATTCTTCAAAATTCAAATCAGTGTCATTGAAAATAAGCGCTTCGGACACCAACTCTGCTGATTCCTCATTCGGACTTGTAATAAGTCGATAAACTGACTTCCATTCAATCCCTCCGGTCATGTATAAAATATCACCGTTGATATATCCCGAGTGGCTTGCTTTTACATCCCATTCCAGTTTGGGTCTGAACTGCACATCTTCTACTTTTTCTTTTATTGCAAGTATTGTTAATTCATCCCGTGGAATCATTTTTACCCATGATTTACCCTGAATGGTAACTGATTTACTGTTGAACTCAATTAATTGACCATACACAGATTTTTCATCTTCGGGATAGGCTTCTACCATACTTCCCAATCGGGACTTAAAATAGGAGTCGCTTGAAAAAATATTATTATTTAACCGCTGAGACAATATTTCTGCACCATTCGTCAGAGATAAAAATGGTGTCTCCGAAAATAATTGATTGGGTACCAACGAATAAGTTATTTGGCTTACACCTGAGGGAATATTCCAAAAAGCAGGTTGTTTTACCATTGTATATCCATTTTTATACAAGGTCAGGTTTGCATTCATACTTTGTCCTCCAAGAGGATATAAAATCAACCATAATAAGATTATTTTTTTCAATTCAACATCTCCAGGTTTGATATAAGTTTTTCTAATTCTATTTTCATCTCATTTAATTTTTTCTTTTTACTATCAACAACTGATTCGGGTGCTTTGTCTATAAATTCTTTATTGGACAGCGTTTTTTCTGCGGATTCATAGTGACCGGTCAACTCTTTCTTTCTTTTTTCCAAGCGGTCTCTTTCCATTCCCACATCAATTAATCCTTCTAATGGGACATAAAGCTCCATTCCTCTGACCACTGCAGTTGCCGAATGTGGAGGTTTATCGATATTCGAATCAACAGTAATAGTATCAATTTTTCCTAAAGATCGGATGATATGTTTATAATTTTCGATTAATTCCCCATTTTCTGTCCGGATGACAATGTCCGCCATTTTTGATGGAGATACTCCCATTCTGCTGCGAATAGATCGAACAGATGTAATTATGTCCTGAAGAAGCATCATGGTGTGTTCCGCATCCACATTAATTTTTTTCTCATCACACTCCGGCCATTTTGTCAAGATGATTTCCTCTTCGTCCTCACTTTTAAACTGATGCCACAGTTCTTCTGTAATAAACGGAGCAAAGGGATGCATTAAACATAAAACCTGCCTTAAAACTGAGACAGTAACGGTTTGGAGGCAACGTTTCCTTGCTTCATCCTCTCCATAAAGTGAAATTTTAGATATTTCGATCATCCAGTCACAATAGTCATTCCAAGTGAAATCGTATATCACTTTTACCGCTTCATTAAACTGAAATTTGTTTATTCGCCTGTTCACTTCTGAGATTGTGTTATTCAATCTACTGAGGATCCATTTTTCAGGCAATTTTAATTCAGATTCTATTTTTTCCATTTGCGGTAATAATTCCGGTGAAGATGTATTCATCTTTACGAAACGGGCGGCATTCCATAATTTATTCATAAAATTTCTCCCCAGTTCCATTCGGTCAGCGGAGAATAAAACATCCATTCCCTGAGGAGAAATCAGTAAAATACTAAAGCGTACCGCATCGGCGCCGTACTGTTTGATCAGGTCCAGGGGGTCTGGAGAATTCCCTAATGATTTGCTCAGTTTTCTGCCTTCTTCATCTCTCAGAATGCTTGTGAAATATACATCCTTGAATGGAATATCCTCTAAAAATTCGATTCCTGCCATGATCATCCGAGCAACCCAAAAGAATATGATGTCGGGACCTGTAACAAGGGCATTAGTGGGATAAAAAGATTTTAAATCAGTTGAATTTTCAGGCCAGTCATGAACTCCAAAGGGCCAGAGCCAGGAACTTGCCCATGTATCCAGAACGTCCTTGTCCTGCTCCCAATTGTCAGGCTCCTTCGGTCCATCCACAGAAACATGTATATTTTCCGGTAATGATGCATCCCCACCTTTTCTATACCAAACAGGTATTCGGTGTCCCCACCACAATTGCCGACTGATGCACCAGTCTTTTATGTTTTGCATCCAATGATCATAGGTTTTCACCCAGTGAGTCGGATGAAAATTAATGTCGCCATCCTTTACCGCTTTTATTGCCGGTTTTGCCAGTGGGTTCATTTTTACATACCATTGTTCGGACAGATAATATTCAATGGGCGCTCCGCCCCGTTCCGAGTATCCTACACTGTGAGTGTGGGATTCTTCATTTTTAAGTAATTCATGGTTTTTTAAATCTTTTATAACCTGTATTCTTGCATCCTCCCGGGTGAGTCCTTTAAATTTTTTAGGGACACGATCATTCATGGAAGCATCCGGGTTCATGATATTAATGAATTCAAGATTATGGCGTTTTCCCATTTCAAAATCATTGGGATCATGGGCAGGAGTTACCTTGACACATCCTGTCCCGAAATCCGGGTCCACAAATTCATCTCCGATAACTGGAATAATCCTCTGGGTCAAAGGAAGTTTAATTTCCTTTCCGATATATTTTCTATACCGGTCGTCCTGCGGGTGAACTGCCACAGCGGAATCTCCCAGCATGGTTTCGGGACGGGTGGTTGCTACTTCAAGGGCTCCATCTTCATTCTTAAATGGATAGCTGATCGTCCATAAATGACCATGAATTTCTTTATGATTTACCTCCTCATCACTGATTGCAGACTGGGAAACCGGGCACCAGTTTACCAGACGATGTCCCCGGTATATCAGACCTTTTTCATAGAGCCGAACAAATGCTTCCAAAACAGCTCTGGAATATCCGTCATCCATGGTAAATTTTTCTCTCTTCCAGTCACAGGAACATCCAAGCTTTTTCAACTGCTGGATGATAATACCGCCGTACTTTTCTTTCCATTCCCATGAATGTTTTAAAAATTCCTCCCGAGTGAGGGATTCCTTTTCAATATTTTTTTCCTGAAGCATTTTCATCACCTTTGTTTCCGTTGCAATGGATGCATGGTCGGTGCCGGGAATCCAACAGGCTTCAAATCCTTCCATTCTTGCTTTTCGGATGAGGACATCCTGAATAGTATTGTTCAAAATATGTCCCATGGTGAGAATCCCGGTAACATTGGGAGGAGGGATAACTATGGTATATGGTTGTTTCCCCGAATCCGGATCTGCGTGGAAATATTCTTTTTCCTGCCAATGGTCATACCACCGTTGTTCTATAACTCCCGGTGAGAAGACCTTATCTAGTATTTCCATCAAATCATTTTTTAGAATTTTGTCATTACAATTTTTATTAAACCTGATTGAAAATTCAGGTTAATCGGACGATACTGATGTTCCATTCCGTAAATCCATCCTCTGAAATTAACTGTTTTTCAAATAATTTTAACAGAACAAGAATAGCTAACTCCCCGGTTCAAATACTCCAATGGTTTCCACGTGAGGTGTATGGGGAAACATATCAACTAAGGTCATGGATTTTAGCTCGTATCCTCCCTGGTTTAACACCACAGTATCTCTTGCTTGAGTTGCAGGATTGCAGGATACATAAATGATCCGTTTTGCTCCAAAAGATAACACAGTTTTCACTGCCGTTCCCTGGAGTCCTGCCCTGGGAGGGTCCACAATAACCACATCCGGTACCGGCAAAGAATTGTCGGGTACATATTTTTCCAAATTCGTGTGAACAAACCGGACATTGGCAATTCCATTTCTCACAGAATTTCTTAGGGCATCTTCCACTGCTCCCTTCACAACTTCGAACCCCATAACTTCCTGTGCCTGTTTTGCTAAAAAAAGAGCCATAGTTCCTGTACCGCAATACAGATCAAATACCGTTTCCTTTCCGGTAAGTTTTGCTTTTTTTAGGATTTCAGCATATAATTTTTCGGCTTGCTTGGTGTTGGTTTGAAAAAAAGAATTGGAAGAAATTTCAAAAGTCAGATCACCAATTTTTTCTTCAATGTATGCAGTACCGTGAAGAGTGTTTTCCCATTCGCCATAAGCCGTATCACCTTTTCTGCGGTTTATGTTGTTTACCACAGAGGTTATATGAGGAAATCGGGATATGAGACTGTCCACCAGTGGAGACAATAATTCTGTATTTTCATAAGATGTGACGAAATTGACCATAATATTCCCGGTATTAATTCCAAACCGCAGGACAAGATGTCTGAGGAAACCATTATGTGTTTTTTGATCATACGGTTTTAATTCAAGTCTCCTTGATTCTTTCTTTACAAATTGGAGAATTTCATTTCCGATTGTCTGCTGAATATGACAGGTGTTTATATCCAAAATTTTATCCCACCTCTTTGGTACATGGAGTCCTAAAGCAAAAGCTGAATTGATTCCGGGCTTTTCATCCGGCAGTGTCCATCTCCTGTTGGAAAATGTAAATTCCATCTTATTGCGATAATTATAAATCTCTTCTGCGGGAATAAGGTTTGAAATGTGAAAATCCTTTATTCCTACCTGACGGGAAAATATATCTTCAACCTGTTTCTTTTTTTGTGCTGTCTGTTCGGTATAGTCCAGATGCTGGTGGACACATCCCCCGCAGTAAGAAAAATGTTCGCAAACGGGGTCAGCCCTTTTTTCAGTTTCCTTTAGAATATCAAGTATTCTTGCTTCTCCGTATCCTCTGCGTTTTTTATAAATCAGGGCATTGACTTCTTGATTCGGTAGGGCTTTATCAACAAATACTACACAATTATCGTGACGAGCCACTCCTCTTCCTCCATACGCCAGCGAATCAATACTGAGGTTTATAATCTCCCCCTTTTTTACCATAGGTTAAATCAAACTCCCACGGGATGCCAAGTGGTTTTCATCTCTACAGTCCGTAGAATCGTATAGGGTCCCTCTTGTAAAGATTGATCCAATATTTCATCATTTAAGATAACACATCGCTTTACATTCAATGATGTTAGTTCCTGTACTTCCTTAATCTCATCCGGATTTTCACCACAATAAACGATGGCGTTCACATCCATGTGTGATGCAAAATGTGTCAGTAACTCTTCTTTATAGCCGGTCAACATATTGACAACCCCCGCAGGTACATCAGATGTATGGATGATCTCCGCCAAAGTCATTGCTGTAAGTGGTTTTGATTCTGAATAAAGTAAAACAGCAGTATTCCCTGAAACAATAACCGAACACAGCACAGATACTGCATATTTAAGTGGTTGATTGTTGGGGCAGAGAATTGCAACAATCCCTGTAGGTTCAGGCACCGTGAAATTAAAATAAGCTTGTGCTACAGGGTTCACCCTGCTGAATAACTGTTGATATTTGTCCGACCAGCCTGCATAGTAAATGATAAGATCGATAGTTGAATCCACTTCTTTTTCTGCCTGTTTTTCCTGAGCGCCTTCCATGCAGAGCTCCTGAATCAACTGGTCTTTCCTGCTTTCCATCATTTCTCCCATCCGGTAGAGTATCTGTCCCCGATTATATGCAGTTCTGTGCTTCCATCCGTCCACTGCATTCCTTGCAACCTTAACGGAATCCCGAAAATCTTTCCTTGAAGCCCGGGAAATATTCACAGATAGTTTTCCATCGGTTGAAGCCCAATTGATGAAACGTTCCGATTCAGAACGGGGGAACGATCCATTTATAAAAAGCTTTCTTGTCTTTTGGATTTTCAGTCGGGAATGCATTGTTCAATTCAAATTAACATATGGTAAAAGACCTTCAAGTCCACCTTCCCTTCCCATACCGCTTTCTTTGTATCCGCCGAATGGAGCAGATGGATCAAATTTATTAAAGGTGTTTGCCCAAACAACTCCTGCTTGAATTTCTCTTGATATCTTGAATATTTTGGAGCCTTTGTCGGTCCAGACACCACCGGAAAGCCCGTATGGTGTATTATTTGCTTTTGTGATCACCTCTTTTGGAGTGCGAAATGTTTGAATTGCTAATACCGGACCAAATATTTCCTCCTGAACGATTTTATGGGACTGAGATACATCAGTAAATAAAGTGGGCGGATACCAAAATCCCTTTTTGGACAGAGTACAAGATGTCTGGAATATTTTTCCGCCTTCTTTCCTGCCGGCATCTACAAAATAATTTATCCTTTCTAATTGAGCTTTTGAATTTATAGCGCCAATGTCTGTATTTTTATCAAGCGGATCGCCTAAGATCAAGGATTCCATTCGATATTTTAATTTATCAAGGACCTCATTTGCAATTCCTTCCTGTACAAAAAGCCTGCTTCCGGCACAGCATACATGTCCCTGATTGAAAAAAATACTATTGATAATCCCTTCAACAGCCTGGTCAATTGGCGCATCTTCAAATATAATATTGGCAGCTTTTCCTCCTAATTCAAGTGTATATTTTACCGAAGTTCCTGCTAATGACTTTTGAATAAATTTCCCCACCTCAGTGGACCCGGTAAAGGCGATTTTATCCACTCCCTTATTCTGAACCAAATGTTTCCCTGTATCTCCATCACCGGGAATGATATTGACAACACCCGGGGGAAGGTCTGCATCCTGAATCAATTCAGCAAGCTTGAGAGCAGTTAACGGCGTTGTTTCCGCAGGTTTTAGGACAACAGTATTACCTGTAGCCAAAGCAGGAGCAATTTTCCATGCAGCCATGAGAAGCGGAAAGTTCCAGGGAATAATTTGACCTGCTACACCTAATGGGTTGTGTTTTCTGCCATGAAAAGCAAACTGAAGTTTATCCGACCAACCTGCATAGTAGAAAAAATGTGCTGCCGCTAATGGAATATCAATCCCTTTTGATTCTCGAATGGGTTTTCCTCCATCCATTGACTCAATCACAGCAAATTCTCTTGCCCGTTCAGTAATAAGTCGGGCAATTCTAAAGATGTATTTTCCCCGTTCTGCGGGAGTCAATTTAGACCAATACTTTTCATAGGAAGTTCGTGCTGATTTTACGGCTTTTTCCACATCTTTTTGTGAGGCGTAAGCAACCTTTGCGTTCACTTCCTCTGTAGCAGGGTTTATAGTGTTAAAATATTTTCCGGATTCAGATGGGCAAAATTCTCCATTGATAAACAGGTTGTATTGCTCATCCAGACGGATATGGTCCCTGCTTTCCGGAGCAGGAGAATAATCCCATAATTTACCAGATTTTGCTTTTAGTACCTCGTTCATTGATCAATCAAGCGAAAAATAATTTATCGATTGATAAACATCTTTTTCTTGTTTCACTAATTGCATAAGCACATCATTTGCCAAGGAACTTGCACCAAAGCGAAACAAATCGGGGGACAACCAATCATCTCCCAAGGTTTCCTTTACCATGACTAAGTATTGAATAGCCTGTTTGGCGGTTCCAATTCCACCAGCTGGTTTCATGCCGATTTGTTTTCCTGTCCTTTCTTGAAAATCCCGAATGGCTTCCAGCATGGTCAATACAACTGTTGGAATTGCTGCTGGCGAAATCTTCCCAGTGCTGGTTTTAATAAAATCAGCCCCTGATTCCATTGCCAGAAAACTTGCCTTGCGGACATTGTCCAGCGTTTCCAGTTCTCCCGTTTCCAGAATCACTTTCAAATGTGTATCTCCGCAGGCATTTTTGATCTGGGTTATCTCATCGCAAACATAATCTAAATTCCCACACAAAAACTCCCCTCTTGATATAACCATGTCCACCTCATGGGCTCCGTCTTCCACAACTTTCCGGACTTCTGCTAATTTTTCATCCATTAAACTCATTCCGCTTGGAAATCCCGTGGCAACAGACGCTACTTTTATTGATGTACCGGACAAAGATTCCTTCGCAACTCTTACTAAATTTGGATACACGCAAACTGCAGCAACCTGGGGAATCCCCGGATAGTTATCATGCAGGTGCGCTGCTTTATAGCATAGTTGTCGCACTTTCCCCGGGGAATCTTTTCCTTCAAGAGTGGTAAGGTCCAACATAGACAATACCATATGCAAGGCACTCACTTTTGATTCTTTTTTGATGCTCCTTGAAAACAACCTCTTGACTCTTTCCTCTGCACCAATTTGATCTACAGTCCCATTTATTGGAGTTGTGTTTGGCATCAGTTATTCAATTGTGTTTCTTGCTTTGCGAATAAGGTTTTTAGCATCCATGTCATTTTTTGCTTCGGCATAAATTCTCAATATAGGTTCCGTGTTAGATTTTCGAAAGTGAATCCATGAATTTTCCCATGTAAATTTAATACCATCCGACTCATTGATTCTGCTGTCATGAAATTGTTTTTTCAGCTCATCTTTTAATGATGAAATCTGCTTTCCATCCGTACTGATTTTATCTTTAATAATCGAAAACTGAGGGAGAGAGCGGAAGATTTTACTCAGTGGTTGGTCAGATTGTGACATCCTGTTCAACAGTAAGGTCACCCCTGTTAATGAATCCCTGCCTAAATGACTTTCTTTTAAAATGACTCCTCCATTTCCTTCCCCACCAAGAAGGGCTCTGCTTTCAAGCATTTTTTGAACAACATTTATTTCTCCTACAGGTGCATAAATAACATTTATTCCATAGGGTTCAGCCATTTTTTCCAAAGCAAGAGAAGTGGAAAGATTGACAACAAATGTTTCCCCGGGGGTTTTTACCGATTTTAAAAATCCTTCTGCTGCAAGAACCAGAGTATATTCCTCTCCCAGGGGAAACCCTTTTTCAGAAACCACTGCTAATCTGTCCGCATCCGGATCTGTTGCAAAACCTGCATCTGCATCATTTGTTCTCACTGCATCACAAAGGGCATCAAGATTTTCGGGCAATGGTTCCGTACCTCTGGGAAATTCTTTTTTCGGATCACAATGAATTGTGATTACTTCGCATCCTAATGCTTCCAACATTTCCGGGAGTGCTTCAGAACCGGCTCCGTTACATGCATCCACAACTACCTTGAATCTCCTGTTCCGAATGGAATTCACATCAATACAACTCAGGCAGGTTTGATGAATGATATGTTTCTGTATCGCATTTGTGTCCTGCAATACCATTCCCTGTGTTTCTGCTCTGGATTGGAAACCTGACTTAGCTGACAGATATAAATATTCACATTCATCCGGATGAAGAAAAACTCCATCGGAACGAATGAATTTAAGACCGTTCCATTCTGAAGGATTATGGCTTGCTGTAATAACCATTCCGCCGGCAGCTTCCGTATGCTCTACCATGAACTGAACAGTGGGAGTGGGAACAATCCCGCAGACAAATACATCCCTGCCGCACAAAGATAATTCTTCTACAACAATATCCTGAAATTCGCTTCCGGTTGAACGGGAATCCCTGCCTACAAATATAGCTCCGGGAGTACAATGCTGATGAAAAGCAGAAGTGTAATTACGAACTTTTTCCGGTGACAGGAAAAAAGGTGTAATTCCTCTTACGCCTGAAATACTTTCAATTATCATAGGGGAAAATTAAAAAGGCTCGGTTGGGACACCGAGCCTTTTTAACATAGATTTTTACCAAAATATCACCGATACATTCTTGCAACCCTGCGCATTGTTTTTTCCTTCTCGACACGTCTGACAACGCTGGGTTTAATATAAAATGCTTTTCTCCTCAATTCACGTAATACACCTGCACGTTCCCACTTCTTTTTAAATCGCCGCAGGGCATGTTCAATCTGTTCTCCATCTTTCAGGGTTACTTCAATCAATTTATATTCCTCCTTTATCCAAGATAAGTTCTTAATATCTTACTTCTGGAACGATGCCTCAGTCTGCGAATAGCTTTTTCTTTGATTTGCCGAACACGTTCTCTGGTTAAATTAAACTCCTCGCCAATTTCATTAAGTGTCAGCGCATAATCCATATCTATGCCAAAATACATTCTTATTACATCCCGCTCTCTTTTTTGAAGAGTAGTAAGAGATTGGCGAATTTCATCTTTTAATGATTCTCCCATCAGATTGGTGTCAGGGGATAATTGATTTTCATCTTCAATTACATCCAGAAGGGCATTTTTTTCACCATCACGAAAAGGCGCATTCAATGATTGATGGCGGCGGGAAATTCTCATGGCATCCAATATTTCCTCAGGTGTCATCTCAAGCTGACGTCCTAATTCCTCTTCATTAGGGGTTCGTTCAATTTCCGCTTCAATTTTCTGTGCTGTCTTTGTAATCTTACTGATGGTTCCTACCCGATTTAAGGGAAGCCGAACAATTCTGGAATGCTCTGCCAAAGCCTGTAAAATTGACTGTCTAATCCACCAAACAGCATAGGAAATAAATTTAAATCCCCTAGTTTCATCAAACCGACCTGCTGCTTTAATCAGTCCTAAATTCCCTTCGTTAATTAAATCCGTAAGCGGCAATCCCTGTCCTTGGTAATCCTTTGCAACAGACACAACAAAACGGAGATTTGCCTGCACCAATTCTTTTAGGGCAAGGCGGTCATTTTTCTTTATCCGCTGAGCTAATTCCACTTCCCGATCCGGATGAAGAGGTTCAAATTTCCCTATCTCCTCGAGATATCGGCTCAAACTTCTATTTGATTCATTTATTGCTTTGCTGACTTTAGCCATATCAATCTTCCATTTTTCTTTAAAGAAAAGTCGGCGAATTTAGTAATAAACTAACTAAAGGGCAAAATGATTCAAATTTTTTAAAAATTTTATACATTATGACAAAAGGGATGCAAACTCACCAATCGTTAAGGATTCCGGTCGTCTGTTTAAATTAATGTGCGGATAGTCTTCCTGATGTATTCCAAAACCTTTTAATGTATTTTTCAGCATCTTCCTACGTTGTGAAAATGCAGTCTTCACCAGTTTATTGAATTTTACATATTTATCGTCAGGAACGATTTGATTTTCCTTTTTAGTAAAATGGACAAATGCCGAATCTACTTTCGGTTTGGGGATAAACACGTCCGGTGGAATGGTAAAACAATATTCTGCTTTCAAGTATGCTCCGGAAACCACAGTGAGTCTTCCATAATCTTTTGTCCCCGGAATTGCGGAAAAACGTCTGGCTACTTCTTTTTGCATCATGATGAAAGCATCGTCCCAAAAATCCAATTGCTCAATTAACCAGAAAACTATCGGCGAAGTAATGTTATAGGGAATGTTTCCAATTACTCGAACAGGATTCGATATTGGTAAGGAATCAATATCCTGCAGCAGAACATCTCCCTGAATGATTTTTAATTTTTCAAATGATGGATTTTGATTCAAACGTTCAATTAACAACGGGTCAATTTCTACGGAAACCATTTCTTTTGATTTAGGTAAAACTTTTTCCGTCAATGCTCCTTCCCCAGGACCTATCTCTAAAATTGAATCTTTGCCCTGCGGATTTACCGTACGCACTATTTTGTCTAAAAGGTTTTTATCGTTCAGGAAATTCTGACCCCATTTTTTACGGAATGGATGTGAATATTTTGCCATTTATTTAACTCGTTAAAGAGATGTCATACTTAAATGTACTCAGCATGACATGGGTTCCAAATTGAAAAGTGAGTTCACATTGTTTGTTGTTATTCTTGCAATTTCCTCCAGGGACGTTTCATGAATTTCTGCCAGCTTTTCCGCTACAAACCGTGTTCTTCCCGGTTCGTTTGGTTTTCCCCGAAATGGAACGGGGCTGAGGAATGGTGAATCAGTTTCCACCAATACTTTGTTCAATGGAATTTCTTTTGCTACATCAGGTAAATGGCTGTTTTTAAACGTCAGGTTTCCAGAAAATGAAATGTAATATCCCATATCTAAAAATGCCTTTGCGGTTTTCAAATCACTTGAAAAACAATGCGCAACACCGATGACATCCGGGAATTCTGATAAAATTTTAATCACATCTTCATCTGCATCCCGATTGTGAAAGATAACAGGTTTTTCTAACTTCTGAGCTAAATTCAATTGCTCACGAAATACATTTTTTTGTACTTCCGGGGAAGAAATATTCCTGAAATAATCTAATCCCATTTCCCCAACAGCAATCATTTTGTCATATTGAGAATATTTTTGAATTTGCTCCAAATAATCTGAGGGTACATCTTTTGCATCGTGAGGATGAACACCTGCAGAAAAATAAATATTTTCATATTTTTCCGATAATTTTTGACATTCCTTTGTGTCATCCAAATTTGTACCTACACAGATAAAACGAGTCACACCCAGTTTTTCTGCACGGTCCAAAACACCGGGGAGATCAAATTTTAAATCAGTATAATAAAGATGACAATGAGTATCAGTGAGCATAATTTATTTAAATTTTCTGTTTAAATTTAGAATTGAAAATAATGCGTAAAAATAAGTGAATTAAACAGTTATTCTGAAACCATTCATAAAATATTTGAGATAAAAATGAAATTTGTAAAGAGTTTATGTAAAGTAGGTGTGTTATCCTTCTGCCTGGTGATTTTTTTTGCCTGTTCTAAGCAAAATTGCAAACATGAAAATATTCCCTCGAAACATTCCAGTTTAGACACATTAACCATCCATCCCATAACATTTGAAACTCCCAGTCCAAAGGGATGGAATGCTCAATACAAAACCATGGTACAATTCCCGGACACAGATGAACCATGGGCAAAAATTATCATGGTTCAAACCTTGAAATGCGATTCTCTCACCAAGGGAGATAAATATCCATGCGGAGAGTGGGATTACATTTGGAATACATTTATTAAAGTTCCCGTTGGAGATACAACCGAATCCTTCAGTATCGGCAGTTTTGTAACCCCTTACGGAAAACGCCTTTGGCTCGGTGGAAAAGATGGCTGGGAATGGACTTACGACTTGACGGATTATACCCCGATCCTGAAAGGAATTCGTGAACTCATTGTAGGCAATAATCAGGAATTACTGGATTTGAAATTTTTGTTTATCGGTGGCAGTCCAGAAAGAAATGTATTAAGCGTGGAAAACATCTATCCTTACGGAAATTACAAATACGGAGAGTTGGCAGATGACTCTGTCTTGACGAAAAGGAAAATTATATTAAACCCAGGTGCTTTTGGATATAAAATTAAATCCGTCATTTCCGGTCACGGGCATGAAGGACCCCGAAATTGCTGTGAATGGGATAGCAAAACTCACACATGGTACATGAATAATTGGGAAGTATTCCGCTGGAACGTGTGGAAAGATTGCGGGAATAATCCCATTTATCCTCAGGGCGGAACCTGGCCCTTTGACAGAGCCGGCTGGTGCCCCGGAACCAAAGTGGATGAATATGAATTTGAACTGACACCTTATGTAAACCCCGGTGACACAATTTATTTGGATTATAGCATTCAGAATTATTTTGATAATGGGGAAAAAAACGGAAATCTTCGGATGTCCCACCAGCTCGTCAGTTACGGAAAACCCAACTTTAAACATGATGTTGAAATTGCGGAAATTATCGCACCCAGCAGTCAGGACAAATACAGTCGGATCAATCCTACATTGTCAAACCCCAGAATTCTCATCCGCAATTCCGGTGAATATAATCTGAAATCCGTCACATTTCAATATGGACTGAAGAACGGAAGAAAATCTGTTTTTAAATGGTCAGGAAATTTAGCATTTCTTGAAGAGGAAGAAGTCATCCTCCCTAACCCAAAATGGAGAGGACTGAAAAATAATCGAACCTTTTTGGTTAAAGCGAAAAATCCCAACGGGATGAGAGATGAGAATCCGCATAACAATTATCAAACTTCTGTTGTGCCTTTACCAAAAGTATTCCCGACAGAATTCAATCTCTATATCCACACAAATAATGTGAACAGGGCACAGGAAAATTCATTCACTCTTTCTGATATAAAAGGAACCGTACTTTATGCTGAAGGAAACTTCAAAGATTCCACTGAATATCATTTTCCAATGAAACTCAAAAAAGGCGTTTATCAATTTTTGTTCAAGGATGAAATGGAAGACGGAATATCCAGACACTGGTGGTACCGAAACAGCGCACCGGACAAAATCGGGATAAACGGACAGGTGAGATTTTTGACCATAAACGGTGACACTCTCCATGAATTCAAGCCGGATTTCGGACAGGAATTACTGTTTAACTTTTATGTAGGAAACATTCCATAAAATGAGTTTCTACATCACATCCCTCATGTTTGCTATTCCCATCTTCATGGTTTTGATTGGAATTGAAGAGATGGTAGCAGGACGAATGGGAATAAGAGTCAACCGTCCTGCGGATATGATTTCCAGTTTGAGTTCTGGAGTAACAAACACCGTTCGTGATGGAATCAATTTTGGGATTATTCTCATCAGTTATTCCTGGATGGTGAACAATCTGACCCTGTATAAACTGGAACCGGTTTGGCTGGCAGTGGTCATTGCATTTATTATAGAGGATTTTGCTGGTTATTGGCTTCACAGAATGAATCACCGTGTGAATGTATTTTGGAACCGCCATATCATCCACCATAGCAGTGAGGAGTTTAACTTGTCATGCGCTCTTCGTCAGTCTATTTCTGACACCGTAAAATTCGGAGCTATTTTTATGATTCCCGCCGCCCTCCTTGGAATTCCGGCACACATTTTTGCTGTCATCGGTCCCATTCATTTGTTTATGCAGTTCTGGTATCACACCCGCCTTATTTACAAAATGGGCTGGTTGGAAAAGGTGATCGTAACACCCTCACATCACCGGGTTCATCATGCTATCAACCCTGAATATATTGACAAGAACTACAGTCAGATATTTATTATTTGGGATAAACTGTTTGGCTCTTTTCAACCGGAACTTCCGGAAGTAAAACCTGTGTATGGTATTCTCCGTCCTGCCAATACATGGAATCCGGTCATCATAAATTTTAAACACCTTTGGCAGTTAATAAAAGATGCAATCCGTACTGAAAAAGCAGGGGACAAGATCAGGGTCTGGTTCATGCCAACCGGCTGGCGACCTGAGGATGTTAAAGAAAACTTCCCAATTCAAGCCATCCAAAACCCAGCAGAACAAATTAAATATGAAACCAAAAACTCCCCCCGTTTGATTCTTTGGTCATGGGCGCAAATGCTAATTGGGTTGGGACTCATGTTTCATTTATTTTACGTCAGTTCTTCCATCAGCACAACATTTACATTGGTGTATGCACTGTTTTTAGTGAGCCATGTATTTAGTTACACCGCCCTATTGGATGGGAAAAACTATGCGGTTTATTCTGAAGGTGTAAAATTTCTTTTTGGGTTGACTCTTTTCGGATTAAATGGTTTAACTTGGTTCGGTTCAGACTTGTTTTTTTCAATAATAATAGGTTTTTATTTAATCATTTCTTTTGGTGCAACATTATATTTTATCAAAACGGAAAACCTCTAAAAATAGCAGT
>CAZFKU010000011.1:0-31177 GCA_964518835.1 uncultured bacterium
ATAAAAAAGATAAGCGGTTTTTCATTTTACAGTGACAGCTCACAAATTGCCATTTCCGGATTGGATGATGAAGACCAGTGGGACCTATCTTTATATGTGGTTCAGCGGGATACTGCAAAAGAAAATGAATTGAAAGAGGAACGGAAAAAAGAAGAAGAGAAATCTGATGTGAAAAATGGCGAAAAGCAGGGCTTCTTTGCAAAATTATTTGGCGATCACAACAAAGAAGATCAAAAAAAGAAAAAACAGAAGCCCATAATTATCTGGGATAAAAAAGAAATTGATTTTGGTATATTTCACAAAAGTATGAATTGGTCTCCCAACGGACAAAAACTGGTTTACACAAAAACCCATTTTGGGAAACATCAATCTTTGGTCAATGACATTAAAATTTATGACCTTGAAAGTGAAAGGTCTGATTGGTTAACAGAATCGTTCAGGGCGTCGTATCCAGATTGGTCACCGGACGGAAAACAGATCGTATTTGTAGCCCATGAAAACAGTATAGCAAATCTCTATACCATGAATCCAGATGGATCTGAAAAAAAACAGTTGACCGATTACACTTATGATACCCAAATAATTAATCCTCATTTTTCTCCTAATGGAGAATCCATCGTCTTTGCCATGGCAGACAAAAAAGCCAATCTGGACTTGTTTCTTCTGAAAATTGAAAACGGTGAAATTAAAAGAATAACAAAAAATCCTTCTGCAGATTACAGTCCGGTTTGGAATCCTGGTGGGGAATATCTGTCCTATACTTCCCATGCCGGAGGTACTCCAAATATTCACACTGTAAATATTACATCCGGTGAAAGCAAACAAATTTCAGATGTGGGTGATGCGGTGTGGACAGCACAATGGTCTCCATCTGATTCTACGTTAATGGTTACTACCTTACCAGATGTGGATACGGTCAGGGTTGTAAAAATAAATCCTCTTCGTTCAATTACTACCGAAAAACTCTCAATAAGAAATCGATTCACCAATTGGCGAAATATTGAACCGGATATTCCTTTAACGGGGATTGATCCTGCAAAGGAGGTCAACATATTAAAATCCCATGATTATACACCAGGTCTTGGGATTAAACATTTAACATCTTTGGTTCTGCCAATGGGCAATGAAGTAATAGGAGCAACGCAATGGTCAGATGCAATGGTAAGACATTTATTTGTTGGTATTGGAATAGTAGACTTTTCGGAAAATAATACTCACAGGTTATTGTTTCAATACGCCAATGCTATGAACGAACCAATGTGGGGTATATCCCTGGCATCACTCATGGACTTTAAAATGAAATCCTACGATCGTTCTAAATGGGGATTGTTTGAAGAAAACAGCAGTATCTCCCTTTGGGCACAGATTCCTTACAACTTTGGTAACACCCTTTCCAGTGATCACACTTTAAAGGGAAGTATTAAGTTTGCTGATCGCAATGCTAAGGTCATTAAAGATATAAATCAAGAAACCAACGAAATGATATATCGTGAATCCACAGATTTTCGTTTTATGCCGGAACCCGCATCAGGGAAAGAAGGACTGATTCGCATATCCTACACATGGCTAAACCGCCGTCCTCATAAACAAAATGGTATGATACCTAAACAGGGTTATGGGTTTGACTTTACTTTAGACTATTCTAATTCTGGCTTATTCGGAGATTTTGATTATACAAGAATTATTTCTGATGCCTTTGTTAATTTTCTTCCCCACAGCAAAAGCCCTGTTGTTATTTACTCAAGAATTAAATCCGTATCAATGTCGGGTAACAATCCCCCTCCTCAGGATATGCCCGCAATCACCAATGACACTCCCCTGTACTATAACGGTCAAAACATATTGGGACCGGACGAAGTGGTTCGCCTGAGGGGATGGAATGATTGGCGTCTGGGTGATCGCCTATTTTTTGGAACCATTGAACCCCGAATTAAGTTGGGGAGATTAGTCATTTCAGGGTTTTTTGACTTTGGAAATGCGTGGTATTCAAGTGCTGGAATGGACGACTGGATTGTTACAGCAGGGCTTGAATTGCGGATGGATCTGTTTGGATTTGTTGTGGCTTACGGAACGGCTCAAGAATTGGATCAATGGAAGGACAATGAAATCCCAGAAAATTATTTGCGTCTTTCTTTAGTAAATCCGTTTTAAAATTAAAGTCGTAAATATTTTCATGTAAAATATTATTCTTTGGTTAAAAACCACATAGAACATTCACCCATTTTTTTTAACTTTTATAATTCGTTTTAAGAGGACAATAATACTATGAAAAAAATAATTATAATATTTACTATTTTCTTTTCATCTATGTTTTCACAACAAAATCCATGGGGAGGGATTTCTGTGGCCACATCGGATAATTTAGATGCCCTTTCCTTAAATCCGGCCGGATTAGGAGTGGATAGAAGTTCTCAGGGAGGATTATCCTTATTCAATTTGACTAAAGGCGATGAATCGCAATACATGTTACACACAGCGAACAGGGGTGATGGCTTTGGTTCTACCTTTCGACTGGAAAACCAAAATGATAAATCTGATATGTTTTATTCATTTGGATTGGGGTTTGAACTGGGGAGCCCTCAAATTCTTGGCGGTTTTCAATGGTTTTCGGAAAAACAATTTCGGTTCGGATCCTTGATAAGGTCGATGAAATCTGTATCGGTGGGGATTACTGCAGACTACGATCAAAATATAAATGACTGGTCTTTGTTTAGAGCAGGAGCAGGAGTGCGACCCATTGGGTCCAAAGTTACACTTGGTGCCGACCTATTTTCATATGACACAGGCTTCGAAAATATTCATACATCTATTTTTGCAGAGATTCTTCCCATGGAAGGTTTAAAGGTCAGTTTGGGTTACAGTCCTGCAGTCAATAATGATGAGGAGGAATTTCGAATCAGTGTTGGAGTTAATTTTGGGGTTGTAGATGGATTTTTCTCCCAACAGAGTTCTTCCAGTGGATTTGGTGTCAGAAAATATAGTCAGGTCCGCCCTACCATGTTTGAAATTAAAAAAGAGAAAAAACTTAAATATGTAGAAATGAAACTAAACGGTACATTCATTGAAGAACCCCTTGAGGAAAAACCGTTTTCTTTTTCATTCCCATCAATGATGCCTTCCATTTTTGGAGGCGGGGACAATGTAAAAAAAATCCAGCTCCGCAGATGGATCGACAGAGTTGACCAACTCACTAAAGATGAATCCATTAATGGGATGGTCATTCACCTTGAAAATATTGGAGGAGGGTTTGCAAAACTTTCTCAGGCAAGAGAAGCCCTAAACCGGTTTAAGAAAGCAGGGAAAACACTTATCGTTTATGCTACAGGGATTTCGAATTCAAATTATTATTTTATTTCAATGGCAGATGAAATTTACATTCCGGACCTGAGTATGGTTAATGTAACCGGATTAATGATTGAGGTTCGATTCTTTAAGGATTTATTGGATTCACTGGATATCGTTGCTGAAGTAGAACAGATCAGTCCCTACAAAACAGCAATGGACCCATTAATTCGAAGTTCAATGTCGGACGAAATGAAAGAAAATTATACCATGCTTTTCAATGATATATACGATCGTTTTGTAAATGGCATAGCTGACGGCAGGGGCTGGACTGTGGATAAAACAAAATCCGTGATTGATGGAGGACCCTATTCAACAAAAAATGCTATAAAAGCAGGACTGATAACTAATTTTATGTATCCCGATAAATTTAAAGAATTCAAAAAGAAACGGAACGATGAAGAAATCAAATACATCAGTTTTGGCGAAATGGATTCAGAAGAGCACTATGTTTATGATTGGGTAGAAGAAAAGGACAAAATTGCAGTCATTTATGCTGTGGGTGGGATAAATGTTGGCAAAAGTAAAAAACAGGGAAGTGTATCACAGGTCATGGGAAATGAAACCATCGCCAAGGCAATTAAAACCGCCCGTGAGGATAAAGATGTAAAAGCGATTGTCATGAGGATTAACTCCGGAGGAGGCTCTGCGTTGGCTTCTGATCTTATGTGGAAAGAAGTATGGAATACAACCGTTTCAGATTCTGAAAATGTAAAACCATTTATTGCATCCATGTCCAATGTGGCTGCATCAGGAGGGTATTACATCGCATGTCAGGCAGACACTATCGTTGCTGATTCGTCAACCATTACCGGTTCGATCGGAGTGATTAGTGGTCGTATTAATTTTTCAGGATTGTGGGCAAAATTTTACACACATGCTGAAAGGTTGAAATTCGGAGAAAGATCTGATTTGTGGAATGGAAGCCGACTATGGACCGAAGAAGAAAGGTTGTGGTTAAGACAGGAAATTATTGATGTTTACGGGACATTTTTAAATCGTGTTGCTGGTGGAAGGGAAACCCTTGATTCATTAGGCGTTCATGATGTGGGGATTGGCAAGGTATGGTCCGGCATCGAAGCAAAGAAATTAGGATTGGTTGATGAATTAGGCGGACTTAATCGGTCAATAGACATTGCGAAAGAAGCAGCAGGAATTGACCTCGAGGAGGAAGTTATAATTGACGAATATCCCCGGTCAAAACCCTTTACATTCAAAACTATTTTCGATAAAAATGGAAATGGTGGATTCATTATCCTAAATGGACCTTTAGCCGAAATAAAAAAATCATTGGATGCCCTGCCAAATTTTGAAAATGACCGGATGCAGATGATACTTCCTTATGAGATCATCATAAAGTAATAACAGTGGTTTCCGGCAAAAAATAATTCAAAGCATTGGGACAAAACGTACCGGGAGAGTGGATTTGATTTCCACCTTTCCATCTTTGTCTTTTGTAACCACCCTTAATATTTGGCAGTCTTTTTTTTCTTCCACAGGGATGACCATAATTCCTCCATCTGCTAATTGATTAACTAGCGCTTCATGGACTTTTTGCGGACATGCGGTCACCAGAATTCGGTGGAAAGGAGCATTTTTCTCCCAACCCATTTTACCATCAGAATTGTGAATCTCTACATTTTCAAATCCCAACCTGCTAAGGCGTTTTTTTGCTGAAACGGCTAAAGAATTATGAATTTCCAGTGATATGATTTTTTTTGCCAGCAGAGAAAGGACTGCTGTTTGATAACCGCAGCCGGTACCGATTTCAAGAACGGTGTGATGAGGCTTGACCTTCAATGCTTCTGTCATGTACCCAATAATATAGGGTTGACTAATGGTCTGTCCTTTTCCGATAGGCAGGGGTCCGTCAAAATAAGCCATGCTTTTATAGGGGAAGCCTACAAACTCATGCCGGGGAACTGTTTTCATGGCGTTCAACACATTTTTATCGGAAATTCCTCTTTTTGTTAATTGAGATTCAACCATAGATAATCTTTTTTCAGTTATTTTTTCACTTGCCATAAACTCAAGATTCCCTGAACTTCCATGCCAAATTTAAAGTGAATTTCTTGAAAACCGCCCAGATTATTCTTCTCCTCTTTTTTTCCATTACCTTTGGTAAAGAAGTAGAACCTGTTCGAATCATCCTTTCAGGACCTGCAGGTGATAGAACTCTTGAGATGTCCGGTCTTGCCTGGGCAGGGGAAACTCTATTGCTTATGCCTCAATACCCAAACCCGGCTAAACCCTGCATGTACGGAATCGATAAATCTATAATTAAAGATCGGATAAAAAATCCACATGTTCCTATAAAACCAAAAGAATATTCACTTCAATTAAACAATCTTGTGGATCTTGTACCGGGTTTTCAAGGATTTGAAGCATTGTGTTATGTTCGGGAAAACCTTTATTTTCTCATTGAAGCAGAAACGGACAGGCACATGAGCAGTTACCTGGTTGCCGGTAATTTTAACGAACAGGAACTAACAATTTATTTTACCCTGGATCGGTTAATAAAAATTGATGTTCCTGCAGAAATTCACAATATGGCGTTTGAATCCCTGCTTTACACCCGAAAATCGCTGTGGGCATTGTTTGAAGCCAATGGGATGAATGCAAATCCAGAACCCACTATAAATACATTCAGTCTTGGCCTGACACCAAAAACAAAATTTACCTTTCCAAATGTTGAATACCGGATCACTGACTTTACAACTGTGAACAATTATGGTCACTTTTGGGCAATCAATTATTTCTGGCCCGGATACCGCAAACATGTAAATCCGGAAAATGATGTGTATGCCCATCAATTCGGAAAAGGGGAAACACACCAAAAAAACGAACATGTGGAAAGGCTGCTGGAATTTCAAATTACAAACGATGGCGTTGTTCCTTCCGGGACACGACCGGTGGAAATCGTTCTGGAAGAAAATAACCCAAGGAACTGGGAAGGGCTTGTGAAAATGGATGATTTGGGATTTCTGATCATTTCCGATGAACATCCCGAAACCATCTTTGCCTTTATTCCATATTCTTTAAACTAAAAGATAAATTATGAAAAAACATTTCTTTATTTTTTTTCCCCTTTTTTTGTCTGTTGTTTTTGGCTGGGGAAAAACAGGACACCGAATTGTAGGATATATTGCTGAGCAACACCTCACGGAGGATGCAAAAAGAGGTGTGTCCTCAATTTTAGGTCATTCAAGTTTAGCAATGGTGAGTACCTGGGCTGATGAGATAAAATCAGATCCCGATTGGAAGTATGCTTACGACTGGCATTGGACCACTATTCCTGATGGTGAAAATTTTGAAACAGGAAAGCGGTCAGGCAAGGCAGTGGAGAAAGTTCAAGAATTTTTATCGTTATTAAAATCCGGGAATGGAACCCAATCAGAGAATGAGGTTGCCCTAAAATTCCTCGTTCATCTTATTGGTGATCTCCATCAGCCCCTCCATGTTGGGAATGGAACTGACAGAGGTGGAAACGATGTAAATGTAAAGTGGTTTGGAAAAAGTACCAATCTCCATGCAGTGTGGGACACTGATTTGATTGACCACCAAAAACTCAGCTATTCAGAATATGGAGATTATTTGATTTTGGGTTTAACTGAAAAGAAAAGGGCAGAGTGGATAAATACAGATATTTTTGGCGTCATTTCTGAATCTCAAAAATGGAGGGATCAAACCTATAAATTTGAAAATGATAATTTAAAATGGGATTATTTCTACCAAAATAAGGAATTGCTTGAATTGAGACTTTTGCAAGGCGGCGTTCGTTTAGCTGGTATGCTGAATAGGATTTTTCGGTAACCGATAATCTCAAATGTTTAAAAGTTAATAAACCGAATTCCAATAGAAAAATATAGCCCTGCAGGATTGACCGATGGTTCAACTCCATCATCCCACTCGCCGTGAAAATTCATCGCTTCATCACCTTCACCTTCCGTATAAACCCAGCGGTCGGATTTATCCGCTAAAATATAATGGACACCCAAAACAATATCCTTAGTTCGTGACACAAGAAATTCTGTATTCAGTCCGATGGTAGGAGTAAACTGAAATTTATGTACATTTTCCGGCTGATCATCCTGTCTGAAAATTAAACTGAGGGGTAGATTTAGCGATGTTCCAAATGAGAGAAAGCGGGTATGGATAAACCTGAAATTCACTCCTCCCATCAGAGATGCTTTAAAGTCTCTATCCTTTCGGGAGTCTGTTACAACACCCAAAGCCCCTCCTGCTGAAAAACTGAACCGGCTGAACGGAAAAAACTCATAGCCGATATCAAGCCGTTTTTCATCAATCGATTCATTATACACCGCCGAAAAAAGCCAACCTCCGAAATGTTGGGGTTTTTCCACTAAGGAATATCCGGTCTTAATTCCCCTGTATTGTCTGATAATAAGCCCTTCGCTTGCATCATCTCCGGAATTTATTACTCTCACCAACCCTGCAGATTTCCCCGGTAAAATAAATTCCCTTTCCCGAATTGTTTTATGTACATCCGGCTTCATTATTTCGAATATCGTGCCTTTTTTCACTCCCAATTCCGAACCTAACAGCATTGTGAGACGACTTCCGTTTCGAACCAAAACTTCACTTTTCAGGAGAAACATTCGCCTTAGTTTTGTTGATATCTGCCGGCGAACCTGATTCAATACTCTTCCTAAGGATGAGGCTCTTGTTCCGCCTGTGTGCTCCCCATATAATTTGAATGAATGAAGAGATTTCCCTGTTTCAATATCAATTTTTCGAACCTCTGCTTGTAGAGACGTTTGAATATTATGGGGGTATTTTTCTTTTGAATCATCATTTGAGAACATAGACCGAATTATCCCAGCTGCCAGCTCGGTACCAACCCGCTCCCAAAATCCCCCTTCTTCTTCATCGTCATCGTCATCAGAATCATATTCTGTGGGCGGTACCCCCCTCTGCCCAAAGGACAGAATTGAAACAATCAATGCCTCCTCAGCTGAAGCAATTTCTCCATAATTCACCACATCATCATCTCGTATCACACCGCTCATCTGCAGTTTTTGTTCGTTGAGTATTTTTCCCAGATGATTGCGGTCTATGATTTCGAACCGATTCAGATTTACAGCTTCAGATGAAACCAAATCGGCAATTGTGGCCTCGATTGACTTCCTCCCTTTTCCTTTGTCTGCCGGTAAAATGAGGAGTCTATCCCTTTCTTCTGAAATTTCATGGATTCCGGATTGGCTGAAGGCAAAAGATAAGAATAAGATCAAAAATAGATTCAATTTCATTCCGTTTAAATGCTGCAGAAGATAAAGGGTTTCAAATGATTTTTTTCACGATTTTATTTTCTTTCCACTTTTCATAAGGAAAACAGCAGCAAGAGTAAACAGAATTGTCATTCCAAAAGCAATCATAAAACTTATCTCAGGGGGTGAATCGCTGACGTCTAAAACAGTGTAACGAAGTCCGTTGATCATATAGTAAATGGGATTGACGAAACTCAAAGTTTGCGCCCAATCCGGGAGCATTTGAATGGAATAAAATATTCCACCTAAAAAACTCAAGGGTGTCAGAAAAAAATTCTGCATTGTGGCTAATTCATCCCATGAATCCGCCATCTGTCCCAAAAAAAGCCCCATACTTGAAAATGCCCAGGAAACAATCAATAAAAATCCCATGGTCAGAAATGGACTTGAGACAGGCATCCCAACCAGGAAAATTCCCAGGAGAAGAACAAGCACTCCGTTCACAAATCCCCTTACCGTCCCGCCGATGATATATGCCATGGAAATTTCAAAACTAGACAGGGGCGCTGTGAGAATATCCGGAAGCTGTTGGAGGAGTTTCATTTGCAGCATGGATGAAGATGAATTGGAACTGGCATTTGTGAGAGTATTCATCATCATGAGTCCCGGTAAAATAAATAATGTGTAGGGAATTCCTTCAATCTCGGAAATTCGTTTTTCCAATGTGAACCCAAAGATAAGAATGTAAAGCGTAGTGGTGATGAGCCCCGGTAAAACCGTCTGGCGGTACACTGAAAAAAACCGTCCCACTTCCCGTTTGATCAATGTCCACATTCCGACCCAGTTCATGGAGCCGTCTCCTCCCTGATGCCTCTCCCTGTCAAAGACAAAAACACATCTTCCAGGGACGTTTTTTCTGTTTTAATGTTTTGAATATGACATCCGTTCCCGCTGAGAATATTGATGATAGCCGGAAGGGATTCCTCCGGATCCTTCACTGTGAAATGAATCCTGCTGTCCTCGATGGTATAGGTAAATTTCTCCAATGCAAGCTTTAATGTTTCATTCCAGCCCGTAAATTGGATGGTAATTCCTGCTGTTCCTGATTGTTTGGTCAGCTCTTTTGGTTTTCCCCGGGCAATGATTTTCCCCTCGTCAATTATGGCAACTTCTTCACAGAGCATCTCCGCTTCTTCAATGTAATGTGTTGTAAGCAGAATGGTTTTTCCCTCCTCATGTAATTCCCGGAACAGCTTCCACATATCATGGCGGAATTCAACGTCCACACCGGCAGTGGGTTCATCCAAAATGACAATTTTAGGATCATGTACAAGTGCCTTTGCCAGTTGATATCGGCGTTTCATCCCTCCAGAAAGCTGCCGCAGTCGGGCTTCTTTCTTTTCCATCAATCCCAAACGACTCAGGAGTTTATCAACATTTGGTTCTGCTTTTTTCCGGGTAAGACCGTAATATCCCGCCTGAAAATAGAGAAGTTTTTCAACAGGAAAAAACCAGTCCTGGGGAAGGTCTTGGGCAGCAATCCCAATTTTTGCCCGTGTGTGTCGGTATTGCTTTACCGTGTCATTTCCAAAGACCTCAGCTTCACCTTTGTCCTTTAAAACCAATCCGGAGAGGATATTTATGGTAGTGGTTTTTCCGGCTCCATTCGGTCCCAAAAGACCGAAGAACTGCCCGTCTCCTATCTCAAGACTGACTCCATTTAGGGCACGGGTTCCATTATAGGATTTTTCCAGATCCCTGATACAAATTGCAGGATATGTCATTCTTTGTCAGAATCAAATCCAATATGTTTATCAAGGGGATTGGGAAAATCAAATCCTTCCACTCCCGGGAAATGAACGATGGATACGATAAATCCCCAAGGGATCAGCACAGAAGCTTCTACCTCCCGGGTTTTTGGAGGTTTAATGGATTTTATCTGTTTTCCCTCCTGAGTTTCCGCCACTTGAAATTTAGGGTGGTGGATCCAGATTCCGTATTCATCATGCCCCAAAATCTTCGCAAAAAGAGATTTCTGGATAATCCCCAAGTCTTTCAGGGGCTCAAAATTTTCCAGTTTCAATAAAACGATGTCTTCGATTATTTCGTCAATATTCATCATGTTTGGATTTCCTTTTAGTACAGGGAAATTAACTCCGCAGGAAAATTAAAAAAGAAGGGTTTGATGAAAAATAAAACCCCCGCTTCTTTAACCGAGCAAATAATGTAAAAAGCGAAGCGGGGGGTCCCAAACAATTGATTTATTCGGTTTTTGTGTTAATATCAAATTCCGAAATATTTACACCGGAATATACAAAACGGTAGGGTACAAGGAGGGGTACAAGAGTATCAACATTTCTTCAACATTTGAACTTTTTTTCACTTTTTTTGGGTTTTTTTTCGCATTTTTCTGAAAAGTGTGGAAAAAAGTGCGAGTTTTGGTTTCGAAAAAATCAGTATAGAAAAAGGGTGTTTAGAGGAGCCCTGCTTTTAAAATTCCGGTATTTTCAGCGGAATATTTTGAATTGAGCACTGAAAATTGGGGGGGGAAAGTTAAAGCTGATATTTGACTCTGTTTTGGATTCATTCTTTTTGATTTACAAATCAACAAGGTTAGATTACTTCAAAAATACTTTCATTTCAGGGTGAAGCGGTGAAGTGATCTTTAGATTTTTCAAAGCTCTGAACATTTTTTTGTTAGAGCAAGGTTGATTAGATTGCTTTTCCGCAATCCAGCGGATCGCAGGGAAGGGATTATTAAGGTTGTTCTAACCTTTCACCATATCCAAAAACTCTTTCTCCGTCAAAATAGCAATTCCCAATTCTTCAGCTTTTTTCCTTTTGGATCCTGCACCGGGTCCCGCTACAACGTAGTCAGTGTTTTTGCTTACTGATCCTGAAGCCCTGCCGCCAAATTTTTCAATCATTTCTTTTGCTTCAATGCGGGTTAACCGTTCAAGGGCACCGGTGAATACAAATGTTTTTCCATTTAAATGTAAATTATCCGATATCTCATTGTTTTTTTTGAGGACGACACCAGCTGAAAAACAAACATCCACCACATCACGGTTTTCAGGATTTTTCCAAAACTCTTCAACACACTGTACAACTATGGGACCCACTTCGTGAATGTTTGCTAACATCTCTGTTTCAGCATTCATAAATTGGTTAAAGTCGCCGTTAAACTCTTTTGCAAATACCTTTGACAAATGTTCTCCCACATTCCGTATTCCCAATCCGTAAAGAAACCGTGAAAATGTAGTGGTTTTTGATCTGTCGATTGAATCTAATAAATTATCTACGGATTTCTCTCCCATTCCTTCCAGCTTTACAAGGTCTTCTTTTTTAAGGGAAAATATTCCATCCACAGATTTCAGCATTCCTTCATCAACAAATTGTTCCACAATTTTCTGCCCAAGGCCTTCAATGTCCAGTGCATTCCTGGATACAAAATGTTGAATTCTCCCTTTGATCTGCGCCGGACAGGAAACATTCTGACACCGGAAAACCGCTTCGTCTTCCGGTTTAAACAAAGGTTGATTACACACCGGGCAATCCTTTGGAAAGACATAAGGTTTGCTTCCCGTTTGTCGTTTATTCAGAACGACCTTAATAACTTTTGGAATTACATCCCCTGCACGTTCTAAAAACACCGTATCCCCAACTCGAATATCCTTTTTCTCAATTTCATCCTGATTATGAAGGGTTGCATTGGAAACGGTCACACCACCAACCTCCACAGGCTTTAGACGGGCAACAGGTGTAATGGCACCGGTTCTTCCCACCTGAACCTCAATATCCAGAATGACCGTTGTTGCCTGTTTCGCTTTGAATTTACCCGCAATTGCCCAACGGGGTGATCGGCTTCGTGTTCCCAATATTTCTTGGTGGTGGAATGAATTTACCTTTAACACCATTCCGTCTATTTCATAAGGAAGGTCGTTCCGTTTTATTTCAATTTCCACATAATAATCAACCGATTCCTCAATTCCGTTCAACTGTTTTACGAGGGGGTTTACCGGCAATCCCCATTTTTTGGCGTGGTCAATAAATTCATCCTGTGACTGGAACGAAATTCCTTCTACCATCCCCGGTTGGTAAAAATAAATGGACAGCGGTCGTTGAGAAGTAACTGATGGGTCCAGTTGCCGTAGGCTTCCGGCGGCAGCATTTCTTGGATTGGAAAATAGAGGTTCGTTATCCTTTTTCCTTATTTCATTCAATTGCCTGAATTCTTTTTTTGATATAAACACCTCACCCCGCACTTCAATCAGTCCTGGAGCAGGGATTTCATCTGTTCTTAATTGTAATGGCAGACTAAGGATTGTTCGTAAATTTAACGTAATATCCTCACCTGTAACTCCGTCTCCCCGGGTGGAACCATGACTGAACATTCCGTTTTCATACACGACTTCCACTCCCAGTCCATCCAGTTTTGGTTCACCCATATATTCAATATCTTCATCTGTTTCCAGTCTTTTTTTTACCCGTTCATCAAAAGCAACTAATTCATCTTTGTTACTGGCGTTTGCCAATGAGAGCATGTGAATAGTGTGAATCAATGTCTTGAATTCAGACAAAGGTTCGGCACCTACTCTCTGTGTTGGGGAATCGAGGGTGATCAGTCCGGGGTTTTCTTTTTCCAGTGATTCAAGCTGTCTTAAAAGATCATCGTATTCGGAATCTGAGATGTGGGGGTCATCCAAAACATAATAACGATAATTATGGTTATTGATTTTCTTCCGAAGGGAGTATATTTTTTTTTGAATCGTCTCCATCAAATGTACAAATTGACCCCTATGAAATGGATTTTACCCGTCCGTTCATGTCCCGTTTAGCTGGGACGGTCAAAAATTATATTGAATGTGAATGTTCATCCCAATAGGAATGAATAAAATCTGCCGTGGAGAATCTGTTGATACTGTTTGAATTAAAAGATGAGTGAAAATAATTTCCAATTGAGTCTGCCTTATAAGGTGAACCCAATTCATCTTTATTAGAAATAATTTCCTTCAATGCTGAGATGAGGTCAACAATGTCTTCCCGTGTATTGTAAAGTCCCAGGGAAGCCCTTACCATTCCGGATTTCAGGAAAACCTCCTCTTCAAAATTTTCGTCATTCAGTTCCGAAGTAAAATCCAATAAATCATCAACGATCATTTCCTTTACATAAGGATGGGCGCAAAAGCATTCATTTCTCACAGCGATATTGAAATAATCATTTAAAATTGCTGCTGTCAATCCGTGATCCATACCGGTTATATTAAATGAAATGGACCCCGCCCGGGGACACACATTCATATCAGTTTCTCCGTAAATGTGAATCTCCGGAATTTTTTTTAACTCGGTTAATGCATAATTAATCAGTCCGGTCTCTTCATCATGAATAATGTCCATTCCCACTTTATCTAATGCCTCCAGGACTGCTGCCAAACCGATTGCTCCAGGGATGTTCGGGGTTCCCGCTTCTTCCCTGTCTGGAAATTTATTTGTCACTTCATATCTATCAACAAAAACCCTTTCCACCATGCCGCCGCCGACCTCTTCCGGTTCAATAGATTGCAAAATGTCCTTGCGGCAGACCACCACTCCCGGTGATCCGGGTACATACGTTTTATGACCTGAAAATACAAATGCATCCAAATCTCTGTCAGGATTTTCATGCCCGCTGACTTGCACCTGTAAATGCGACACCATCTGCGCTCCGTCAACAATGATCAATGCTCCATGTGAATGAGCCAATTCCGCAATGTCATAAATGGGATTAATGATACCGGTGACGTTACTCACTCCTGTGACAGCAACATAATTGATCTGTGAATCGTGTTCCTTTAATTTTTTTTCTATTTCTTCCAAGTTTATACATCCTGCTTCTCTTCCAAAATTATTCAATGGAATATGAATTACTTCTCCAGCATGTTTACGATGGGGAAGGTCATTGGAGTGGTGTTCCATAAGGGAGACCAGGACTTTATTTCGTTCCCTCCGAAAATCACGAAAAACTCTGGCAAGGCGGTTTATTCCTGCTGTGGTACCGCTACCGGTAAAAAAACAGGTGTAGTCATTTGGGTCTGCCTTCAGGAAAGACAGCACCCGGTCATGCGCCCAACGATATTCCCGAGTGGATATCTTTGCGGAAAAATGCAATAAACTATGGGTATTCGCATAATGATTATAAAATGATTCCATCGCTTTGTATGCCGCTTTCATCATAAGAGTGGAAGCAGTGGAATCCAGATAAACACGGCGGGTTTCCTTATTATCTACTGTGGAATAAGTCGTGTTTAATCCGATAAAATCGGTTTTTATTTTTTCCAAATTATTCATTTCAGGCTTGTTAAAAACTCCAATCTACAGCGTTAATTTATGGTTTCCTGAAAACGGCAATCCATAAAAACAACCATAATGCTAAACCAGAAATAATGGTTATGATTGCAATTTTTTGAATCGCTTTAGTTTTATACACAACTGCAACGGCTTCCATAACATAGTCATCACCGGCAAAATCACCAAGTTCAAACTCCCATTTCAGTGTATCCCCTGCCAAAGTATCTGCATTGGAACGAGTCACCAGTCCCGGCATAGTGAGACGAAAATGAAATTTGTCATCCTGAAGACCGGTTGTGATTCGCAACTCTTCCTCATATGGATGCATGGCATCATCTAAATCTTTATAAAATGAACTTTGCAAATCACTGGCAAACGGCTGAAGCAATTTTTCCAGAAAATCATCACGCTCTCCGCTGATCTCCGCAATCAGTTTTTTTGACTTTACTCTTTCGGCATAATTACGGACATGGGTTGTCATCCGTTCTATGGTAAATGGCGTCAGTCCTGAATCTGACTGCTTTTCCATATCTTTCAGGGCAGAAGAAACAATATACATAAATGCTTCGGTGGTCCATTCCACTGAATCAGATCCTGCTGATTCTTCCAATGATTCTCCCAGTCGGGGGTATTTCCGATAAATTTCTCTGCCTGTAAAGGTGTGCCTGGCAGTGTAAAGAGTGGATACCCAGCGTTTTTTTATCTCAATTTCAACAGGATGAAGGAGGGCGCCTAATCCCTCTCCGGGAGCAACAAACCGATGTCCCGGCTCCAAATATCCACGTGTTTCCATGATCCATGTTGTATCTTTGTCTGATTTTTCAGTCCAGACATGCTGTGCCCAGCGCTTTCCTGCAGTGGGATGAGGAAAATCATCATCAAATATATCGGTTGAATCTCCCCGGGAAATAAATTCCAGTGTGTATGCTCCGCTGGGTTGAACATTTATAGAAATAAAATGCTCCACACAACCGGTGGAAAAAGCCAAAATGAGAATTATGAATGAGAAAATTTTATTCATTAATCTAATGTCGAAAAACTCCCATCCTTCCCAATGAGGGGTAAAATGGGAGATGACTTACTTTCACTATGTAGATTACTCATCTCCCAAGCCCAATAATAAACTAAATGTATAAATCCCCGTATTATGCCCATCAGCCCAAACAGGACGTAATCCGTAATGTCCCACCGGTTTGATGGACATGATCCTATAACTGTTCTTATTCATTTTTTGCGGTGGTCCTTTGTAAATATTTCCCAAGACGTCCTTTTCTCCGGCACAGGACGCACAGGGACAGTTGTCCCGCAAAACATGTAAAGAAATGATGGTTTCTGAATCATCTGTCCATTTTACCAGTAGAAATTCATTCACCACTTCTGTGTGTTTAATTCCAGTTTTTGTATCTGCCAATGCCATTGTTTTACCTTTATTCAATATGTAAATTTGCAGGGGAATTTAGGAAACTCCCAAGAAAAAAGGGCGATTAGCTCAGTTGGTTAGAGCGCTATCTTCACATGGTAGAAGTCGGGGGTTCAAATCCCTCATCGCCCACAACAGGCGAGTCCCTCAGAAATCCCCGGGTAATACCGGGGGTTTCTGTTTATTTGTAACATATCACTGTCAAAATTATTTTCAGGGGACATAAAAACATTTGTTTTTGATAATTAAAGTTGTCAGTAAATTTCCTGCCTTAATAAATTAATTCACATTTAATCTGAGGATAATTATGCAAAATGGAAAAGTAAAATTTTATAATAAAAAGAAAAGATATGGTTTTATCACCGGTGATGACGGTGTTGACTACTTTTTTCACGAAACCGGACTGTCCAATGGTATTTACGTCAGGGAAGATGATAAAGTAGAATTCAATGTGACGGAAACCGACAGAGGAAATAAAGCAGTGGACATCTCACTCATTGATTGATCCAAACATTTGGTACAATAAGAAAACCCCGCACAGCGGGGTTTTTTGTTGGGTAAAGTTCCAGTTTAACTACTAATGTTACTAAATTACTCCTTTTCCTTAGGGCTAAGTCTGTGATATCAAATTTTTTGAACTATTAAAACCGGACAGGACACAAGGTTTAAAATTCCTTCATCAATGGAGTCCATAATCCGGGACTTAAAAGTAGTCTGTTTCCTGTGTCCGAGAATAACAAGGTCAACATCATCCGTATATTTATTTATTATTTTTGATACACTTTCACCATATTCAACAATAATCTCAACATCATCCACAATATGTTCGTAGCCATAACCAATAAACCTATCACGAATAATGTCGGTAGTCAATTTTTGTTCAACGGCATCCTTCGGCTGACTTAATGCAGGTTGATTTACATGGACTGCAATCAGATGCGCATCTAACTTTTCAGTGTAAAAGACCGCTTGTTTTATAACCGGTTTCTCATCTCCACGGGCAACTAAAGCTACCAATATTCTAAATTGGTCGGAATTCATTTGGAAAATTTAACTATTTTATGTCTATGGATATACAAAATTTAGGGAACTAAAAAAATAACTGTAATTAGAAATACTTCATTTTATTCAAAGGTTGATCGGAACAAAAAAAATTCAGGGTATTACAGATGGCGTATTTTAAAAAGAGGAATGTTTGTAACTTACAGCACAATATGCGAGCGTTAAACGGTAAAAATACAAATTGGTAAGTTATTAAGCAGGATATACTATATTATTTAACACCAGAACTTAATACATGAACTTTAAACTGCATTTTTCCCGGTAGCTTCAAAGATGAACGGAAAGTAAGTTTTTATAATAATAATTAAAAGAATGGATAGGTAAATATTGGCTAAGGAAAAACCCATCACCATTGAAGGTGTCATTAAGGAAACTCTTCCAAACTCCATGTTTCGTGTAGAGATCGAAATTGGAGGAGAAAACCATGAGGTTTTAAGTTATGTTTCCGGAAAAATGAGAAAACATTTTATAAAAATCCTTCCTGGGGATATGGTCACACTTGAGGTTTCCCCTTATGATCTCTCCAGGGGAAGAATTGTCTTTCGTCATAAATAAAAATCTAATATAAAATTCACTAATTTACTAAAATTGTGAAATGACAGTGGATATCACTGGCTGCTTTCAATTACCACTATATCAGCAAATACAAGATATTCTGTATTTTTTCAGATTCGTTAATAGTGAAACTGCCTGACCGGTATCACTGGAGTTAAAACTCCATTGCGTTCATTCTCCTTTTAATTATCCAAAATAGATAGTTCGTTATGGCTTTTTCCGGAAAACTTGAAAGACAGGAAATAAATGCATTACCATTAAGGGCTTATGGTGGTAAAATATTTGTTATCAATACAATGAAGGATGTTAAATCCTCCTGTCATGTTCTTCAGAAAGAAAAAATTCTTGGTTTTGACACGGAAACCCGTCCTGCGTTTCGAAAAGGAGAACATCATTTCCCCTCACTCATCCAGATCGCCGGGGAAAAATCGGTTTTTATTTTTCAATTATCTCAAGTGGGGTTTCCTAAACCCGTTAAACGTATCCTGTCGGATGGCGCTATTCTTAAGTGCGGTGTGGCATTAGAATATGATTTATCTGAATTAAACAAATTGAGTGCTTTTGCTCCACAAGGGTTTGTGGATTTAGGAGAGTTGGCCCGGAAATCTTTTATTCCCCATCATGGGCTTCGTGGACTAACAGCATACTTTCTGCATTTCCGTATTTCTAAACAGGCACGAACAACAAACTGGAATGTAAAAACACTGAGCAAAAAACAGGTTTCTTATGCCGCCACGGATGCGTGGGTGGGTCGTGAGTTATATTTCAAATTTCAGGATGAAAATTTAATTTGATTGATTATTACTTATTTTGGAATAAATGTTGACTCCACGTTGTCCAATTACCAAACACACAAGATTTGTCTTATATTAAATTAAGGAGAGAGACCTCCTACTCCTTAAATAAAAGCCCCGTTTTTCGGGGCTTTTTATATTACCAAATTTAATCTTTATATTTGTCAATAAGGGCAATTTCTTCAATCCTTCCTTGGAAATATCCTGAATATATTTCTTCCGTCAACCATGTCCTTTCAGATTCTATTTCCTCCGCTAAAATTCTCTTCCACCAGAATTTTCTCATACCGTCCCAATTGTAATTTCTGGCTTTCAGTTTGTCTTTTGTTTCAAAAGGACTCCCCAAAGCAGAGATTTTATAATATGGAATCATTGAATTTTCTATGAGTTCACACACCGGCTTGTTTTTAGAATAAACATCATGAGTGAGTAGATGAATTAACGCATCCACATCATTCATTGCCCGGTGAGAGTCATAATAAAATCCGTGCCAAACACAAAGGAGTTCCTGTTTAAAATTTGTAAACCCTTTTGCAATCCAGTCTATATCATTTATGGAACATGCCCACAGTTTTTGTTGGGATATTGGAAGTGCTCTATCCAGAAAAGCTCTGTCAAAACTTGCATTGTGGGAAACGATCAAGTTCGATGAATCAAAAATATTTTTCAACAAATTCCAGTCAATTTGTTTTCCGGCTACCATTTCGTCTGTAATTCCATTTACTGCTGAAGCTTCATCTGTAATGGGAATCCCCGGGTCGTGAAAGGATTCGTATTGATCATGGATTGACAGAATCTCTCCCGTTTGTTCATTAATGGATACGGACTTTACAGCAAGTTCTACAATTCCATCTTCCTGTCTGTTCTTTCCGGTGGTCTCCACATCCAGAAAACAAATCCGCTTTCCCTGCCCGGAAAACAAGTCTGTTTCAGAAGAATTATTGAGTTCCCCTTTAAATTTTGTGAGCGAAATGGTTCCGTCTTTTTGAATGAGTGATTTTATGAATGACATGATCTTCCTCTACTGAATCGCTGAAAGAATAGCGGATATTTCTTCGGTGAAATAAGGCGTAATGTAGCTTGTACACTGGTCGTCCTCTAAATGACCAATCAATTGATTGCGGACTTTTACACCATGGTAATTTTCCAGAAGATATCGATACATGGAAAGCTGCAGTGCATAATGATTAAAATTGCAGTCCATCATATTTGAGGTAACAGGATGGTTTCCCATTTTACCTTTAAAGGATACTGTTTTTATTTCCTTGCTGGTTTTCCAGTCAATGATCTCATAAACATCAGCGGATTTATCATAAGCAAGGATATCCACCGTTCCTGCTATTTGAAGTTCAGTACTGTAAACAATTACTTCCGTAAAAATATCGATGTCTGATTTCATGCAATAATTTTTCAGCCACTTCAATGCAGATTCTGCTTTTGGCTCAGAGGGTTTAATGTCTTCATCAATAAACAATTCAATTTCCTTGTGTATTTCGCTTCCATGATCCCTTGATCTATGCCAGATTGAAATGAGTTCTTCCGGTTTCATTTTCATATATTTCGGATTTGTATTGCAGAGGTGTGTGGCAATTTTTCCTTCATCGAACGGTTCAAAAAATGACCCTACCACTGTTGTAACACTTTTGAACTTCAGGTCAGGCATTGTTTTCAGAACATATTCATGAGTGTCCTGAAACAGGGAAATGTTTTTATCTATTATGGGGTTCATCTATTTATCACGATTTATTGATTCATAATTAATCCCAAAGCTAAACCCAAAAACCCAATTCCCGGGATTGTAAAAATACCCTCCTGTCTCAATGGTATATTTTTCGGTTTTGAATCCCAGTCCAATCCCGGTTCCTGTTATTAAATCTTTTGTTACACCTGATTCAATTTGCTGGTTAAATTTATCCGAGTTCAATCCCCAATTCAAATAGAATGTTGGAGAAAAGGTAAACACCCCGCTTAAAAAAAACATTTGGTAATTATCAGCAAAAAATTCTGCGTCTAAATTTAATTTCAAGGGTAAATGTGCTAATTTTTTTGAGATGCTCAACCCACCTGAGGTTGGCAGTGATTCTTCTGTTTTTGTAAATTTATTTAACACAGTTCCAAAGTTTTTCAGGGAAAAACCAAATTGAAACTTTTCTTTTTCTAATGAGAACATTCCACCTATAGTGCCAGTTAGAATTACTGATTCTGATTGTGCAAGACGGCTGTAAAAAAACCCGGCACTCATTCCGTAGCTGAACATACCGGACTGGAAAGATAAACTGCTGTTAAACCAATTATCAGTTGAGTTATATGAATCCAACGGATTCCCATCTTCATCGTACCCGTCAAATCGTCCGTAATCCAACTGCCGGTAATGAATGGAAAAAACTTTCTTGTTTTTCGGGATGATCCATCCAAGATGTTTTGAATTTACATCAGCAGGGTAAGTAACAATGTCCAGAAAAACATTTTGCATATCAGTTTTTCCAAGAAATGCCGGGTTTTGTCTGTCTGCTTCCTGAATGTTCAGCAATATGCCTCCTCCTCCAAAAGAAACCGTTGTGGAGCTGTACCATGAATTAATCCCCTGGAAGCTGCTCTGTCCATTAATAAAACTAAGTGCTGATAAAATCAGGGAAAGATATTTACAATTCCATTTCACCATATTACAGCATGGATACGGGGTTGATGTCCAGGTGAATCCGGACGGATAATTTTTTCTCCAGTCTTTCCTGTGGAAAATTCTTGTTCAGGTATTGATGCAGTTTTCTCCCATTTGGATCTTTTTCTTTCGAGGATTTAAAGATCAATTGTTCCCTGTACCTTAATCCGATCTTTCCACGATAACACGGTGCCGGACCTAAAACTTTTAAACCGGGATATGCAGGTATTAATTTTTTCGTTGTTTCCCGGCTCACTGAATCCACATTCTCTCTGGATTTTCCTGAAAATTCAACCCTGCACATCCAACTGAAGGGAGGGTAATTCAGTGTTTTTCGTTCGCTTAAAGCGATATTGTAATACTTTTTCAAATCCAAGCTCGATGCGCACTTTATGACCGGATTGTCCGGCTGGTAGGATTGAATTATTACCTCCCCCGGTTTTTTATGCCGTCCAGCCCTGCCTGCAGCTTGATAAATGAGTTGAAACACTCGTTCACCTGCCCTGAAGTCAGGAAGATATAATCCTGTATCGGCATTGATAACACCCACAAGAGTTACGTTTTCAAAATCCAGCCCTTTGGCGATCATTTGGGTCCCAATAAGAATATCCAATTCTTTATTGGCAAACTTTTTTAACTTAGACGTTAGTGAATGGTTTCCCCTGGCTGTGTCCGTATCAATTCGTGCTATGTTTGCTCCGGGAAAAGCCTTTCCCAGAAATTCTTCCGCTTTTTGTGTTCCGGTACCGAACAAATGTAATTTATCGCTCTGACAATCGGGACACACATCGGGTATTCCGGGTTTAACAAATCTGCAGCAATGACATTTTAATTTCAATCCTGTCTTGTGATAGGTTAAAGGCAGTTTGCAATGGGGACATTCCAAAATTAGACCGCAGTCTAAACATCGCATCACCGGAGAATAACCTCTTCGGTTTTGCAGCAGGATCACCTGTTCACTGGCATTCAATCGTCCATGAATTTTACGTAATAGTATGCTTGATAAAAGCTGGTCGGGTTTTCCTGTTTCATCTTTTTCCTCTTTCATATCAACCAAATGAACCTGTGGATAATAGGCACCGCCAAACCTGTCCGGGAGTGAAAGGGGAGTATGTTTTCCCAGAGCTTTATTGTAATAGCTTTCCAGGCTGGGAGTAGCGCTGGCAAGTACAACAACTGCTTTGTGGAGTTTTCCCCTCATCAGAGCAACATCTCTAGCATGATACCGGGGTGCCGGGGACTCCTGTTTGTAGGCGGATTCCTGTTCCTCATCCACAATGATCAGCCCTAAATTTTTAACCGGAGTGAACACAGCACTGCGGGCACCGATGACTATATTACATTCACCACTGCATATTTTCTTCCATGTCCACTCCCGTATTCCCGGTGTCATCTTTGAGTGCCACAGTGCTACTTTGTCCCCAAAAACAGCTGAAAATCGTCCTGCTATTTGAGGTGTAAGAGAAATTTCCGGAAGTAAAATAATTGCTGATTTTTTCAATTCCATACATTGCCTGACTGCTTCAATATAAATCTCTGTTTTTCCGCTTCCCGTCACACCATGGAGCAGGCTCGAAATAAATTTCTGCTTTTGGATTTTAGGGATAAGTTCATCCAATACTGACTGCTGTGACTCGGAAAAAGAAACCTTCTTTTCAATGGGATCAAATGTGAAACCTGTAATGTCCGGGATGGATTCCACTGCAGTCAAACGAATGAATTGTTTCTTTTCAAGGGCTCTGCACACTTGCATTGGATCCGATGCTAAATGTTTCAAAGCTGATACCGGAATCATACTTTTGTTTTTATGCAAAAAGTCAATAATCCTTTTTTGGGCAGGGGCACTCGACACCAAATCATCTGATCCTGATTCAGGGAAAGCCTCTGCCATCCATTTCTTTGATGGTGAATATTTCATGGAAAGTTGTGCCGGTAATACGGTTTTGGCAACCTGACCAATTGGGGTGAAATAATAAGCGCTCATCCATTGAATTAATTTCCAAAGACTCTCATCCAAAACGGGATAAGGATCAACAAGAGCTGTAATATTTTTAATTACACCGGTAAATACGGGCTTTTGAGGGAAACCAACAATAATGCCAGTTGTCCTTCTTTTCCCCAGCGGTGCTGTGACCCTTGAACCAATATCTATCTGATCCCTGAATTCATGAGGAATAGAATAGGTAAAGATGGTGTAACTGGAAATGGGAAAGGCTATATCTGCAAACATACTCATTAAAAATAGGTGTCAAACAAATCACCAGTCAATAAAAACCATGACTGTTTTTAAAAGATTCTTTTTATAATGTGGATTTAAATTTACCCATAGATGAGCCGCCAATTCATAATTCTGATGATAATTTCTGCAGGACTTTTAGTTTTGCGGGGATTTTTTATTTTGAAAACCTCAGTTATTGATGATGAAGCCTATTACATGATGTACTCCCGCCATCTGGCATGGGGTTATATTGATCATGGACCTATGGTAGCGCTCATCATAAAATTGGGTACAATCCTGTTTGGAGAAAACGGTTTTGGCATCAGGGTTGGCGGTTTGGTCCTGTACAGTTTTATGTCAATGTTCCTTTTCCATTTCGGGAAAAAAGAATTTAACTCAAAAACCGGAGTCATTCTTTTTACTACATTTTGGATAAATATCCTGTTTCATACAAACGGAATTGTCACGACTCCTGATTCACCTCTGGCGTTTTTTTCTCTGCTGTCTGTGTGTATCTATTACAAGGCTTTTATGGAAAATCCTGATTGTTTTTATTTAGGAGGATTATTCCTTGGTCTGGCATTTTTGTCTAAAATATCCGTATTGTTTATTGCAGTTGGGATTGGTCTGTTTCCTGTCATTTGCCGACCATTCAGAGCTCATCTTAAAGATTATCGGTTTTACCTTTCGTTTGTGATTGCCTTTGCTGTCTTTTCACCTTTTATTCTTTGGAATACACAAAATGATTGGGCATTTGTAAAATATCAAGGTGGTCATATTTCCGGAAAAGGAGGTATTGATTCATTTATTGAATTATGGAGTGGTGTAGCGCTTTTATTGGGTCCGGTTTTATTTTATTATACCATGACCCTGCCGTGGAGACATGTTAAATCCCTTATTAAAGATTATGTCAATGTTTCTTCCAAAGAATTATATTTCGCATTGGTTACAGCAGTCCCCCTATTTTATTTTATCATTCATTCCCTGTTTTCACGGTTTGAATTAAACTGGCCTGCTCCCATCTTTTACGGAGGAATTTTTCTCTTTTCAATACATTTAGGGAAAACAGGAAAAAGTCATAAAAAAAAGCTCCTGTTTCAGTGGGGCTTTTCCCTGTTTTTGATTCTTATTATCACTGTTCAGACCTTTTATCCTGTTCTGCCATTGAAAGGGAAAAACGACATTACAAATCGATATTACTTGTACAATGGTTTGATAAAAAATCTAAATGTTTTCCTGAAAGATCATCCAGAATTTAATGAATATAGAATTACTGCAAACAACTATCAAATTCCATCCATGATAAATCTGTGTCTCAAACCGGAGAAAGAAGCATCCTGTTTATCAATCAAATATCACAAGACTCTGTATTCATTTTTATATCCTCTGAATTCTTTAGGCGGAGAGCGTTTACTGTTTATCGAAAAAGGGAATTCTTTCCCTTCATTTCTTTCCACATATTGGGAAAACATACGCTCCCTCGCTTCATTTCAGTCCGAAAGAGACGGGATTTTAATTCAGGATTATTCTCTCTGGGAATTATCTGAATTCAGGGATAAGTTGTGAATTCCTGAATCAGGTTCCCGGAATTTTAACCGCTTTTTTGCTAAATGGTTTTAATCACGTATAATTTTAATTCAGGGATGAGGTCGGGTGTTACTTTTACCGGTACATTGTACACTCCCAGCGCTTTGATAGGTTCTTCAAGCTGAATGGCATGCCTGTCCACTGTAATTCCTTTATCCGATAAAGCCTGTTGAATGTCTTGGCTGGTAACAGAACCAAACATCCGCTCTTCCTCCCCCACCTGCACTTCAATGGTCAGTTCTGTCTTGGTGATGGAATTTCCCAAATTAATATATACTTTCTGAGCTCTTCCCGCCCGGTTTCTGATCACTCGTTTTCGTTCTTCCGCAACGGCTAAATTCTGTTTGGAAGCCCTTAGCGCCAACCCTCGGGGAACGAGAAAGTTTCTTGCAAATCCCGGTTTCACCTTTACCACATCCCCTGCTGTACCAAGATTGTCTACATCCTTCAATAATATGACATCCATTTTTTTATCCTTCCTGGTTTATATTTGTATAGGGGATCAAGGCAAGGTTACGGGCTCTCTTAATTTCTCTGACTAGTTTTCTGTGCATTTTTGCACTTGTTCCTGTGACTCTCCGCGGCATTATTTTTCCCTGTTCAGTGATAAAACGCCTTAGCAATTTTACATCCTTGTAGTTAATCTCAGTTATTCCGTTTTCTTTAAAATAACAGTATTTCTTTTTGTTTATAAGTGTCATGTTTTCCTCTAATCTTCTATTTCTTCTTGTGAAACTTTCTCCACATTTTCATCTTCTGTTTCTGCCTGTTGAGTTTCTACAGGGGACACTTCACTCTCTTGAGCATCCTCATCTGTGTCCTCAACAATTTTAGTGTCGACAGGATCCGGGATAAAAGTTTCTTCAGTGCCGATCTCACCATCATTTCCGCCTGTTTCAATCATTTCATTTTCGATGATAATATCCTCCAGTTCTACAACCTTCGGTTTTTTATCCAGCCGTACGGTTTGGTGACGCATTACTGATGTATTCAATTTTAAAAACATTTCCAAATCCAACAGGAAATGTTGTTTATCATTTTCAAAGTGAATCAGAAGATAATTCCCGTATTTGTGTTTTTGAATGGAATAGGCAAGATGCTTTTTCCCCCAGACATAATGGTTTATCACATTTACTTTATTCTTCTCAAATTCATCATTGATTGTTTCTATGATCTTATTTAACCGCTCTTTTTCAAAGCCTGGATTCACAATATACATAGTTTCATAATATCTCATTTTATTTCCTCCAATAATGGTGCGATGACCAAAGATACAACTGACATCAGTTTAATTAAAATATTCAGCGATGGACCAGAAGTATCCTTGAATGGATCACCCACCGTATCACCTACTACAGCCGCCTTGTGTGCTTCAGAACCTTTCCCATATGTTTTGCCATCAATTTCAATTTTCTCTTCTATCATTTTCTTGGCATTATCCCAGGCACCACCGGCATTGGACTGGAAGATTGCCATCAGAACTCCGCAAACCGTTACACCTGCCAGCAAACCTCCAAGGGTTTCAGCGCCAAAAGCGAATCCAACAATTACTGGAGTTAAAATCGCTAATAGTCCGGGGATAATCATTTCCTTAATAGCTGATTGTGTCGATATTTCTACGCATTTTCCAAATTCAGCTTTACCGTCAGCAGCATCAAATATTTTTTGGTCCTCTTCCGTCCATTCATCCTCATCTTCGTATTTATTCATCACCGAAAGAGCAGCCGATAATTCCGGTATATTCTTAAATTGACGACGCACTTCTTCTATCATTGCCATTGCCGCCCTTCCCACAGCTCCCATTGCAAGAGAAGAAAAAAGGAACGGCAGCATTCCTCCCACAAATAATCCTGCCATGACTAAGGGATTCGAAACATCAATGGTTTTAATATCGGACTGTACCATAAATGCAGCAAATAAAGCCAATGCTGTGAGAGCTGCTGATCCAATGGCAAACCCCTTTCCAATAGCAGCGGTCGTATTACCCACAGCATCCAGTTTATCTGTACGATTTCTAACTTCAGATGGGAGATCAGCCATTTCAGCAATTCCCCCGGCATTATCCGAAATGGGACCGTAAGCATCCACAGCAAGCTGAATTCCGGTATTTGCCAGCATCCCAAGGGCAGCCATTGCAATTCCGTACAACCCGGCAAAATAATGAGCTCCTATTATTCCTGATGCAATGATGAGAATAGGAATAGCGGTGGACTGCATTCCAACACCCAGTCCGGCGATTATATTTGTTGCGGGACCTGTAAGTGATTGTCGGGTAATGGATTTTGTCGGGGAAGTGTGAGTACCGGTATAATGCTCAGTAATCAATCCTATTCCAAGACCTGCTATTAATCCGATTGTGGTTGCCCAAAAAACTCCCAAACTGGAATATTCCGTTCCGTTCATTGTATAAGTACCGGGAAGCATCTTCATAATTAGAAAATACATAACAACAACCATAATTAATGACGATCCGAATTCCCCTCTATTGAGAGCTTTTTGAGGATTTCCTCCTTCTTTTACCGAAACCATAAATGTCCCGAGAATCGAAACCACAATTCCCGATGCTGCAATTATCAAGGGTAAAACCACAAAATTCAAATCAAAGCCTCCTGCAACTAAAATGCTGGCTCCCAACACCATAGAACCAATGATGGAACCAACGTAGGATTCAAAGAGGTCCGCACCCATTCCGGCTACATCCCCAACATTGTCACCCACATTATCTGCGATTGTGGCAGGGTTCAACGGATGATCTTCGGGAATTCCTGCTTCAACCTTGCCAACTAAATCCGCCCCCACATCAGCTGCTTTTGTATAAATCCCGCCACCAACACGAGCAAACAATGCAATGGATGAAGCACCCAGGGAAAACCCGGAAATCACCGTCAGGATTACTGAAAATTCGCCTTCAAAATATGAATTATAAAAAACAAACAAGGATCCCAGTCCCAATACCCCCAAGCCCACCACGGAAAGTCCCATGACTGATCCTCCCGTGAATGCAACATTCAAAGCCGGAGCGATACCTGTCCTGGCAGCGTGGGTCGTACGGTTATTTGCTTTTGTGGCAACACGCATTCCAAGAAATCCCGCCAACCCAGAAGTCAGGGCTCCTGTTCCAAAAGACAGTGCAATCAAACTGCTTGAACCTGTTTTCCCCCAGTTTGCAAATCCTAATAATGCCGCTACAGCAATCACAAAAATGACCAACACACGGTACTCCGCTTTTAAAAATGCCATTGCACCTTCAGCGATATTTGCACCAATTGTCTTCATTTTGCCAGTGCCTTCGTCCTGTTTTTCTATCCACCGTGTTTTCCACACAGAGAATATCAATGCCAACACACCGGCAGTTAGTATTAACCATAAATTCGTATTCATGTTATTCATCGTTTATTTTTCCTCAGGAATTATATTTATTCATTGTTTTGTCCAAACCTGCATACAAAACAGATTCTGCAGCGTCTGCTGTAATGTGAATCATTTCATCAGCCAGGGGGCGATCCTTTTTTCTAAATGGTTTCAGTACATATTTTTCTGCGGGTCGCCGGTGATCTTCAGCGGCGACTCCATACCGGATTCTTGGAAAATGAGTACTGCCCATGTGATAAATAATTGACTCCATCCCTCTGTGACATCCGTCTCCGCCTTTAGGACGAATTCTCATTTTCCCCAAAGGCAGGTCCACATCATCCACAACGACATGGAGTTCGTTCACAGAAATGTCCCAATCCCGGGAAATGGTTTTCACTGCAAGTCCGCTTTTATTCATGCCGGTTGTAGGTTTAACCAAAAGAGCATTTCCATTGTTTTTACGGGTGTACACATAATCACCTTTTCCCGGTTTGAACCTAAGATTCCATCTTCTGGCTAATTCATCCACAATCCAAAATCCTGCATTATGTTTTGTGTCTGCATAAGTACTTCCCGGATTTCCAAGCCCTAAAAAGGCGATCATGATTCTTCAGATTTATCCTCTTTGGATTCTGGTGCTTCTTCGCTCTCTTCGGGTTCTTCGCCTTCAGCAAGTTCAACTTCCTCTTCTTCAATCTCTTCTTCAATTTCTTCCTTCGGAGGCTGACAGCTCACAACCGAAAGGTCACTGCTGGTTAATATTTCCAATTCATCTGAAACTTCTAGGTCTTCTACATTTAAACTGGCATGCATTTCCAAATCCGAAATGTCCACCACCACCTGTTCAGGAACATCTGCAGGAAGACAGTTGATTTCAATAGAGGTTAAATTCTGCATCATCACACCTCCTTCTTGCACTCCCGGCGCATCCCCTTCCAGAACCAACGGAACGGAAATGGTCATCTTTTCATCCCTGCGTATTCGCATAAGATCAATATGAATAATATCATCTGTTACAGGATGATATTGGATATCTTTTACCATCACATATTGAGTATCGCCTTTTAAATCAACTTTAAATATGCGATGACCAGATCGTAAAGATTTTAAAAGTTCAATTTTATTCACCGAAAGATTAATGTTTTCTACCCCTTTGTAATAATAATTTGCAGGGATAATTCCATTTTTTCTAAGGAGACGGGCGGAACTTCCTCCTCTTTCTGTTCTTTCAGTTAAGTTTAATTGTTCATATTGTTGTGCCATTGTTTTCTCCAATTAAAAATCAAAAAGCGCACTAACGGATTCACCTAGGTGAATTCGTTTTATGGCTTCTCCAAAAATACCTGCTACCGAAACCACATCCATATTCGCAAGTTTTTTTTCTTCAGAAATATAAATGGTATCGGTCAATAGAATGTGCTTAATCTCAGAATCTTTAATTCGTTCAAGTGCCGGATCAGACAAGACTGCATGGGTAGCCACAGCCGAGACCGACTTCGCTCCATGCTTCAGGGCTGCTTCAGCAGCATTTACAGTTGTCCCTGCTGTATCTATCATGTCATCTATGATGAGCACATCTTTTCCGTCTAAATTACCAATGAGATGCATAATCTCAGCTTTGTTCGGCGAATATCTCCGTTTATCAATTAAAGCAAAATGCATCCCCAATCTTTTTGCATATGCCTGACTTATGGGTGCAGATCCGACATCGGGTGAAAGCACCACTGTTTTTTCCGGAGTTTTATACCGTTTTTTAATTTCATTTAATAAAACGATCCTGCTGTATAAATGGTCAAACGGAATAGATGCAAAACCCTGAATCTGGGTAGAATGTAAATCCATGCTGATAATGCGGTTTGCTCCCGATGCGGTAAATAAATCTACCAAAACTCTGGATGATATGGGAACACGGGGAGTGTCTTTTCTGTCCTGTCTTGCGTATCCAAAATAGGGGATAACTGCTGTAACCCTTTTTGCGGAGGCACGAATAGCGGCATCCAGCATGAGTATCAATTCCATAATATTTTCTGCAGGACTGTTGGTTGACTGAATAATGAAAACATCTTTCCCTCGAACATTTTCTTTGTATTTTACCCACAACTCACCGTCAGCAAAATTCCTAGTGGAAATTTTACCCAGAGGGATATCCAGGTAGTCCGTAATTCTCTGAGCCAATTGAGAATTGCTCCTGCCGGAAAATATCTTCAATTCATCTGTTAACGTTGTCATTTAGTATGTTCTGTTAAAAAATTTTATCCATTATTTGCTGGGGCGCAGGGACTCGAACCCCGACTGCCGGGACCAAAACCCGGTGTCCTGCCGTTAGACGACGCCCCAAAAATCCAGTTAATCCCTGCTGGGTAATGTCAGCAATAGAATTATGAATTGGCAGGAAAGGTTACGATTGTGTGGTAGGACGAACTAAAATGTGTTTCCGCTGATACAGCCGCAGATTCATCATTAAAGATTCCATACACAGTCGAGCCGCTTCCCGACAAACTGGCATATACAGCACCTAACTCTACTAATACGGTTTTTACTTTGCCAATTTCTGGATATGCTGGAAAAACAATATCTTCAAAATCATTTTTAAATATCTCTTCAGGAAAAAGATTCTCCTGAAAAAAGCTG
>CAZFKU010000012.1:0-30744 GCA_964518835.1 uncultured bacterium
AGGAAAAGGTAATTTAGTTAAACGGGCAGAAACCATAAAAAAACTGGGTGCAAAAACATCAAAATCACTCCCGCAGGAATTGGTTGATAAATCAGAGATCGAATTTCTGGAAGAAGCGACTGTTACCGATGAATAACTTTCGATTAATCCTGATTAATTCTACGAGCCTGTATCTCCTGTTTGTAACCGGATGTGTAGGACCACCTGAGGCTGAATACGGACTTGTTGAGAATCTTCCGGTAGTCATCAACACGGAACACCAATTCACTTATTCATTGAACGGAGATAAATACACGTCTGAAGATTCTTTTGAGTTGAACCTATCTCTTTCGGATACACTGCACAAGGTGATTACCAGCTTGATCGTATCGGATTATTCGGGATCCAACCGAGATACAACAATTATCACAGTAGAAAATGACTCCACCATTGCAGATGTTTTTTCCATTACATCAAATTATTCCTCACCTCCCACCGAAACTGAAGTTGATTCTGTATTTTATTTTCCCAAAAAAGTGACTGTGAAAGCTGATGAATTTATCGGAAAATTGGAATTAATGCTTGTCCGTAGTAATATTTAATCACTGGTAGAGTGTATGGAATCGTACATAGCAAATCTTAAAGAGTACTCAACTCAACTCATTTCCGTTGGGGTTGTATTTGCGCTTTTTCTTTTTGCAGGGCAAATTTCAAAATGGGTAATTATTCGTATAGGCAAATCCAAAAACCCCAGTACCTTTAAAATATATAAATTAATCGGAACGACTTCGAATATCGGTTTAATCATCATGGGAATTGTTACAGCATTGGGAACATTAGGAATTGACATATCCGCCATTGTTGCCAGTTTGGGATTAACCGGTTTCGCAGTTGGTTTTGCATTCAAGGATGCATTGTCCAATTTTTTAGCGGGAATCATGGTCATTTTGTACAAACCCTACGACATTGGCGACCATGTAAACATTACCGGTTGTGAGGGTAAAATAATTGAAATTGACCTTCGTTACACAACCATTGAAAATGACGGCGAAATTCATATGGTTCCGAATTCTGTGTGTCTTTCAAAAAATATTACGAAATACAAAAACAGTAAGAAATAAAAAGAATGGATTTTAATATTTTTAACACTCATTCAAATTTCAATATTATCAACAGGTTGTCAAGAAAAAAGTAATCGTAAAACAGACATTCCAGTCTGTGGAGGAATTTCATGTGCAGACGAGCAGTATTACCAACTACAAATTGAATTATTATTTCAACAGCGATTTTGGAATTCCGGTAACAGAAATATTCTTGGTTTCCAGTCCAGTACAGAAAATATGGGGTTAATTACCGTATATTTATAAACTCTCCCCTAACCCCTCTCTTTTGAAGAGAGGGGAATATTGATACGTTCGATAATATTTCTAAAATTGGTTGGGGAGGACATGGAGATTTGATCTTGCATAAAAAACTCACCCTGCCTTCGTCATCCCTCTCTTGACAAGATATGGAACTCCCATATTCTACTAAACTAAATCTCCCCTTCTTTTTCCAAGAGAAGGGACCGAAGGTTGAGTTCAATCCATCTGTTAAATTTTGTCATGTACTTTTTTTCCGTCACCCTGAGTATCGAAGTAGCCTGCCCCGACTCGTCGGAGAAACGAAGCGTTACCGATTAATGGTTTTTGCATATAAAGAATGTCTCTCTTCGATAATACCTCGCCTTCGTCAGGACTACTCAGAGCGACTTTAAATCTGTTGGATTCCCGACTAAATTGGGAATAACAGATTAATAAAAATTAAATTTACACCTTCGTTTCCCACTCGGGACAAAGCAAATGTTTATAATCACACCAATTGCAATGGAAGCCGGTTTTCGGTTCAAACAGGTTCGCTCGAATTTTTTGTGCAATGTCTAATATTATCTCTTTAGTATCATTCAATTCATCTTCTGAAAATGAATGGGACCGCATGGGTTCTTCCTTTTCCCTGAGAAAATAAAGACTTGCAGAAGCAGGAATTCCCTTGATATTCTCCTCCACTGCCTGAGCCAGATAAAGACAATAAACAGCTAATTGGATATTTTTTTCCGCTTTGGATGGCGTTTTGCTTGTTTTGTAATCTATTACAGAAGTTCCATTTTTTATTTCATCAATCCTGTCTATTTTACCACGAATAAGAATATTATCGTCTAAAGAAAATTCAAAAGGTTCTTCTCTTTTGAGAACATTTGGGGGATTTTCAATTGTTCGTTTGGCATATTCAATTAAAATACTTTTTCCCTGGTCACGGAATTTTTCCTCACGAGCCAAATAATCGAATTCTTCCGGTTTCCATTCTTCATCCAAAAGTAGTAATATTCTTTCCTCTGTTAGTTTTTTTTCCGGTTCATGAAATCTTTGAAGCACTTTATGAATAATACTTCCAAAAGCCATCTGAGGTTTACTGGCAGACTCCGGGACATTATCCTGAAAGGAAAGCCGGTATTTTAAAGGACAACTTTTATAGGTTTCTATCGCCGTTGCGGATAGATATATTTCTTCAATATCTGATTTTATATCATATTTTTCCATATCAACGATCAACTCTTTTTCCCAATCTGATACATTACCGGTTTTAAAGGGAATTCCTCTTTCTAAATCCCTGATAGTCTTCAATGCTGAAATCATATTCTGTGCCCGTTCAAAATTATCTTTAGCAAGAGAATTCTGCAGTTTTTGTTCATACACTTCTCTTAATCCGGTTTGTGTTTTAAGGGTTGAATTTTCAGTTTTTATCGGTTCCATTTCTTCCTCCTCAATTAATGACTTATCCAATTCTTTAATGAATACAGATGTTGCTTTTTTTGGTGCTAACAAAATCAAATGCTCTTTTGCCCGGGTTACCGCTACATAAAACAGCCGTCTTTCTTCTTCATAATGGTGTTCTTTAGGTGACAGATTGGTATGAGATGTATAGTGCATCCATTCATCCGGCGGTTTGCTGATAACAGGTTTCTGTTTAAAATTTGTTGGGAAACTTCCACTTCGATTAAATGGGATGAACACGATTGAAAATTCACCGCCTTTTACACCATGAATGGTGCTGATGGTTACGGTATCTGTTTTGCGATTATCCTCAGGATATTTGACGGAAATTCCACCGGTCTCCATGAGTGTCTCAAGATACATATTAAATTCCCGTAATCCCCGGTTTTCTTTTTCACGGGAAGAAAATTGCTGGGCTTTTTTAATAAAATGTCCCACATTTATCAAGGATAATTGATCAAAATAATCATATCGTTTTATTAATGGTCTGAGCAATTCCGTCTGAACACAAATATCCCAGATTGTCTCCCCAGCAGTTTTTTTTATGGATTGATTTTGCAATGACTTTACATTCCGGATTAGATCACTCAATGTTTTTGGAAATTCGGAATCTATATTGCTCCTCAATATTTGATCCATTACAGAAAATTTGCTCCGTTTTTTTATACACTGAATCCATCGTATCGCTTCATTGAGTCCCATATTTATTTTCATCAAATGAAAAAATGCTGAATCCTGATACGTTCCCCTTCCTACCACCTGACACCAGGAATTGAGGATTTTAATGGATTCAATTTCAAAATATTTAACAAAGCGGTTGGCAACGGGAATTCGGGACTTTTGGAGATACAGAAGCATTGATTTTGCTTTGGCAATTGATCTGCACAAAATGGCAACTTCCTTTAATGGATATCCTTTTGATAAATAATCTTTGACCATTTTGAGGATTATTTCCGGATGGACATCCATATCGGCATATAAGAGTTTAGGTTTCGGTCCGGTTTTATTTTCAAAAGAAACCAGATTTTTATCCATTCTCTCATAATTATTTTTTATTACATTATTAGCAGCGTTCAATATCTGTTGATGAGAACGGAAAGATGTCCCAAGGGTAACTCTCTGGTATTTTGGATGGGTTTGATACCTTTTCTTAAAAAAGTCCAGATTATATTTACTGGCTCCACGAAAACTGTAAATGGTTTGATCATCATCTCCTACAGCGGTGATGGATTTATTTTTTTCAGCAATCAGTCCGATGACTTGATTCAGGGCATAATTATTATCCTGAAATTCATCAATGATTATATGGTGAATTTTTTTTTGAATTTTAGCTAAAACCGAAGGATCATTTTTTAAAAGAGACCATGCCTGAAAAATCATATCTCCATAATCAACCAGACCCAGCTTTTTTTTGATATTTTGATAAAATTCAAAAATATTCCGAATATCATTCAACTGATTTATCTTTTCGATCGATATCATTGAGTTTTCCAATAAATTCACATCCATATCTTCCGGTGAAATCATTTCATCCCGGCATCTGTTTATAAATGGTATCGCTTCTCCCACAGATTTATGAGGATTCAGGGGGAACTCATCTGAGTGGTATGGACGTAAATTGTCAAAATTGTTTAAGATAAGATAAACAGATTCACTTTCCTCTATCAATTGGGGCTGATTTTCATGTGATCCGTATTCCTGAATTAAATTGTAACAAAAGGAATGAAACGTACTGATTGTAGAGTCCCTTACTTTTGTTCCTAATTCTTTCACGAGTCTTTCTGTCAATTCCCGTGCGGCTCTATCTGTGTAGGTAATGGCAAGGATTTCTTTTGGTTTTATTTTTAAATTTTCAATCAGATAGACAAAACGATAGAGCAGGGTAGTAGTTTTACCGGTGCCTGCACCTGCAAGGATCATCAGGGGAGCAGGATCATGACAAATTGCATTGGACTGTTCCGGAGTGGCAGTAAACCTTTCTCCTCGGGTATAATTCATACAGGAAAATTAACTGAATTCAAATTAGGATACAGGTAAATTGCTGTGTTAAAAACTATGATATTCTCCTTGTTTTCCTGCACAGAAAATAAAATATTTTTATTTAACCTTTGGTAGAGAAGTATGTCTAAAGGGACAAATGAAATGCAAAATGATCATGAACTTATCAAACAATTTCAGGAAGGCAATCAGTCTGCGTATGACGAGTTGGTTAAACGGCATCTTCAATCCACCTATCAATTTTTTCTCAAATTTACCAAAGATCCCATGGATGCGGAGGACCTTGCACAGGATGTATTCATCAAGTTATTCAAATCCTTACACCATTTCCGGTTTGAAGCAGCATTTACAAGTTATCTCTATCGAATCCAGCTTAATACAGCCAACTCATTTATTCGAAAAGCCCGCTGGAAAAAATATCTTCACCTGGACCAGACTGCAGAAACAGGTTCCTATGATCAGGATATGGAAAAGGATTGGTCAAAAAAAGAAATTTGGAATCTTGTTGCAACCCTTCCAAAAACGCAACGGATGGTTGTTATCATGAGAATTGCACAGGATCTTCCGTACAAGGATATTTCCGGAATTTTGGGAATAAGTGAAGGATCTGCAAAGGTGAATTATCATCATGGCATAAATCAACTAAAAAATCGATTTAAGGATGCAGTATGAAATTTGAGGATAAATTAAAATTGTCTTTAACAGTTCATAATGATGAACTGGATGATAATGTTTTTATCGCAAATATTCACGAAAAACGATTCAATAATTTTAGGAAAAGACAGCAATTAACTCAGACATTGCTGGGCGGAATGTTAATTTTAATGTTTGGATTTCTGACCGTTGAATCATTAGAACAATCGCCGATTATTTATGATTTCTATGCTGAAAATAATCAGGAATTTATGGAGATAGATACCTCCGCCTATTTAGACGATATGGCATTATTCTTAGTGAATTCTGGAGAAGATATTTTTGAAACTGCTACGTTTCTTTATGAACTGGATATAGATTTGTTACCACAGGGAAAGGAAATATAATAATGAAAAATACAATTTTGTTAATTTTACTTCTGTCAGTTACAATGGTGATGGGGCAAAATGAGAAAAAAGAAAAAATGGAAATGATGATCGCCTGGCGATTAACTGAACATTTGAAACTCACAAATGAAGAAGCTGAAAAATTTTTTCCCCGCTTCAGAGAACATAGGGAAGCTATGGATGCTCTTGCAGAAAAGGAAAAAAAATTGAATACAGAGATCAGGGAAAAAGTCGAAAGGGGAGATGCACTTTCTAATAAGGATTTGAACAAATTATTAGATGACCTGTCTGATTTGGGAGAAAAAAAGTTAAAAGCAAAAAAATCTTTTATTAATGGGCTTGAAGGACATTTAAACAATGTTCAAAGAGCAAAATTGATTGGTTTTGAACACAGATTCAGGAAGGAAGTCCGGGACCAATTAAAACATCATAAAAAGGGTGGGAAAAAACGTGATCGTTCACAATTTAAAAAGAACGGAAAACATTTTTGGAAATAATGTAAAAAAAAAGGAGAATGACCATGACTAAAATAAAAATAATCCTTCTTACAACCGGACTCATTTTAACTGGATGTGAATCTAAAATGGATTCGTATTCATCCAGAGAAGCGGAACTCAACGCATTACTCGATGGCGATGATGCATTTGGATTAGACGGTTTTGATGATGAAGGAGCCACCTCTGATTATGTTGAAGGACTTGAAACAGATTACGGAGCAAAAACCCTTGAATCCTATCACCCGGACAGTGGTTATGTATTCAAGTTTGGCCGCAGAGTAAGTTCAATCACCAAAACAATTACATATATTCATGAGGAAGATTACTCCATTGCGGACATCATTCGCACAGTAGAAGGAATATTTCTGTCCACAATAATAGATACAGTTTTAAATGATACGTTTACGTTTGAAAAGGAGTTTACCTTTGATTTTCAACGAAAAGTCCGGTTTGTGAATGAACCCAGAATAAATAACCAGAAAAGATGGAAAATTGATGCATTAACTCTTGGGATTGGAAAAACTGGAACAAAAATGGATATCCGGAAACTGGAGTATTTTACAAATGATGAAATCGGAAACTGGAATTCAGTTTTTGTTCTTGATTCGGAACTGAATTCAGATGAATTCATTTCCCGTGATTCCCTGCCTACGTTTGAATCATGGATGGATGTAAAGGTGGAATTAACTGTATCCAACGAAGGACCGGAGTTTGAATATGAAAGCGGAGAAAGGGTGTCTTTTCATTATGGAAGATCAAGATTCCATAAAGCAAGGAAGAAAATGCATGACAATGGGATTGGAGAGGATGCAACAGCGAATGATAATATTTTTACAAAAGTCTGGACGATCCATGGTCCCGGGTGGGGAATTGATAAACGGGTGTACCGGGGATTCTTCAGCGTAATCGATTACGGATCATTTTTTGACTCGGAAGAAGCATTTCATTCGGCTGTGTGGACCTTACCTTATATTGTCAACCGATCAAGTGTTATCATAGGATGACACGAAAAAAGCCCCGATTATTCGGGGGGTTTTTTTATCCGGTTATAATTCTTTCAGATCTTTCAACAAATCTGTCAACATTGCTTTTGCATCTCCAAAAACCATAATTGAGTTTTCATAACCAAACAATTCATTCTGAATCCCAGCGAATCCGGGATTCATAGTTCGCTTATTGATCATAACAGTTTGAGATTTATCTACATTTAAAATCGGCATTCCATAAATTGGACTTGAAGTGTCGTGCCTTGCTGCGGGATTAACGACATCGTTAGCTCCCAATACTACCGCTACATCGCAATCTTCAAATTCCGGATTTATTTCGTCCAGATCTTTCAATTTATTATACGGAATATTTGCTTCTGCCAACAAAACATTCATGTGCCCCGGCATACGCCCGGCAACGGGATGGATCGCATATAAGATGGTTTTCCCTTTTTCTTCCAGATAATCAGCTACCTCCCGAACAGCATGCTGGGCCTGAGCCACTGCCAATCCATAACCCGGAACTACAATTACTTTTTCTGCAGCATCCAGGATCATCGCTGCTTCTTCTGTTGAATAACTTTTGATATTGATCTGTTTTCCACCAGATTCGGATAATGTATCCTGTTCCACTCCCACAGCCCCAAAAATTACATTCGCCAAAGACCGATTCATTCCTTTACACATGATATTGGTCAATATCAATCCTGAAGCTCCCACCAGTGCTCCTGAAATAATGAGACCATTATTAAGCAGGACAAATCCTGTAGAAGCTGCCGCTACACCGGAATAAGAATTCAAAAGGGAAATAACCACTGGCATATCAGCTCCCCCAATTGGAATGGTCAGGGTTATACCTAACAATCCGGCGATAATGACCAGACCATAAAAGCTGTTTAGAAAATGTGCATCACTCATGACAATATAAACTCCCAGGAAAATCAAAAAAATAGCAAATAAGCCATTCAGTATCTGTTGTCCGGGGAATACAATAGGTCTTCCACTGATGATTCCCTGAAGTTTGCAAAAAGCAATGATGCTTCCTGTTAATGTAAGGGTTCCGACAAAGACACTTATAACGATCGTGGATGTAAGAAAAACAGGATGATTTTCCAGTGTTATTTTACTAAAAAATTCCGCTGTAGCTACCAAAGCAGACGCACCTCCGCCGAATCCATTAAATAAAGCTACTAATTGAGGCATAGAGGTCATTTCTACTTTAATTGCAAAGGTAACACCAATAATACTTCCAATGATCATTCCAACGTAAATATAAGTATAATCTAAAGAAGTATAGGCAATGAGGGTTGCAAGAATTGCAATAAACATTCCCAAAGAAGCTAAAGCATTACCTGTCCGAGCTGTTCTGGGATGGCTGAGTTGTTTAAGCCCCAGCATAAAAAATACTGCTGCTAATACATAAAAAAGATTTACATATTCAGACATCGCTAACTATTTCCGTTTGAACATTTTCAGCATTCTGTCCGTTACCATAAATCCTCCCACCACATTGATGGTTGCCAGGATCACCGCCACCAATCCCAGCCAGGTACTGATAGTTCCATCAATCCTGGTTGCAATTATTGCGCCGACAATCGCAATTCCTGATATTGCATTTGATCCGGACATAAGTGGAGTATGAAGAGTAGGAGGAACTTTGGTAATAATCTCAAAACCAACAAAAATTGCTAAAATAAAAACGGTGAGAATATTTATCATTTCCATCTAATTATTCCTTTTCAAAGAATTCTGCAGTTTGTTTATGTGTGATTTGTCCTTCATGGGTAAATAATGCACCGGATATAATTTCATCTTCCAGATTTACTTCCGGTTTTCCATCTTTAATCAGGTATGTAATAAAAGTGGAAATATTTTTAGCATACAATTGACTGGCATGATGAGACATCATCCCTGCAATATTTGAGGTTCCATCAATTATTACACCGTTATGCGTGATGACTTCATCCTTTTGTGTCAATTCACAATTCCCACCATTTTCCGCAGCCAAATCCATGATGACTGCACCGGGTTTCATTCCTTCTACCATTTCCAATGGAATCAATACAGGAGCAGGTCTTCCGGGAATCAACGCAGTGGTTATAACCAGATTTGATCTTGATATTTTCTCCTTTATGAGCATTTTCTGTTTTTGTTGATATTCTTCAGATGTTTCCTTTGCATATCCTCCTTCGCCCACACCTTCTGAACCTCCTCGCTCCACTTCGATAAATTTCGCTCCAAGACTTTCTACTTGTTCCTTCACTTCAGGACGTACATCAAATACTTCCACATTTGCACCCAGCCGCCGTGCGGTTGCAATCGCTTGTAATCCTGCAACTCCTGCACCTAATATGAGAACTTTTGCAGGTGGTATCGTTCCTGCAGCAGTCATTAAAAGGGGCATGTACACCGGTAAGTGTGCCGCTCCCATGAGAACTGCTAAATATCCTGCGATGTTACTTTGGGAACTCAATGCATCCATTTTTTGGGCAAGTGTGGTTCTGGGTATGAGATGCATGGAAAAAGCTGTGATCTTTTTTTGAAGAAATATATCAATGATTTCCTTTTCTTTCATTGTTTGAAATAAGGATACAAAATAGGTTCCTTCATTCAGAAGCTGGGCTTCCTCTATTGTGGGAGGATTTACCTTTATCAGGATATCTGAAATTTCGCATAATTTTTTTGAATCAGGAGTGATATGTGCTCCAGATTCGGAATAGTCCTTATCCGGGTAAAAAGACTTTTTACCTGCATCAGATTCAATCCAAACTTCCAATCCCTCCTTAATAAAATTCTTTACGGTAGCAGGAATCGCTGCGACACGTTTTTCATTAAAGTAAATTTCCTTGGGGATTGCGATGATCATCAGGGTCTATTAAAAAGAAAATATTTGATTAATTATATAAAATGGATGGCGAATTTACACTTAATAATTCCGGATTTTAAACTATAATCCTGTCAACAATAAATGATTTCCGTATTTTGAATGGACTTGGTGAGCAAGTTAGAAATATCTATTTTGATTTCTTCTTTTTCCAAATCTTCAGGAGTTGACTTTGTGGCCGGGTTTTGAGGTAAAAATAAGGTACAGCAGTCTTCATGCGGACGGATGGAAATGGAGTATGTATCTAATTTTTTTGCTGTATCAATAATTTCCTGTTTGTCCATTCCGATCAGCGGACGAAAAACCGGGAGTTCCGAGACTGAATCAACTGCCCCTAAATTTTCAATGGTCTGGGAAGCAACCTGTCCCAGTGATTCACCGGTGATTAACGCTTTTGCTCTTTCATTATATGCAATCTTATTCGCAATTCTCACCATCATCCTGCGATAAAGTAAAAGTCTGTATTTTTCCAAGTTTTTCTCCATAATATCCTCCTGAACCTCAGAAAATGGAACCATGAATAATTTTGGCTTTTTTTGATATTTAGACAGGACAACAGCCAGTTGTTTCACTTTCTCAATAGAAGCCGGGGAAACGTGGGGGAGAGAATGAAAATGAACATAAATTGGTACCATTCCCCGTTTGAGCATATAAAAAGCTGCCACTGGCGAATCAATCCCGCCGGAAAGCAGGACGACACCTTTTCCGCCCGTTCCAACAGGCATTCCGCCTGCACCTTTAATCTTTGTCTTATAAATAAACGTTCCTTCCTGTATGGAATCAATATAACATATTATGTCAGGATGTTTGAGATTAACATTTTTTTTCATTTCGTTTTGGATAAAAGCACCTACATGTTCATGAATGTACATTTTTGTATGACCGGTTACAGATGGTGTCATCCTGGCGGTGACCCTAAAGGATTGAAACTCTTCCTTCTTCAACATTTTTATTGCATTTTTCTTCATTGAGTCCAAATCACTATCAATCATTAAAGCAGGGCAGAAGTAGGCAATTCCAAAAACATTTCCAAGTGCCTCAAATAGTGTATAGAAAGATTCTTCATGAGCTTCCTTTAATGAAATAATGATTCGGTCATGTGTTTTTTTCACATCCTGAACCAATTCAGGATTTGACCGATCCACGGCATGGTTTATATTTTTCTGTAACGCCTTGACAAAAAATGGTCTGTTTTTACCCTTTAGACCAATTTCACTGTAATGACAAATGATATGGGAATATTTCATGAATAAAATTTAAGTTTCACCTGCAAATTTATGCTCATATTAAATAAGTGAATAAACAGTATCCAATATGAAATCAAGCAATCTTCGGAGATTTTTATGGCAGAATTAGATTATCCCTCGTTTTCTATGATCATTACGACCGTAGATTCCTTCATAGAGGCAGAAAAATTATCAAATCATTTAGTGGAAACTAAATTGGCTGCCTGTGTAAATATAATTGGACCGGCATCAGCAATTTATATGTGGAAAAGCAAAATTGAAAACACGAAAGAATATCAACTTTGGATAAAAACGCTTTCCAAACTTGTATCATCGGTTTCGGCGACAATAAACTCAATGCATTCCTATGATGTTCCTGAAATCATTTCATTTCCGTTTAAAAGCCATAATGATGATTATTCAAAATGGATCTATGAATCCACTAAAAAAGATGTTTAATCCATGATACAAAAGGGAAAAATCATTCTTTTATTCTTTTTTCTGATCATTATTTCCGGTACATCCGGATTTTATTTACTTGAGGAAAACTGGTCAGTTTTTGACAGTGTTTATATGACAGTTTTAACCTTGTCAACTTTTGGATTTGGTGAAGTACAACCCCTGAGTCAAGGTGGAAAAATATGGGCAATGATTGTCATCCTCTTTGGAGTAAGTGGATTTGCAATGGTCGTTAGTCAGTTTAGTACAAACATAATAAAGTTTAAAGAATATAAGGTAAAGAAAATGTTAAAGAAAATAAAGAAATTGAGACATCATTATATTTTATGCGGGTTTGGTAGAATGGGAGCAGTAATTGCCAGGGAACTGGATGAGAAAAATATCCCATTCGTTGTCATAGATATCAAGGAAGAAAAAATAAAAAAAGTAAACGACCTTGGTTATTTGAATATTCATGCTGATGTAACCGCAGATACAACTCTTAAGAAAGCGGGAATAATGCATTCAAAAGGGATCGCCATTACGTTGGATACGGACCAGGATAATTTATTTGTTGCCATGTCAGCAAAAAATCTTAATCCTGACTGTTTTTTATTGAGCAGATGCAGTCAAAAAGAAACCGGTAGAAAATTAAAACGTGCTGGCGCAAATAAAGTTGTTAACCCTTATATTGCCGGTGGACATCGAATGACTGAACTACTCATCGCACCTTATTTAGAAGATGCAGTATCCATGAATACGGGACAATCAGATCTTGATTTTGCTTTAGAAGAAGTAAAAGTGAGTGATCTTCCACAATTTATTGGTATTCGAATTAAAGAGACAGAATTGAGAGAAAAATTCAGCTTGATGATCATCGGAGTGGTTGATGAAGGAGGTAATAAAATTGTCAACCCGGATCCGGAATTTCAATTAGGGGATGGTCAAATGATAATCCTTATAGGAGATAAAGAAAAAATGGACTTATTTTTCTCCAATATTAGCATAAATGATGTATAACGTATATTATGTATAATTACTCTAATTCAAAGATTTTGACCTTTTTTCCTTTTCTGGGTTTAATCATATTTGTTTCATTTACAACTATTGCCATCCTCTTCTATCCCGGAAGCACTTATCTGGATCCGAATTCAGTTGGATATAATTTTTTCTATAATTTTCTTAGTGATTTGGGAAGAACATTAACATTTAATTATGAAAATAATTTTTTATCCGCTTTCTTTTTCAACAATGCCATGTTTATCTGCGGTATTTTATTCATTTTTTTCTATATTGCTTTACCCTGCTATTTTTACGATGATTCTTTCCTATATACCTGTTCGATATTTGGATCGATTCTATGCGGGTTGGGATCTGCATCCTTTACTCTGGTGGGATTAACTCCGGCTGATTTGTATTTATCTCAGCATATCTTTTTTGCTGACAATATTTTCTACATTTCCTTTCCCGGAGCGATTATTTACAGTTTTGTTATTTTAAGGTCCAGAAATCTTCCTCATATTTATGGAATGGGTTATTTTTCTTTTTCTATCGCATTGATCGCATATATTCTTATTCTTGAAATTGGTCCCCCGCCAAGAACAGAATTTGGGTTAATTGTACAGGCAACAGCACAGAAAATAATTGCGATCTGTTTTGTTTTTGCAGCCTGGATGTTAGCAAGAGGAATAAAAAAGTATTTCAATTGAAAAAACTGGAATACTTTTATAATATTTTACAGAGAGTCCCTAAAACATCTATTTTACGACAAAATTAATTATTCTGTTGGGAATATAAATAGTTTTGATTAATGTTCCCTTTTTGAGATGTTCAGATATTTTTTCTAATTCTTTAGATTTATGGGTTACGGTGTCTTCCTCGCTATCCTTCCCAATTAGAATTGTTCCTCTTAATTTACCATTAATCTGAATAGCAATTTCCACCTCCTCTTCTTTCGCTAATTCTTCGTCAAATTCCGGCCAATTTTTGTATGCTAAAGATTCATTATTTCCCCATTGACGATTGAATTCCTCACAAAAATGTGGAAGAAATGGTGATAATAATCGCAAAAAAGTCTCAAAAATATCATTGTTTATGGAATTAAGGGACGATAAATGATTCTGGAAAATCATCATTTGCGAAATTGCTGTGTTAAACCGCAGGTTATCAATGTCCTCTGTGACTTTTTTTATTGTTTGATGCAACAAACGTAATGTTTCTTTTTCAGGGGAATTGGATGTTTGTTTTTCTTCCCGGGATTGAAAAAGTGTCCACAATCTCTCGATAAACCTGTACGCACCATGAAGTCCTTTTTTGTTCCACGGTTTTGCTTTATCCAGCGGACCTAAAAACATTTCATATATCCGAAATGCATCCGCTCCGAATTCTTCAACAATTTCATCAGGATTAATTACATTTCCCCGGGATTTACTCATTTTCTGACCGTCTTCTCCCAATATCATTCCTTGATTAAATAATTTTTGAAATGGTTCCCGAGTGCTTACCAGTCCAAGGTCATGAAGTACATGATGCCAAAAACGGGCATAGAGCAAATGCAGAACAGCATGTTCCTGCCCACCAATATAAAGATCCACCGGCATCCAATACGATTCTTTATCTTTTTCCCATGCTCTCTCTCTGTTCAATGGATCAGTGAATCGCAGGTAATACCAGCAAGATCCAGCCCATTGCGGCATTGTATTTGTTTCTCGAAGACCAACAATAATTCCATTTGAATCTTTAACTTCAACCCAATCTTTAATTCCAGCTAAAGGAGATTTCCCCTCACCGGACGGTTCATATTTTTCCACCTCAGGTAAAGTGACAGGTAGTTTATTTTCATCCACAGCAAAATGTTCACCATTCTTATGAATAATTGGAAAAGGTTCCCCCCAGTACCTTTGTCTTGAAAAAAGCCAATCCCTTAGTTTATAATTAATTTTTCTGACACCTTTCCCTTGTTTTTCCAACCAGTGAGTGATCTTTTCTTTGGCATCCTTCACATTCAATCCATTCAGCATTTCACTGTTAATAGCAGGTCCGTCACCCAGATACGCTTCTCCTTTAAAATCTGAAGGAGGTTCCACGGTATGAATTATGGGTAAATTAAATTCTTTTGCAAAATCCCAGTCCCGCTGGTCTTGCCCAGGAACTGCCATAATTGCCCCTGTTCCATAGGTCATAAGGACATAATCTGCGATCCAAATTGGTATTTTTTTATCATTCGCCGGATTCACTGCATAATTCCCTGTAAATACACCGGTCTTCCCTTTATTGAGCTCTCCCCTTTCTAAATCAGATTTCTGGCTGGATTCTGCCTGATATGCTTTAATTTGACCTTTCTGGGATTCTATGGTGATTCGCTCAACTAAAGGATGTTCCGGTGCCAATACCATGTAAGTTGCACCAAATAACGTATCAGGACGAGTTGTAAAAACTGAGATAATATTATCAGAATTAACAACAGGAAAATCAACGTCAGCTCCTTCAGAACGACCGATCCAGTTCCGTTGGAGTTCTTTGATGTGTTCCGGCCAATCTAAATCGTGCAATCCTTCCAAAAGACTTTCAGCATAATCTGTAATTTTCAATATCCATTGCCTCATGGGGATTCTAAAAACTGGATGCCCTCCCCTTTCCGATTTTCCGTTTATTACCTCTTCATTAGCCAGAACCGTTCCCAGTTTCGGACACCAGTTCACCGGAACCTCTGCTTCGTACGCTAATCCTTTCTCATACAGTTGAAGAAAAATCCATTGTGTCCACTTGTAATATTCTCTGTCCGTTGTGTTGATTTCTCTTGACCAGTCATAAGAAAATCCCAAACGTTTGATTTGTCGTTTGAAATTTTTGATGTTTTCCGCAGTTGTAACCGCAGGATGGGTTCCAGTCTGAATTGCATATTGTTCAGCTGGGAGTCCGAAGGCATCCCATCCCATTGGATGTAAGACATTGAATCCCTGCATCCTTTTAAATCGAGCAAAAATATCAGATGCAAAATATCCCAGAGGATGACCGACATGTAATCCTGCTGCAGATGGATAAGGAAACATATCCAAAACATAATATTTTGGTTTGTCAGAATTTTCATCAATCATAAACGTTTGATGTTCATCCCAATATTTTTGCCACCGGGTTTCGATTTCAGATGGGTTGTATTTCATGCATGTAGTGTAATTTGGATAGTTTCTGAGGTTAATATAAATTTGCCGAGGTTAACTGCGGAACTTAATACAGTCTAAAAATAATTCTGAAGATTTACTTATGTGAATATTGTCATTCCCGATTTTATCAGGATTTAAAAGATTTAGTATAATGATTTTCTTAAAAAATCAGTGTGTTTTTGTCAGCTAACCCACAGCTAAAGTCATAGGTTTCAAATATTTCTAACATTTTTCAGGCAGAATGGTTTTTCAATGAATTTTATACAAAAATGTAAACCGAAACCATTGTCGGGTGGGGAGATTCGAACTCCTGACCTTCCCGAAAAGTCGGGACACGCTAACCGGAATTCTTGATTAACTCCTCGATAAAGATGCGGCTTTTCATTCGTTTTAGTTCCCTCTCTCTTTTAATTGCTTCAGATTTTGAATTGTAACTTTCTGTATGACATATCTTCCACGGAATTCCTGAACGGGTTGACTTTGTGTGACCATTATTATGTTCATCAATTCTGCGCTGTAAATCATTGGTATGACCAGTATAATACCGATCCCTTTTTTCACTATACAAAATGTAAACCGAAACCATTGTCGGGGTGGGGAGATTCGAACTCCCGACCTCGTCGTCCCGAACGACGCACGCTGACCTGACTGCGCTACACCCCGAAAAATAATCTCATTTTTTAAAAAACAACCGACCTTGCCAATAAACCGGGACACACTAACCGGACTATACCCCATTCCGAATTACCAATATATTGAACCAAAATCGTGTGTGGAATCTAAAGAAAAACTTTTATTATAAGAAATCCACCAATAAGAAGGATGGTGAATGATATGGTTAATATATTAAAATATTTATCAATAAAAGACTTAATGGATTCTCCAAATTTCCAGATGAGTCCTGCTACCAGAAAAAACCGTGCTGATCTACTAATTGTTGATGCTACAAGAAAAAGTGGTAAACTGATATCAAATGCTCCTGCAGAAATCGTGAATATCTTGTATGGGATGGGTGTAAATCCTGCAGTGAAAATAATCATGAATCCGTATTCTGAATACCGCTGTTGAATAGATGTAAATAACTGCTCTGTGAATCCGGGAACATTATTGAAGAAAAAATGAGCGATTCCGGAGTATACGCTTCCCTCCCACCACAGAAAATGTCCGATTCCATATCCAAATAATCCACCAGCAATACTTGCAATGCTGCACAACAGAGCAAAATACAGTGATCTATTCCTGGCTCCCAACGCTAATGCAATCAGCAATACATCTGGAGGAATGGGGAAAAAAGAAGATTCTGCGAAGGCTAAAATAAAAAGAGCCATGGGTCCATAGGGTGTGTTGGCCCAGTGCAAAACCCAATCGTATAATTTGCGTAAGATTTTCATACCCACAAGAAACTTTTAAGCCATAGGGAAATAAATTTCAAAAAATCCGGAACGTAATTCATAGATGACTTAGATTCGTTGTAAATGGTTGGAATTTCAATATGATTTATGGTTACACCCATGATACAAGCTTTAATCAGGAATTCACTTTCCATGTGGAATCCCGGTTCATGATTATTGCATTTTTGATAGATTACTGCAGGAAAACCACGGTATCCGCATTGAGAATCTTTTATAAGAGTATTAGACCGAATGGATAGTAATAAACTGGTTAACATGTTGGATAATTTCCTGAACAGCGGCATTGTTTCCCTGTTCTTTCTCCATCCCAGTTTAATTTCGATTTTTCCATCATCATCAAAGTGAGAGATTAGTTCAGGTGGATGCTGAAGATCTCCATCCATAGTGATAATCCAGTTTTTCCCATGCTCTACTGCATATTGTGTTCCAATGGAAATGGCATTTCCCTTTCCCCTATTTTTCTCAATATTAATTTGTTGAAAGGGATAGGAACTTACTAGTTTTTTTGTCCCATCCGTACTGCCATCATTGATAAATATAAAGTCACTTCTGGTGTATTGCTTTAAATATGGAATAAGACCTTTCAAACTCATTTCTTCATTAAAAACCGGGATGATTATCAGTGAATTTTTCTTAATTTTCATAACATGTAACTACAATAGCCGACATTACTTCCCGTTCCTTTGAAGTTCCAGATGGTTTATTAATCAATTGGTCACTCACAACGAGAGCTGATGATCCCCCACCGTCCAGATTTAAGGCCTCCACACATTTCAGATTTACCATGATCTGGGCTAATTCTTCCAGATACACCCCTCTACTGGATGCCTGCCTTCCGTCAACCACAAGAATGATCATTGTATTTTTATCCGTGTAACCAATTGCTGTGCGGGGATGAATTTCGGGAATTTTTGTACCAAAAAATACTTCCTCCTCATCTGTTATATAAATTTTCCCGTTTTGCACTAATACCGGTCCACCGGAAATTGCCGATTCAACTTCCCAGGGGAATCCATCATTAAAATCTATTATTGCAGGAGGAGTATTTACACTGTTTTTGTGGGAGTTTTGAAAAGAGTACAACGTGTCATTCCTACCACTCACCCATGAAATATCCATGATTTTATCTCTAAACCCAACAGTTCCCCTAGTGGTATAAAACCGTTTCCCATTTCTAAGTACCGATAGCAACGGAGCAGAAATAGTTGAATCCTTAGTTTTTAATAAACCCACATGCCTTGCAGGAAATTCATCCATCAAAAAATATCCTCCGTTAACTACAAGACATGCATCTAAACGGTCTGCAATTTGCGATGGCGTTTCTTTCATATCATCATCATTTCCGGAAACAACTTCTACATCAATATTAGGAGAACTTAAATCAATTTCCGCATAAAATGCTTTGAGTGGTATCTCAGGATTTCCCCCTGAAAAAAGGCGAATACCATCTGAATTAAAAATTCCATTTCGATATGATTTCCAAGACAGTTTGATATTTTCTATGGGCTCATCCTGAGATGTGCAGGAAAATAATCCAAAATAAAATAATATTACATATTTATATGTCATTTTAATTCACACTGAATGATTTTTCTCCAATGGAATTTCCCTCAGCATCAACTATTTTAACTTTCCACATTCCTTTTTGATTTTTATTTATTCTTTTACGGCTCCAACATCGCCAGAATGGGGATGGAAATACTTCCATTGCTATCTTTGCCTTAACTTTTCCATTTTGTTCCCAAATGTGGGTTATTGTCTGAATATCAGAGTCGGTATTTCTAATTCCTGTAAAACAAAATAAGGTATCCATTTTATTCATAGTAAAGACAGTATCAACATCAATCGGCTTTCGTTGTTCCACGATAATCCCACGGCAAATTTTAATGGAGCGGACTTCCAAATCATTTTTGATTTCCTGTTCAATGTGAATATCAGCAGAATCCTCAGAAATAAACGGTGCAGAATCAAAGATCGTATCTGAAATGGCAAATATTGTATCTACGTCTTCCATTATAGAATCCGTTTTTTTGAACACTTCTAATGCTTCAATTGGTTCCGGTTTTGGTTCACTTTCTGTTGAAATGAATATTATGACTGCAAACAACAGATAAATAACGCCCACCACCATAGCAGTTCGGTAAATCTTGAAATAAACCGCTGTGAGAATAATAAGTACGGTGAATAAAAAAATAGAAATATTAAATGTGAACATCAATCCTGTTGAAAATGGATTGAGAAATCTATAAAATAAATTGCTTTAAATTTTAGTATTAAATGTGGGTTTTAAACTCTTTAAAGTTGCCAATTATTTCGTACTTTCTAATCCCTAGCTGGAGATTGGAAAAACAGGCGACAACTGCAACTCTTTAAAAACAGAATTGGAGTATGATTTGTACTCCAAAAAATGGTAAATCTACTGATTAGAACAAAGGATTGCGGAGAGGGAGAGATTCGAACTCTCGAACCAGGTCATCCCCGGTTACTCACTTAGCAGGCGAGCGCCTTCAGCCAGCTCGGCCACCTCTCCATAATATTTATACTGTGAAAACAGGACGTGAAATTACCTAATCCAATTCCCATTTCAAAGCGGTTGGTATTTAAATCACAGAAATAAACTGCTTTCCGCTCAATTGGTGTACGACTCCTTTTAACTCTAAATTTAGCAGTTTAGTCAACAATTCAGTGATGGGGATTTTTGCCTTCTCAGCTAATTCATCAATGTGGATGGGGTCAGATGACAACAAGTGGGTCAAAGACTTTTCTGCTTTTGTTAATTGTATATTCAATTCCGTCTGCTTGGATTCGGTTGGATTGAACAACCTGGGGTGAATTGAAGAAAAAATCTCCTTTCCCGAATCCACAAGCATAGCACCGTGTTTTATCAGGCGATTACATCCCTTGCTTTTTGAATCTGATATCCGTCCCGGGATAACAAAGACATCACGGTTTTGATCCACAGCATTGAGTGCCGTCAGGATCGCTCCACTTCTATTTCCTGCTTCCACCACCAAAACACCGTGGGATAAACCGCTGATGATCCGATTCCGTCTGGGGAAATTTCCAGCTTCCGGTTTGGTCCCAAATGGAAATTCTGAAATGATCGTACCCTTTCCAATGATGGAATCAGCGACTTTTTTATTTTCAGCCGGATATATGACATCAATTCCAGATCCCAGGACTGCAATTGTCCTGGCCCCAAGTTTTAATGTTGTTTTATGTGCGTTTGTATCAATTCCCCGTGCCAATCCACTGATGATGGTTAATCCTTTTTTTATCAAATTTTCTGTGAACTTTTTTACAACTGAGCGACCATAAGGCGATGGGGACCTTGTTCCCACCACTCCCAGACAATCTTCTCTTGACAAAAGGGGATTTCCCTTGACATAAAGCAATGCCGGCGGGTCAAAAATCTTTTTAAGCAGAAATGGATAGGTGTCATCCCAGAATGTGGTGTGAGATATTCCGGATTTTTCCGATTTTTCCACTTCTTTTTTCCCAAAATCAAAATCTTTGTATGCTTGAATTGCATTTGCAGTTTTGATATCAATTCCCGGGACTCGGCACAATTCTTTTGTTGAATAATCGAAAATTTCATTAGGGGACGAATATTTTGTCACAAGGTGCCTAGCTTTTTGGCTTCCCAATCCATGAATGTTTAAAACATTGATCAATCCTACTAATTCTGTTTTATTCATCCAAATACTCCGATATAGAGTTTACCAGGGATTTCAATCCATCTCCCGAAATGGAAGATATTTTCGGATAATCCGGTAAGTCCGGTTGATTTTTTTGAGCTAATGTATCACTTTTCGTCAAAACAATTATTCGTGGTTTTTTTAATATATCCAGATTATAGTTTTCGATTTCATTCGTGAGAATAGTCAGGGATTCGTTTGGGTCAGGATCATTAACATCAATGAGAAATACAAGTACCCGGGTTCTTTCAATGTGTTTTAAGAATTGATGACCAAGTCCTTTTCCCATGCCCGCTCCTTTAATTAACCCTGGGATATCTGCCATGACAAAAGATTTAAATTCGCTGAATTTTACCAAACCTAAATTAGGATTGACCGTTGTAAATGGGTAATTAGCGATTTTTGGATTTGCATTAGACAAAACAGACAACAGAGTGGATTTTCCAGCATTTGGTAATCCAACCAAACCCACATCCGCAAGTATTTTTAATTCAATTTGAAAAATTCCCTTTTCCCCTTTTTCCCCTGGTTGGGCTTTTCTGGGTGAGCGATTTTGTGAAGATTTAAAATGGCTGTTTCCTTTTCCTCCTCTTCCTCCCCTGCATGCAATGAAGGTTTCACCATCTTCAACCAGATCTGCTAATACATCATCTGAATTTTTCATTTTAATAGTTGTCCCCGGTGGTACAGAAACCTCACGACTTTCCCCGTTTTTTCCATGTCTATTATTTTTTCCGCCCGGATCTCCCCTATCTGCTTTATAAATGGAATGATATCGGATATCCGCTAAAGTCCGCAGGTTTGGATTCACAATAAACATGCAGTTTCCTCCGTCTCCGCCATCACCGCCGTCAGGACCACCTTTGGGGATAAATTTCTCTCTGCGAAATGACACAGTGCCACTTCCACCATCTCCTCCCCATAATTCAACTGTGGTTTTATCAATAAACATGATTCAGATTTCAGTCTGAATTCTATCCAAAACAGTTTACATATTTTGGATTATTTTTTCTCCAAATTCAGAACAGGATAGTTTTACCGCATTTTCCATCAAACGATGGAAATCGTAAGTGACTTGTTTTGACTTGATTGTCTTTGCCATACCTTTTTTAATGATTTCCCCTGCTTCAGACCAGCCTAAATAATCAAACATCAATGCACCAGATAAAATGACGGAGGAGGGGTTTACCTTATCCATTCCGGCATATTTCGGAGCTGTACCGTGAGTGGCTTCAAAAATTGCATACCCGGTTTCATAATTTATATTTGCACCGGGTGCGATCCCAATTCCTCCCACCATTGCGGCTCCTGCATCAGAAAAATAATCCCCGTTTAAATTTAATGTTGCCACCACATCATATTCAATGGGACGGGTTAGAATCTGCTGTAAAAACGCATCTGCGATCATATCTTTAATCAGTATTTTTCCTTCATTTATCGCCTTTGATTGAACTTCATTTGCTTTTTCTTTGCCTTCCTTTTCCGCAATTTTATCATATTGAGCCCATGTAAATACATAATTACCAAACTCCCTTTCAGCAAGGGAATATCCCCAATTTTTAAAGGCTCCCTCAGTGTATTTCATAATATTCCCTTTATGAACTAAGGTAACGGATTTTCGCTTATGATCTATCGCATACTTTATTGCGGCTGAAACAAGCCTCTCTGTCCCTTCCCTCGAAACCGGTTTTACACCAATTGATGACGATTCCGGAAACCGAATATTAGTGACACCCATTTCATCCTGCAGAAATTGTATGACTTGATTCACTTCCCCGGTTTCTGCCATCCATTCGATTCCTGCATAAATATCTTCGGTATTTTCCCGAAAAATAACCATATCCACCCAATCAGGATGGACAATCGGTGACGGAGCTCCGGGAAACCATTGTATGGGTCTCACGCAGGCATACAGATCCAATTCCTGGCGTAATGCAACATTCAAGGAACGGATACCACCGCCGACCGGAGTTGTCAAAGGACCTTTGATTGCAACATGGTACTTTCGGATTGAATCTAATGTCTCCTTCGGTAACCATGAATTCTTTAAATTGAATGCCTTTTCTCCTGCGAATATTTCCTCCCAGTGTACCTTTCGATTTCCATTATAAACACGGTTTACTGCACTATCAAAAACCCTCTGTGCGGTTTTCCAAATATCCTTCCCAATTCCATCTCCTTCAATGAAAGGAATTACGGGATTATCAGGGGTTTTTATACATCCATTTTCAATTATTATTTTTTCCGGCATGTCAAATTTTATTCACTTTTTTTCGTTTCGGTTTTCTTTTTCTTTGGTGGATCAGTTTTATTATTCTTCTTTTCTTTTCCGTTTTTTTCCGATGATGATTTCTCTTTTTCTTTTCCTTTTACATAATCCGTCAGGTAAAACCCGGAACCCTTAAATATGAGACCTGAGCCACCCCCGACTAAACGACGAACTTTCCCCCCGCATTCAGGACATTTTTTAATTGGGTCAGCTGACATGGATTGAAATTGTTCAAAACCATGTCTGCATTGGATACATTTATAATCGTAAGTCGGCATTTAATAAATAAATATTGATAAAAAAAAAGAGCGGGAATTTAAAATAGAATTACCGCTTAAACTTAGTGTTTAAACACTCACGGACAATTTTTGGTACATATTGTGATATATCCCCTCCCAGTTCTGCAACTTCTTTCACTACAGAGGAATTTAAGTGAATATATTTTTCATCCGGAATCATCAGCATTGTGGAAATTTCAGGATTCAAATGATAATTCATTAATGCCATTTGAAATTCAAATTCAAAATCGCTTACATGTCTTAGTCCCCGAATAATTGCTACTGCAGATTCTTTCACTGCAAATTCCACAACAAGTTTTCCGGTTGACATTACTTTTATATTTGGTATATTTTTTACGGATTCTTTCACAAGCATTTTTCTTTCATCTATTGAAAAAAGAGGTTTTTTCCTTGAATTTTCCGCTATTACAAAAACCAATTCATCGAAAATGGTTGAAGCACGTTTTGCAATATCCACATGTCCATTGTGAATAGGATCAAATGTTCCGGGATATATTATTTTTTTCATTCTTTTCTTCCCACGTACACTTTTGTTTCTCCAAATACTTTTGTTTTTGCATGATAACTCAAATTGACCTTTCGGGAGCATTCAAAAATAAATCTACCCTGCAAATTCAATTTATCCATGACCAAGTCAATGAATAAATCTAACTCCATTCCGGTGTTTCGGGTAAAATAATTATACGGAGGATCTGCAAAAATCAGATCAAATGATTGACAGTTTTTCAGAAACCGAATAGCATCATTTTTTTTTACCTCAAACAGTCCACTGGGAAACAGGGATAAATTTGTTTGTAACAATTTACAAATGTGTGGATTATTCTCAACAAAAATCACTGATGATGCTCCCCTGCTTGCAGATTCAAATCCCAAAATTCCGGTACCTGAAAATAAATCCAGAACGGAACATTGTTCCAAGGAACCCAGTGAATCAAAAATGCTTTTACGAACTTTTGTTTGTGTCGGTCTGTATTTTTGTCTTGAAGATGTTCTTATTTTTACACCCTTATAAATCCCACTGAGAATTCTCATTTAATCTCAATCCATATGTATAACAGAAAGATAGATTGTCAAACCGGATTTCTTCCTATTGTCCGTTAATGTTGTGTATTCAATTTTTCGTATGAGAACATTCCCTCCCAATTCTCTCATTTTAACTAATACGTCCAGAGGGGATTTAACATCTGAAAAACTCAAAATTAGGGGATCATATATAAATTTTCCACTCACTTTTTTCTCTAATTTCCTATGAGAAGTCAATGAATTGTTTTTTCCAAAAAATGAAATGATGTCTTCAATGGTTTGGATAAATGAATTAGGAATAGTTTTTTCTGTATGGAGAGTCAAATCTATTTGAAAGCGATTGTCATTTAATTTTCTTTCATTTTCAATCAGTCCTGATGATGAGAATAAATGATGCAATGTATCAGTTGAACTGATAATTGTAAATTTATTATCAGATGAAGATAAAAATACTATATTTTTCAGTTCTATTTTTTTAAATGAAAAAAATGATGCATTTAAAATAGCCCGGGACAGGTTGTATTCTACATAGGGTTCAAATTGATGTACCCTTGATTCATTTGAAATTTGAGCTTTCGATTTTTCGAAATTTTCTGTGGGATGAAATAATTTAATCAATTCCTCTCTCCAATTTTCTGTGTCACTATTCTTTAACATAATTAACCCTGTAAGGATAATTAAAATCAAAACCGTGATCCATTTCGATCCGGTTTCCTTTGGTTTCTCGTTTTTAAATTTTTCCTTCTTATCCTTCATATAGTCAATTTCCGATTGGGAACTTTGTATTTTCTTAATCGGTTCATCCTGATCCATGATATTTATGAAAGGATCTAAGTAATAATCCACATTATTTCCATTGGAATATTGAATAATAGACCTGTCCAGCGCATTTAGAATTCTATCAGGAATTTTCAATTTCATATCTATACTTTCGGTAACTACATTCTGGAATGGAGTTAGTTGTGAAATTTTCCTGTTTTTCCAGAATTTATTTTCCTCTATTTCTTCTGCTCGTAATATTTTATAATTCTCATCATTCACTTTGGTCATAATATCTTCAGCATTCCCAATAATATCGGTAAGGACAAAATTGTTTTTTCTTTTTACTATTTTACATGACATGATCCCTGTTTTAGTGAAACAGATCAACGAATCAGAGTTACCATCTTTAAATAATATCCCATTCTCCCCTCCTTTAGTTTGAAAGATCAATTCAATAGGTTGAAATGAAATATTTATGAGTCCTGACTCATTTAATATATTATTCAATTGAGTTAAAATTAACCTCGGGAATGCAAAATAATAATAATTTATTTTTCCCGGAATGAACGTAAAGGAAAGCAGATTAGCTTGTGGTCCCCACCGTTTTCTTAACGTCCATAAAAGAAAATATTTTATGTCATTCTTATCAGAAATTTCCCCGATATTGATTGAATCTTTTTCCGTGAGTGAACCATCGAGAATTAAATTACATGTCATTCCCTGGACATTATTAATTTCATCCACCTGGGAAATGGCAGTTCTTAAATCATTTTGAATTTCGTCAGGCTTAGATCTGATTGAGGATAAAGCAGAATGAAATTTAACCTTTACAAGAGAAAAAAGAACCGGTTTATCATCCTGATAATCCCATTGCGCACTATAAAGGGATGAATCAGTTATTATAAGAGTAAACAATAATGAATACTATTTAGACCAGCTCAGGATTCCGTCTTCAATATGTCCGTGGTTTTGTGCTTTTAATGAAAAAATTAAAAATCTTGGTTCTTTATAAATGTCTTCAATGGGAGATTGAATCTTTAATTTATTTTCCACAAATTCTATTTTATATGGTTGAGAGGTCAAAGGACAATAAAACATGGAAGTGTCAGGCATAAAGGTTTCGTAATAATCAACCACTTCCACACGGCTTACGGATTCCTCTCCCAATATATTACGAAATGTTTCAGAATCTAACATCTCAGGTAGATTTTTTTTCTGTATATAAACTGTATCATTTCTGGACAACTGCTCAGAAAATGTTACCACTTTTACTGTTGTATCCATAATGGTATCCCTGCGAAATCTTTGAAACCCGAATGTTGTATCAAATTCAACATCAAATCCCTCAGTAATTTTCAAGGAGATGTTGTTTTGTTTTAGTCCCAATATTTGTTGATCAAGATAGGTCGAATCAGCCGTAAGTGAATCTCTTACTGCATTTACAACATTCATCGCCCAAAGACCATCTGTGGCATAATCCCCCGTCAGGGTTTTATAAAATTCCTGAATATGGTGAATTGTATTCATCCTGAAATGGCTCAAATTTTCATATTGGTTTTCTTCCTCCCAAATGGAAACAGGGACATAAATAACAAACAGGATAAATATTAATCCGAAAACAATTATTAATTCAATAAGGTCGTTTAATCTTCTATTCATTTGTTTTCTCTTCAATTTCAATTGTAATCAGGGAAAAAATTTGTTCCATTGTTTTTTCACCAATTCCTTTAACGTTCTTCAACTCATTTACTGATGAAAATTTACCATAATCTTCTCTATATCTTATAATTCTTTCAGCCGTTACCGGACCAATCTTTGGTAAAGAAATCAATTCATCTTTGGTAGCATTATTGATGTTAATTAATCCAGTATTAAAAGGAACCGGTTCAGGGGTATCTAATACTTTTTTATCATTGTAAACTGAATGAGCTAAGGATTTAAATCCCGATTCATCATGGTTAATTGGTGAAGATCGGAAAAAATAGGTCTTATTCCTAATCGTACCAATAATGATTCCCACAACAAAAAAAGCAGACAGAAAGAGAATAACTTTCTTTTCCTGCTGAGTGAATATCTTCATCTTAAAACTTTACCTTGGAAAAGGATGTTTTATCCTTACCATTTAAATCAGCCAATTTATTGAATAATTCCTTTTCCTGTTTTTTGAGAGATTGAGGTGTTTTGAGTTGAATTCGTACTAACTGGTCACCCCGATTTCCACCTCTTAATTTCGGGAATCCTTTTCTTTTCATTCTCAATATCTGGCCGGATTGAATCCCTACAGGAATGGTCAAGGATGCCTTACCTTCCAGGGTAGGGATTTGAATTTTATCACCCAGGGCCGCCTGAGAAAAAGATAACTGGACCTCAATAAATACATCCCGTTCATTCCGGGTAAAATATTTGTGGGGAATTTCTTCAAAAAAAATGACCAGGTCCCCCGGATGAACCCCACCATGACCAAAATGTCCTTTCCCATCAAATGTCATATAATTTCCGTCTTCAATCCCGGATGGAATTTTGACAAGAATTGTCTGTTCATCCAAAATTAATCCATCCGGACCTGCATGTCTTGAACGATTTCCAACTTGCTTTCCTGTACCGTTACAATGAGGACATACTGTTGTACTGCGCATTTGTCCAAGGAATGATTGTGTCACCCGGGTTACCTGTCCCGAACCACCGCAATGTCTGCAGTTGATAAAAGTTGTTTCCGGATCAGGAATCCTGCGTTTATATTTCACTTTTTTTTCAATTCCGGATAAAATCTCTTCAAAATTTATCTTCAATTTTATTTTAATATCTGATCCACGGGTTCGGGATCGTCTTGTTTGTCCGCCTCCAAAAAAAGATTCGAAAGGACTCCCTCCAAAAATATCTCCAAATTGATCAAAAATGTCATCCATGGACATATGAAATCCACTAAATCCCTGAGCTCCGCCCTGGTCCCCCATTCCTACACCGGCATGACCAAACTGATCATATTGTGCCCTCTTTTGTTCATCTCTTAGAATGGAGTATGCCTCTGCAGCTTCTTTAAAATTTTGTTCAGCTTTCTTATCTCCCGGATTCTTGTCTGGATGGTATTTCATCGCAACTTTACGGTAAGCTTTTTTAATCTCATCTTTTGAAGCAGATTTACTCACTCCAATTACATCATAAAGGTCCTTCATTTTTTATTTACTATAACTTTTGCATGTCGAATCACTTTATCCTTATACCGATATCCTTTTTCAAATACTTCTAATATTTCACCCTCCTTTTTCTTTTTATCGGTCTTCGTCATCATAGCATCATGCAGTTCAGCATCTAAAATATCACCCGGCTCTCCAAATGATTTCACCTGTGTATCTTCAAAAAACTTAATAAATTTTTTAAACACCATTTCTCCTCCCTCTTTCAGGGAAGCATAATTCATATTTCCTTCACTTTTCCCAGTAGCATGAAGCATACGATCAAAATCATCTATAATAGGCAATATTTTTTCAATAAATCTCAATCCGTCATATTCTAAATATTGGATAATCTCTTTTTCTTTTCTTCTTCTAAAATTATCAAATTCCGCTTTCAACCTCAGATGTTTGTCCTCCAAAATGGATAACTGACTTTGTAACTCAGCCATTTTTTCTTTTTTCTTTAATTTTGGTTTGACGATTTTCTTTTTTTTAGGTTCACCGTTTTTTGACATAGCGGCTTCCTGACCATTTTTAACTTTATCAGCACACATGGGACATTACCTCTGCTAAATAGTTTAAAGTTTTATTAATCTGATGATAAGGGATCCGGGTTGGACCGACAATTGCTATCTGTCCCATCAACTGTTCTCCCTTAAAGGGTGTTGACACAATAGAACAATGATCCATTAAATTAAAATCATTTTCATCACCAATGAGAGTAAACCCATCGTCATCTTGAAAGGATTTAAAACAAGATTGAAATTTTTCGGAATCAAGTGCTTCCAAAGTTTTTCGGATAGTAGATGCTTCCTGAAATTCCGGTTGTTTGAGTAATTCATGAATATTGGAAGTGTAAATAACCGGTTCTTCCCCTTGAGTGTCCTTGATTGTTGGATGTTCAATTAATATCTGTACAATCTCATGGTGAAAAATGTCAGATTCTTTCAACCTTCCTTTTATGCTTCCATTAATTTCATTTAAAGTCAATCCCAGTAATTTTTCTTTCAGCAGTTCGGCGATTTTATCTATTTCCTTTTTTTTGATCTCACATTTTAGATTTAATACAATATTTTTTATGAGACCTGATTCAAGTGCCAAAACGACCAACACCCTTTCTGAGGAAATATGAACTAATTCAATATCAATGAGAACGCTTTTTTCAATCCCGGAAAGCATGACCAACCCGAATAACTTCGTAATTTCTGACAAAAGGGTTGCGGTTGTTTCCATTAATAAATCAACATTAGATGAAATAGACTTTAATTTTTTAAAATGGTTTTTATAACCCTGGATGAAATGGGAGGATAATTTTGAATCAAATTTGTCCACATAATAACGATATCCCTGATTTGTTGGGGTTCTCCCTGAAGAGGTATAAATATGTGTCAGTAAATTGTACGACTCTAATTTCGCTAAAATATTTCTGATGGTTGCAGAACTGAATCTAAAAGTATATTGCTCCTTCAAAAATTTTGAACCCACCGGTTGATTTAAAGTAATAAATTCATCAATTGTTGCCTTCAATACTTTTTTATCCCGCTGAGTTAAACTGTATTTTTTGTGTTTAATCATATCCTAAAAATTAGTCAGGTCGTTAATCTATTGTCAAGGAAGTACAGTTCATTTTTGCATAAATTTACAAGAATTTTGATACCGCTTTTATACTACCTATAAAACCAATAGTTATTGAGACGATTGCTAACCACACCGGCAATAATTCACCCATAAATAACTGAATAGAAACCCACTCATTCAGCATACGGTTTATTTCATTCACTATCAAGATTAACAATCCGTATGATAGGAAAGCTCCAATGATCGATTGAAGCATCCCCTCAAATATAAAAGGAATTTTTACAAAAAGATTTGTAGCTCCAATCAATTTTAAGTTCCGAATTAATTCGGAACGTGCATAAATGGTCAGTTTAACTGTATTGGTAATAAAAATAATGGATATCAGCAGGACAATCGCTACCAGAATTTTCATAAACCCCAAAAAATAATTGTGCAGAGACTCCACCCTTGAAATCAAATGTCCCTGATAATAAATGGATGAAACCCCCTTTAAATTTTTAATTTTCTTC
>CAZFKU010000013.1:0-29232 GCA_964518835.1 uncultured bacterium
GCGAACGCTGCGCTCTCCCAACTGAGCTACGGCCCCGAAGACAAAAATAATTTCCACTTAATTAAGATAATCTGGTTGGTATGCAAATTGAATACAAATGAATCTATCCAATTTTATTCAAGTTATTACCTTTTTAGATTGTTCCAATGATTAAAAAATGAATTGATACTGATAATTCATTCTATGATTGGTAAAACGTTAATCTAATTTGTGTTTTATGCATATATTTTAAAAAGAAATCTAATATGCAGTTTGGGTAAAAGATAAAAAGAATGTTAGTTGCAACAGACGAAATCCCGAAGATGTGAAGACAGATGTACCCCGTATGTTCGCATATCAGCAAAGACTGGAATCCTTAAGAAAATGGACAGTCCTATAAAATTAATCCGTTTATTTTAGATATAATAATTTTTCCGAATAGCTGAATGAATTAGTATTTACGGTTAAAAGGTAAACCCCGGCACCCACATGATTATCAAGATTATTAGTTCCGTCCCATTGAATTTTATATTCGCCGTTCTTCATTTTTCCTTTAAATATTTCTTTTACCATTTTACCTGTGAGATCAAATATTTTGATGGATACAAATTGTTCCAAGGTCTCGCTATTCGGTAAAGTAAAACTAATGTTTGTCACCGGGTTAAATGGATTTGGGAAAACTTTAACCAATTGAAAGGTTTCTGGAGTTGAACTATTCTGTACTTTCTCCAAACTCAATCGCTCAATATGACCTTTAATGATAATATTGTCTTTTCCATCTAAGCGGTATTTTTTTCCCGTTTCAGGATTTTTCAGTATCCAATTTCCTTCAACTTTTGAAAGGTCAGATGATATGGTAAGCGATTCACCGGGATTCATGATTTCAACTATTCCACGATCTTTTATTACCATCAAGTCTCCGTCAAATCGAGCATCAAATGCGCTTGATGGCGGTATAGGAGGCATTGTATAACTGAGCATTTCACTTGGTGGAATTGAAATTCCGAAATATAATTTCTGACCATTGATGGTAATGACATTTGCATTTTCAGTTCGATCATTAAAATCAAGAGAATTCATCCTTGCTGAATTTGTTGAAATTGTAACCTCGCCGGAATTGGTTGTGCGAATCCAGTAACCTTTCCCTGGAATTATTGACGATGTCTGTGCGTACGTTCCGTTAAAACCAAAAAGTGTTCCCGGAATAATAATTTCCTCCGGGTCTTCGAATTGACTTATTTCCACTGTGTCTGATATTCCACTGATGAGATTCCAATCCGCATTTAACTCAATAGAAAGATCATTGATGTTTTCACCAAAAACCGGTATTATATCAGAATCATTGAATCTAAGCCAATATCCGCTACCTTCATCCAATTCTTGAGTCTGGTAATATGTATCGTAAAATCCATATAAAGTACCGGGAATCGCATCGGGAAAAATTGTGGAATATACCGCGTCTTCAACAGTTAACGGCAACCCTACTAAATTCCAGTCATTCATGGAATTCACAAGGATAAAATTGTATGTACTTGCCATATAATCCTGAAATAAAACCTCATCAGGATTATTCAAATCATAAATTTTAATCGTTGCAGTAGCTGTTCCTTCAAATTCTGAAATAGCTAAAAACCATACAGAAAAATAAATGGTACTGTCTGGAGGAATTGGTTCTTGATAAAATGGAGCCCCGGGATTTGCTGTATCTAAACTATCCCAATCGGCAGGGAAACAAATCCCTCCGAAACACAATTTATTTTCCCAATCAGTAGGTAAATCTAATTCTGTCCGTATGATAGCCAATGACAATGAATCATCAGAAATATTTTGAATCGTACCAGTAGGAGAAATAAAATATCCTAATTCAATATTGGAATAAGTCTCACTCGGATTGTAAATAAATGATTGTCCAAATACAATTTTGCACAATGTCATCATCAAGATGAAATGTTTTCTTTTAAACATAAAGTACCTCAAAAGTTGATTTCATTTTCGATCGCAATAAGTTCTATAATTTTTAGACCATATCAAATTAAAAAATATTCTAATAAATTTAATTTTACAAATTTTTAAGAAAATAGTCTGTCATCAATTGACGTAAATGAAATGATGCATTTCCTCCATAAATTCCGTGATTCCGGGATGGGTAGAACATAGTATCCACATGTTTACCCGCTTTGACAAATTTATTTACCAGTTGAATGGAATTCTGTGCATGGACATTATCATCCCCGGTTCCATGGATTAATAGCAATTCACCTTTAAATCTGTCAATATAAGAAAAAACAGAGGCGCTGTCATATCCTGCTTCATTTTCAGAAAGTAAACCCATAAAACGTTCTGTATATGCAGTGTCATATAATCTCCAATCTGTTACCGATGCAACCGCCACACCTACATCAAAATACTCTGCTCCTTTTGTCAATGCCAGTGCAGTAGCATACCCGCCTCCGCTCCAGCCCCAGATTCCCACTCGGGATGTATCCGCAAAAGAATACTTTCCAAGAAATTTGATTCCCTCAATGTGATCATGAATTAGCCATTTCCCCAAATCACCATAACCCAAATTTTTAAATGCTTTACCCCTCCCTCCTGTCTGACGGTTGTCCATAGAAAAAATGATAAAACCATTCTTTGCCATATATTGATGCCATAAAAATCCTCTCCCTCTCCATCGATTTGTGACCATTTGGGAACCTGCCAAACCGTAAGTGTTCACCAAAATCGGATATTTTTTTGATTCATCAAAATCCCACGGAAGGGTGATCTTTCCATTCAGCAGAACTCCATCTGATGTTTGCACCGAGACTAATTCAGGATAAGTCCAATTAATACCATCAAAAATACTCATATCAGGACTTGACAAAGTTTTGATGTATTCTCCATTGATTTTTATTAATAGGGATGTGGCTGGAGTTCTTACATCTGACCATGAGTCGATCATTATACTTTTTGTTGAAGAAATTGATATTGAATGCCAACCGGATTTTTGAGTAAGCCGGTTAATTTCTCCTCCGTCTAGCGAAACTGAAAATAAATGATTTTCCAATTCAGACACTTTGGTGGCAGTAAAAAAGATCAAATTCGTTTTTTCATCCACATCTATAATTTTACGGACTTCCCATTTTCCGTTTGTCAGTTGATTAATTAAAATTCCGTTCCTGTCAAAATGATAAATATGATTGAATCCCGTCCGTTCGGATGTCCAAATGAATGAACCATCTTTCAAAATTCTAATATTATCATGAACATCCACCCAACACGAATCTCTTTCGGTTAACAGGATTTCCTTTTTTCCAATTTGAGGATCAAATCGAAGCAGATCCAATAGGTTTTGTTTGCGGTTCAGACGGAACACAATGATCTTTTCCTTCTGCCAAACTGCTTTTGGGTAATACACATCCTTCTCACCATCGTCATATAACCATTTTATTCTTCCGCTTCTCACATGGATAATTCCCAATTTCATTTTAGGATTTTCCTCCCCTGCTTTCGGATAATAAATCGTACCTAATTTCGGATATTGTTCACGTTCATCCAGCCAGTGAAATTTTTTCACATTGGATTGATCTTCCTGAAAAAAGAAAATATACCGACTGTCCGGTGACCACCTGTACGCATCATATCCACTGAATTCCTCTTCGTAAAGCCAGCCAAAATGACCGTTCAGGATCGTTTCAGATCCATCCCGTGTCAGTCGTTTTTCCCGTAAAGTTTTCAGGTCAAACACATAGAGATTATTATCTTCCTTCACATAACTAATTTTTTTTCCATCCAGTGAAAATTTTACATTTCGTAATTGCGAATTTTCATCTGAAATTTGGATAACCTCTTCACTAATTAAATCATAAACAAAATATTTTCCTGTAAAAGAGTGTCTCCAGATATTATCCCGGTCTGTCAATAAAAGTATTTTTGTTCCATCCCTGTTATATGAATAGGACGAAACCTGAAATGATTTGTTATTATATTTTAATTTGTCACTTGAAATATATGCAGTCGTATCACCGGAATTCAATTTTACACGAAGAAAAGAGTTGACGGAGTCTCCCTGAGCTTTTTGATAAATTAATATATCATCACTCTCCGGAATCCATTTCCACCGTCCCAATCCATTCGTTTGAAATGTCCCATTTTTATATATATTTTCAAGGGTAAGTTCCACTCCGTGGATAAGAGGTACGATGGTTAATAAAAATATCAGGGTTTTAATTTTCAAAGGATCATGTCAATCAAATTTTAAATTAGGGATGTCATTTTTTCATTTGAATGAAAAAGAAAATTGGATTATGCTTCCGATTGTTTCTCAACTTTCATTTCGGTAAATTCGCACCCATTTATTATGTATAAATTTAAGGAAAATATACAATGGCTTTAATGACTTCCATGCGGAACCGTATGCATATTGTTCTCTGGGGATTACTTATCATGTTTGTATTGAGTATGACCGTGGGTGGGCTTGTGGGCGGTGCAAATATTATTGATCAATTATTTGGCAGAATCAACCCATCCGATGCAATTGGTGCGGTAAACGGGGAAATAATTTCTCCTGATTTCTTTTCCCGCCTTGTGGGCAATCGAATAGACCAGGCACGTGCCGGTGGACAAACCATTGATGACCGGACATTAGACCAGACACGAAAACAGGTTTGGGATAATATTGTAAGAGATTTTCTGGTAGCACAAAAAGTCAAAGAATTAAAAATTGAAGCAACGGATGAAGAAGTAGTCTATCATCTGAAAAATAGTCCTCCTGCTTTTTTAAAGTCCAATCCAAATTTCCAGACCTTAGGAGAATTTGATCCGGTAAAATATGATTTGGCTGTTTCCAGCCCGGAAGGCAACGAATGGGCTGGCACAGAACAGTTTATGAAAGAATCCTTCATTCCTGATTTTAAACTCCGGCAGATACTTTTCTCTTCCATCTCAGCTACGGATAAGGAAGTCAAAGATGAATTTACGAAAAGGAATATTCAATATACTATAGAAGCAGTCCATGTGACGAATACAATGGTCAATTCAGATTCACTGGAACCGACTGAAGAACAGTTGTTAGTTGAATATAACAACAGACTGGATGAATTTGAAAAAGGAGAAACCCGTTCCTTGCGTTATATTTTATGGAAAAAAGATGCTGCTGAAATTGATTCAATATCAGTAAAAGAAGAAGCTCAGGAACTAAGAGATAAAATTGATGCAGGTGCAGATTTTGCAGAACTGGCAAATTTATACACGGACGATCCCAGTAATCAGGTTACACCGGATTCTGGAAAAGGTGGTGACCTTGGTTTTATCAGAAAAGGTCAAATGGTTCCAGCCTTTGAAGATGCTGCGTTCAGTGCCGAACCGAATGAAATTGTAGGTCCTGTCCTCTCCGCTTTTGGATATCATATTATTAAACTAATCGAGAAAAAAAATGAAGGAGAAGATGAACAGGTTCATGCCGCTCATATTTTATTAAAAATTGATGCCAGCCCATCTACATTGGACGAATTAAGAAGACAGGCTATTTTATTCAGTTATGATGCTCAGGATTATGGTTTTGATGTCGCTGTAGATACACATAAAGTTGACGTTAAAACTGCAGAAGGTTTGGCTGAAGATGCGAATTACGTTTCCGGTATTGGATTTATCCGTAGTGCAATTCGTTTCGCTTTTAATAGTAAACCGGGAGTTGTCTCAGATCCGCTGGAAAATGATAATTACTATGTTGTGGCAACCCTTGATTCTATCGCTCCACCGGGAGTAAAATCTTTTGAGGATGTTAAAACTCGAATAAACAGGGATCTGACAAATGAGATCACCAGAAAAGAGTCCGAAACCCTGGCACAGACCCTAATGGGAAAAATTAACAGCGGGTTGACTATGAACGATCTGGTAAATCAACATGAAAAATTGGAAAGAGTTAAAAGTGATTCGAAAACATTAAATCGTAGCTTTGAATCTGTTGGGAAAAGCAATTTTATTGTGGGAGCTTTATTGAACGCTTTTCCGGGAGACATTGTTGGACCATTGCAAACATCCAGAGGTCATGCAATTATTCACCTGATGGAGGTAGCCGAAATGGATTCCAATCAATTTGAAATTCAAAAAGATGGTATTCGCAATAGCCTGGTGAACCAGAAAAAAAACAGGGCTTTCAGTGAATGGCTGGATCAACAAAAATCTGAAGCCGAAATCGTAGATAACAGGAACTTTTATTTTTAACAATATTTTCTAACGGAAAATTATTTCCCAATTCCTCATAAATACAGTTTAATGGGAATCCAAATAATACCTAGTTTCCAATAAATTTATAGGTTTCATTATTTTTTGGACTGGATAAAAATTGGATAACATCAAAATAGTGGAAGTGGGTCCACGGGACGGACTTCAAAGTATTAAAGTTACAGTGCCTACCCAAATAAAAATCGAATATATAAATAAATTGAGTGAAGCCCAATTTCCAGAAATTGAAATAACCGGGTTTGTCCATCCCGATTGGGTTCCGCAACTGTCTGACTCTTCAGAGGTTTCTGAAAATATTGTACGTCATGATTCCATCACATACACTGCTCTCGTTCCAAATTTAAGAGGGGCTCAAGAAGCGGAAAAACATGGAATAAACTCCATCTCAGTCATTACAGCTGTCAGCGAAACATTCAATTTAAAAAATACAAACTGTTCCATCAGTGAAAGCATGGAACGTATTTCTGAAATTGTGGATTATGCTAAAGAAACTAATATGCAAATTAGAGCCTATATTTCTACATGCTGGGATTGTCCTTATGAAGGAGCAATCAATCCGATAATGATAAAACCTGTAATTGACCATTTATATCAATTTGAGACCATTCGGGAATTCGTTCTCAGCGACACCACAGGAAAAGCCACTGTAACAAATGTACAATATCTTTTAGATGTATTATTTACTGAATTTAATCCATCGGAATTTGCCCTCCATTTTCATGATACTTTCGGACAAGCAGGTGAAAATATGAAATGCGGACTGGACAATGGGATTCATACATTTGATGCTTCTACAGGCGGTATTGGGGGATGTCCGTTTGCTCCCGGAGCAAAAGGAAATATTTCTTCACATAAGGCAGTTTCCATTATTGATGAATCAGGGTTTTCAACCGGAATAAATAAAGAAAAATTGAATGATGCAGGAAAATACATAAATTCAGCTTTATCCAAAATTCAGGAATTATGAATAGTATAAAATCAAAAATTGATATCCATTCTCAGGAATTTTCCGGGAATTACGAAAAAAATAAAAAACTCAATTATCAACTTCGTCAAACTATTGCTGAAATTGAAAAAATGGGTTCACCGGAATCCATTGAAAGACACTTAAAACGAGGAAAATTAACCGTTAGAGACCGAATCAAATCACTTTTAGATAAAGGCTCTTTTTTCCTTGAACTCTCCCCTTTAGCAGGATTCGAAGTTTATGACTCACCATTACCTTCTGCAGGATTAGTTTCCGGTATTGGGAAAATTCACGGCAATCGATGTATGATTATTGCTAATGATGCTACGGTAAAAGGAGGTACATATTTCCCCATTACCATCAAAAAACATTTACGTTCTCAGGAAATTGCAATGGAAAACCACCTTCCTTGTGTTTACCTTGTGGACAGCGGAGGTGCCTTTTTACCAAAACAAGATGAAGTATTTCCAGACAGAGATCATTTTGGACGTATTTTCTATAATCAGGCGCAGATGTCAGCAAAAAATATTCCCCAAATTGCCGTTGTCATGGGAAGTTGCACAGCGGGAGGAGCTTATGTACCGGCTATGTCAGATGAATCCATTATTGTCAATAAAACCGGAACAATATTTCTTGGTGGACCTCCCTTGGTAAAAGCGGCAATCGGGGAGAATTCAACTGCAGAAGAATTAGGAGGTGCTGAACTTCATACACAAAAAAGCGGTGTAGCAGATCATTTTGCTGAAGATGATGATAATGCATTGCAGATATGCAGAAATATTTTGGAAAATATAAATAAATCAGCAAAATCATTTCAACCCGAATTTGAATCTCCTAACTATGATGCAGAAGAGATATACGGAATATTGAATGTGAGTCATCACCAGTCTTTTGACGTCCACGAAATTATCGCACGTATTGTGGACGCTTCTCAATTTCAGGGTTTTAAATCTGAATACGGAAAAACGTTGGTAACGGGATTTTCAAAAATTCATGGAATTCACGTAGGAGTTATCGCAAATAATGGTATACTGTACAGTGAGTCCGCATTGAAAGGAACTCACTTTATACAACTCTGTTGTCAACGGAAAATACCGCTGATTTTTCTACAAAATATTACCGGTTTTATGGTTGGGAAAAAAGCAGAAGAAGGGGGAATAGCTAAAGACGGAGCTAAGATGGTTCAGGCTGTTGCAACAGCTAATGTTCCAAAATTAACGGTGATTATCGGCGGTAGTTTTGGAGCAGGAAATTATGCAATGTCCGGCAGGGCATATCAACCCCGATTTTTGTGGATGTGGCCAAATGCTAGAATTTCAGTTATGGGCGGATCTCAGGCAGCAGATGTATTGGCAACAGTCAAAAAAGATCAATTGGAATCAAAAGGGAAATCCCTTTCGAAAAAAGGAGAAAAAGAAATTCAAGATCCTGTGCTGGAAAAATATGAGAAAGAAGGTCATCCATATTATGCAAGTGCAAGGTTATGGGATGACGGAGTTATTGAACCAGTTCGTACAAGAGACTATCTTGCTGAAGGACTGAAAACTGTATTACAGAATCCAATTCCTGACTCAAATCCCCCCGTCTTTCGTATGTAAAAAATCCCACCAGAATTGGTGGGATTTTATATTGAATATTTTCTGAAATACTTACGATTACAATTTAAAACAAACCATGGACAAACATAAATTTTTTCAATTCCTTGTTATCCGGTTGTAACGCCAAAGCTTGAACCCAGGCATCTTTCGCTTTTTCACTATCTCCCATCACAAAATAAATCGAACCTAATCGAACATGACTGTTTGGATATTCTGGAGCAAGGGAGATTGCTGTTAAACATTTTTCCTCTGCAGTACTCATATCATTGGTTTCCAAGGCTTCTTCCGCCTGCTGCAAAAGTAACATAACAAAATTAAAGGTTGCACCGCCTATCCCTTTTTTAAGATCATTAAGGTTTTTACCAATTGAAACATTTTCGTTTTCAACTTCCTTTCTCCTGAGATACAAACTATCCAATGTTTTATCGCCGGTTAAGGCCTGAATGGCTAAAATATCCAAACTGTCCTGTAATATTTGAGCCTCTGCTTCCAATGGAGCGATTTGTTCCTCATACCGATCTTTCATTTCACCAATTCGACCTAATTCACGTTTATGCACATCCCTTAAAATAAAATTTACTTTTTCTTCTGTTTTTCTCATCCGTTCCCGGAATTTGTTATCGAGTATTTCTATTTTCTTGTTATAAACTGTTTCCGTATAAACTTCATTATGTTTATCAAAAAGTTCGAGGGTCATCGCTCTGGATTTCATAACTTTTTTTGTTAAAGTTGAATCTAATGCGATTCCTCTGGTAATAATTTTTCCTGTTGTATCTAAAAGTTGTATATCAAATTCGTATTGTGCAATTTGGTCATATATCTCAGCTTTTTGAACCTTTTGACCTTCACCTAAAAAACTCAACCCCGATTCCAGTGATCTAATATTGGATTTAAGGATTTTTATCAGCCGTCCACTGTCTCGGACTAACGCTTCCAGTATATTATTATCCCTTTCAATTTCCGCTTTTACTTCTGGAGTATATCCTTTTTTTGCATCTCTTAATCCCTGTAGACGAGACCTCTTAATTTTTAATAGTTCTTTTTTATAACCTTGTTCAATTTTTAGACTATCTCTTGAGAATTTCTTTAATATGATCCTTGGTGTTTTTTTCCTTCGTTTCCTTAGTTTTTTCTCTTTCTTGGATTTAACTGATGGAGATTTTTTTGATGTTTCTTTTGAGTCCTGAGCATCAACAGGTTCGAACACTAGGGTAAGACAGAAAGTGAACAAAATAATTTTTATGTATTTCATTTAATTCTCTAGTTGGTTCTTGCTTTTAAATCTGCTAATAACACCTGAATATCCGTTGCTTCAGGATTGATTTCCAATGCTTTTTCGTACATGGCTACAGCATCATCGTAGTATTCCATCATGTAATAAACGGAACCTAATTGAGCCAGTGCTACATACATATTGGGCTCAATATCCAATGCCATTCTACACGCAACCATCGCTTCATAATATTCATTGGCATAAAAATATTCTGCCGAAAGATTAATGTAATCAAATGCAGATAATGCATTGGATTCTGTTAACTGCCCTCTACTATAATAAGAATTAATTTCACTTTGCAATGCCCCAGTCTCTCTTTCCACTTGTGCTATATCTCTTTTTTGTATTTGAATTTGGGCATTCAGCATTGTAGTCTCGCTTTTACTGGAAATCCTGTCTTTTTGGTCATAAATCAAATTCCGTGCTTTTTCCAGCCTTGCCATCATTTCTGCTTCTTCAGCAAAATATTGATCTCTGTAATTATTTTTTATTCGATCCGATTCTCCCGATAACCCATCCTGCAGTCTTTTATCATGTTCCATAATTTGAGTGTCATAATCTTTTTTCAGGGTTTCCATTCCCAACTGAATCATTTTCTTTCTGATTGCTCTATTCATTTTCCAACCTTGAACACCCTCTTCAAAATCAGCTAATACTTTTTCTCTGTGGTTTAGAATTTGCTTGGATCTCTTTTTTGCTTTTTTCCCAGCTTTCGTTAACTCTTTATTCAAGTCTTCCTGAGCTTTCTCTAAAGCTTCTTTTCTTTCCTCCTGTAAATTTTTTAACCACCAGTCATAATAGGCACCCATCTCTGCTAAACTTTCAAACGTATTAGGATCAACGTGTTCCATTCCATATCGTTTTGCACCACAACCATATATTAAAATAAATCCAACCAGGATTAAGAATATCTTCATGGTTGGGATTTTTTTTATGATGGACTTAAGCATTTTCTTCACTCTCACTCATGATGATGGGTCGTAATGCATTAACTATCCTTCGTTGAGCACCAAAAACAACATCAGGGGAAATGTTCTCGAGCAAGTTTATTCTTTTGCTGATACTTCTTGCCATATCAGGCTCCATGGCACCCAACACTTTTTCAACAAGATCTTCATCCTGTTCAACAAGTGCAAATGCAATGTCTCCCCTGTCAACATTTTGAAGGACAGATTTTAAATCATCCGTATTCACTTCCATTATGTCTTTAAAGGGGAATACTTGTTTTCGCAATTCTCCGTTTGTTCCTTCACCAACCAAATTCAGGACACGATCGGATAAAGTACTGACCTGAGGAGAGGAAGTTAATAAAGTGGCATAATCAGAAATACCGCCTGTACTGATTTCATCAGGATTTATAAGATTGTTATATTTTTCCAGTAATTCATCTTTGACAGATTCAACAGTAGTTTTAGTCCAAATTTGACCCTTTGCAAGATCTGTTGACACCTGCTTTAACTTATCGTCATCTAATTGATTTAACAACCATGCTGTTCTCTCCGGGGGTAAATAATTAGCCAATACTTCGATTGATTTGATTGAACTATCCCGACACAAAGTGATCAATTCTTCATTGGATATTTGCCGCATAAATGCAAATGGAGAATACGGTCTGGCGACTTCCACTTTTTCTTCCTGTTCCGGTGGTGGCAACAGTTCAATAGGATGATTTATACTGATATTCATTTCTTTATCGGATTCGGAAGTAGCAGCGGGAGGAGTAGTGGGTGTCGCTAAATTCACAGAAAGTTCATTACTTCGTTCCTGTTGACTAACAATTTTATTAACTCCATTTAATAAAATATAAACACCGATTATAAGGATCAATCCAAATCCGGCAATCGCTATACCTGTAATTTTCATTTCCTGGGATGCCAAATCGAATTCTTTTTCATCGTAGATTAATCGTAAACTATCCGTTGCAATTTGACTGTCAATGGAGCGGTTCATCCCATCAGCCAATCCTTTCAAACTTTTTGAAATATCAGGAGAAATCACCATACTAACAGTTTCAACTTTTAATTCACCACCCTCTACAGAATTAAATACGGGATGCCCTAATATAACTTGTTTTGCGGTCTCAATTATATTGTTTGATAGACTGTTATCCAAGATTAATTTTACCATCATTCCGGTCATTTCCAGCTTTTTTTCTTTCTTTTTTTCAGCAGAAATATCCTGAGACATTCGTGCGAAACCGGGTAGTTTTGCTGGACGGGTAGGCAATCCGGTAACTCTTCTTAAGGAAAGTTGCGGTTCACTGGATTTTATTTCCTTATATTCTAGGGTGATGTCAACTTCGAGCATCACTCTTTCCTTACCAACTATTCGTTCCAAACGGCTAAGGAATCGTGATTCTAAATCCAGTTCCAGTTCTAACTCTTTATAGGCAATTTCCTCAGACCAAAGAAAACAGGTTGAGAAAAGAAAGAAGAAAAGACCTCTTTTAATAAATTGAGTGATGTCAAATGAAAAGTGTATCATACATTAATCTCCACAATATAAATAAATGTGTTTATGTGATTTATCAAATTTAAAACTATTTCAATTCAATTAAAAACGAAGTTTAATTTAAACGAAAAATATTATTCCATGCTAATTAACGAATTATATTTTTTTATCCGCTGTTTTAGAAAATTTTCAGACCCATTGGAATCTATTTCTTTTATAGCATTCAATAACTCTATCTTTACCAATTTGAAAGTTTCATCCCAATTCCTATGTGCTCCACCGACTGGTTCTGGAATGATCATATCGCAAATTCCTGAATCATGTAATAACTCAGGTGTGAGTTTTAATGCGTTTGCTGCAGTTTCAGCCTGAGATGCATCATGCCATAATATAGAAGCACAACCTTCTGGACTTATGACTGAAAACCATGTATTTTCTAGCATAAAAAACCGATCGCAAATCCCGATTCCTAACGCTCCTCCACTTGCGCCCTCACCGATAACCAAAGCTATAAGCGGGATTTCCAATGCTGATATATCCATAATATTTTGAGCAATTGCCTGCCCCTGACCTCTTTCCTCCGCACCAATTCCGGGATAAGCTCCAGGAGTATCAATAATGCAAATGACCGGTAACCTAAATTTTTCTGCCAATTTCATAACCCTTAAGGCTTTTCGATATCCCTCCGGACGCATCATCCCAAAATTCCTGAATAGATTTTCTTTCGTATTTCGTCCCTTTTGCTGTCCCACAATAGCAACAGGAACGGAATCTATCTTTCCAATTCCTGTGATAACAGCAGGATCATCATGAAAATTTCGGTCTCCGTGAAGTTCCAAAAAATCCGGACACCAATTCTGAATATAATCCGATGCATAAGGTCGTTGCGGATGACGGGCTAATTGAACTTTTTGCCAACTGGTGAGTTTGGAAAAAATTGTATTTATTTCTTTTTCCCTTTCCAATTTTAATGATTTCAGTTTTTCGGACTGATGGATAGATATATCGGTTTCTGCATTCATCGATTTTATGGCTTCATCAATGGAACGGAGGGGTTCTTCAAAATCTAAATAAAAGTTCATTTACCTACCGTAAAAACTGTCATGACCAATAATTCCAAATCAAGTAAAAGTCCCTGATTCTGTAAATAATAATATTCTGCCTGCTTATAGCTGTCTTCGTGCGGTTTTATGTTTTTTAGGCGATAAATTCCTGTTAATCCGGGTTTACCTGACAGTTTTGGGTCAGGATCACTGACCGGTACCAATGCACCCCCAACAAAACTCATCCGCCCTGAAAAAATAGACCAGAGTAATGGAAGAAATTGTAAAGATTTTTTTTGTGATTGGGAGAAAATAAAACCGGGAAATTGTTTCCCGTCACTGTCCCAGAACCGAATTTTAATTATTTTTTTTCTAAGAACCTTAAATAAAATTATGGGTGACAATAAAACCATTCCTGCAAATGCAAAGAAAATATCAAATAATCGTTTAACAATACGATTAATGATTTTATGATAAGCAATATCAACCGATACCAATGACAAATCACCAAAATGATCTACGGATGCTTTTCCGATTAAAATGTCGGTCTCCCTTGGAACAATTCGGTAAATTACCTTAAGTCTTTTTGTTTTTTCTATCAGGGATAAAATTTCCTTATTAGAAAATGAATCGGATAAGAAGATGAGTTCCTTAATACGATAGGATCTAATAATTTCTCCCAGCCTTTTTACAGAACCTAGGATGGGGACGGTCCATTTATTGTTTTCAGAAAATAATTTTTTACTGCAGATACCAATAATATCAATTCCAGAATCAATTTTTTCCCTCAATTTTAAAATGACAGAATCAGCATGGGAAGGCAATCCTAAAATAAGTGTTCGATGAGTAAATAAAAGATTATGTTTGTCACCGATTCTTTTTCCATACAATTTTAAAAACAGATAATGAGCTACCAATCTCCACCCCGGCATTAATACCATTGCAGTAAGAGACCCTATGACCAGAACAAAACGAAAGTTTTCTAATGGGTGAATTAAACTATTCAAAGCTAATGTAATCAATAATCCGGTGACTCCTGCATAACAGGCATGATGATAGGACAAAATATTTTTTCCGTACAGGTGATACATGTATCCTGTGAACAGCCATATTGCACAACAACCGGTTAGAAAAATCCACCCACCGAAAATGAAGGATTCGTTCTGAAAGAACTTAATATAATAGATGGTTAGATAAGAAAGACTCACCAAAATACTATCCAGTAGAATGGAGATAATTTGGGACTTCCATTCCTTAAGAAAGGCAATGGATTTTTTTAGCCATATTCCTAATTTGATTAAAATGGAAAGGAAAAATGTCGTCGTAGCGGAAAAATGTTTTTTATAAAAAAGTGACATGGAATCGAAAAATGCATTTATACTGTCGAATTTTGCTGATCGTACTGATTCACCTCCGTAATGAATAATTTGCGTTGTGGGAACATAATGAATTTCCTTACCCAATTGAATTATCCGCTTACATAAATCCAAATCCTCTCCATACATAAAAAAAGTCTCATCAAATCCGTTTAATTTATCAAAAGAGGATTTTCTAATCATCAGAGCAGATCCGCTAACAGCATCAACTTTATGAATTTTATTTTCTTCCAGATAAGTGAGATTATATTTTCCTGCCCATTTACTTTTGGGGAATAAAGTGGATAAACCAAGAATTTTAGGTAATGATACGGACACTGTAGGCATGGAGCGTTTACTGGCTAACTGTAATGACCCGTCCGAATTCAACACTTTTGGTCCCACAATACCAACTTGTGGGTTATTTTTCAGATAAAGTCTTAGTTTTTCAATCGTATTTTCCTGCACGATAGTATCCGGATTTAAAATGAATAGAAATTCCCCTTTTGCTTTTTGAGCGGCTTGATTAATCCCCGTCCCAAATCCTTGATTCCTGTTATTTTTTAAGACATGGATGTCAGGATATTTCTTTTGTACCGATAGTGGTGTCCCATCAAAAGAATCATTATCCACTACAATAATTTCAATGGAACCATTATAATTGGAATTTTTTACAGAATCAATCGCCTGCAAAAGGTATTCTCTTACATTAAAACTAACGATTAATACGGAAACAGTTGGTAACATTCTATATTTTCTTTAATAAATTGAATATCCTCAATTTCCAGACCATGAAAACTGCTTCCCAAACAATGTGTCGGGACATCTTCGATTCACCTATCGTACGGTCTACGAATATGATGGGATGTTCAGTAAAATTAAAACCATTTTTCCATGCCCGAAAACTCATTTCAATCTGGAAAGAATATCCCTGAGAATGAATGGAGTCTAATTCTATAGATTCCAAAGTTTCTTTTTTCCATACTTTAAATCCGCCTGTTGCATCGGAGACCGGTAATCCGGTAATGATTTTTGAGTACACATTAGCGCAATAACTTAACATCAACCTTCGAATGGGCCACCGCACCACACTAACTCCATCACAATAACGGCTGCCGATGATAAAATCTTGGTTTTTTAATAGATCGATCATTTTGGGGATTTCTACAGGATCATGACTTAGATCAGCGTCCATTTGTACCACCACATCATAATCGTTCTTAATTGCCCAATTGAACCCAAAACAGTATGCGGTCCCTAAACCTGCTTTCCCTGGTCTTTCTTCTAAATGAAGGTTCGGGAATTTATGCTGCAGGTTTTTAACAATATCAGCCGTTCCATCAGGAGAATTATCATCAACGATCAGTAAATGATAATTTGGATCAATATTAAATACCATTTCCACTAAGGTTTCAATATTCTTGCTTTCGTTATATGTTGGTGAAATTATTACGGTTTTCATATCCGGTTTGATAAAGTTGACAATGCTTCCGCTAATGACGGTGGGTTAATCCCGTGATCATCCACCAGTTTTTGGGTTATCAGTCCTCCCTTTAATGGGCGGATTGCTTTCTGGTTCAATTCTTTTGAAGTTATGGAAGAGATCAATTTTTCATTCAATTGAAATTCCTTTGCGATCATTTTTGCAAAATCGTATCGGTTCAAATATTCAACACTTCCGGTGTGATACAGTCCTGTGGATTCTTTTTTCATGAGCAAAATTATTATTTCTGCTAAATGTTCAGTCCAAATTGGGTTATTAAATTGGTCCATCACAACGGAGATAGGTTTTCTATTCCGAAGAGATTTCACCACCCAATTTACAAAACTTGCAGATGTCCAATCAGTATAATCAAAAAGCACATTGGTGCGTAAAATTAACCCCTTTTTAGATTTCAAACGGATAATGTTTTCCGCATCCAATTTTGATTTTCCATATACATTAATCGGATTTGTTTCTGCATCTTCCGAATATGGACCATCCTTTCCGTCAAATAGATAATCCGTTGAAATAAAGATGAAATATCCGGTAAATTCGTTTAAGATCCATTCCACAGGAGTTGTATTAACCTCCTTTGCCAAAATTGGATTTTTCTCACATTCATCAACTCCCGTCATTGCTGCAAAATGAACGATTACATCAGGAGAATAATTTTCAATAGTATTTGTAATGAATTTTCTGTCTGTAATATTTCCTTGTTCAAATGTACGATGGTTGGATATATTTCTCCCAATTCCAAGCACATTGTATTCTCCTTCAGATTTTCTTACAAATGCCCTACCTAACTGTCCTGATGCTCCGGTCAGCAATATTTTTTTCAATTTTTTTTCTCAAATCTAATTGTAGAAGATATTAATTCCATTCGTCTCATGAAATTACTTTTATTTTCCCCGGGATAATGTATCAATGAGTTGATCATAAAAATGCGTTGATTAAATTCATCAATTTTAATGAATAGGAAAAATGGTCCTCCTTTTGGTTCCTCAATGGATTCCCAAATACCGGAGGATCTCCAATCATACCATGATTGATCATCACCACTTAAAAGACTGAACTTATACTTATTAAATCGAATGGCTCTATGTATCTCACTGGGATATTCAAAAACCATGTTAGCAATGGATAAAGAATCGAGGGTTTCCGGATTATTTTTCCAGTGTACGGAAATCCACTGATATGGAAATTCTTTTCCCAGCCAAATAAAATTCGAATCCGGAACTTCCTTAATTATTTCCCAGCCCCATGGGATTTTAACCGTCCAATTATATTGATTCAAAAACCGGTTTTCTAAGTCAATCTGTCTTGCATCTTTGAATAAAAACGACTTTTGACGACGATTATATTTTTCTTCAAATAATGATTTTATCCAATTTTCCTTTCCTTTAACAGATTCCATTAGGGAATGGTCATCAGGTGCACTAACTATCATAAAAAGTTGATTTCCTGCAAATTGATTTTCTGATATTATTATATGTTCATCCCTTGAAATTGTCTCCAAAAACCTTTTTTTACCTAATAGATTCCGTACCAGTTTTGTTCCACTGTTCTGGGTATCATTTCCTATAGATACAATAATAATATTAGATTGCCGTTTCAGATTTGAAAAATTTTCCGGATTTGCAAATTTTATTTTATAAACAGGTTCAGGTTGTGGTGTAAAAATGGTGTCATTAAAAATGTTCTGGAAAAAAGAAATTGCTGATTCCCTGTCTCGATCAGAAGATAAAATCATAAGTTCATTATCTACACCGATTGAATCTCTTTTTACGTTACACGAAAGTAAAAACAAGAGAAGAATGAATGAAAAAAACAATTTAATCATAATATATTGATAAAATTTATATGCACTTTTCCTTGAGAAAACGAATCCTCTCTACCCCAGGCAAGACTAATTGTAATATGATTGTTGGCATAATTCTGGTCAAGACTGACTCCATAATTCCACGGAAAAGGATTGTAATCTTCCTGAATCGCTCCTTCTGTAAAAATTGACAGTGAGGTCTTATTTGTCGCATAGCGAAAAATCTCAATCGATGGAAGGATCACCCACTCACTAAAAAATTGGTTCTCTCTGTATCCACGAAGATTTCCAACACCGCCAAATCGAATCAATTGGCTCCATTCCAACGAACTTCTGTTGCTCCATAACCCCTTAAATTCCATTTTACTTCTTATCCCTGATTTAAATCCTATTAATTGAATTGTTTCAGTCAGGTGATTTAATTCGACAGTAGCATAGGATTCATCCTTCACGGACAGTCTCCCAAGAGAAATCATTGTATTCATATTCAATCCCTTGTCTGGCTGCCAATTTTGTTCCTGTAATTTAAATGAATGTCTCACTTTAAAAGATTGTTCACGTAACAAATTTAATCCAATTCCCAATCCGGTTTCAGTTGGTTCTATAAGAGTATTTGCACCGGTAAATTCCCAATTCCCAAATTTGAATCCACGTGACAAAACACCTAAAGAAGATTTTGTCTTGACATACAACCCCTCATTCACTTCGTATTGATATTCCAATTTTCCTCCGAAGGGAAGCTGAAATATTATAGGTTCCACCAAAGATAAAAATAATTTTTCAGATTCAGTTTTCCAGCGATTAAATTGAATATCAATTGTACCTGCAGTTTTCCAAAGATTTTCAAAATGAAATTGTAGATTTCCACTGACATTCATGTTATTCTTTTCGTTTGACATTCCTAAAAGACCGCTGAAACGATTTTCAAAATGGTATGCAGGTTCAATTAAAGCCATTAATTTTTTCATTGAAAAACGACCGATTTTCACATTCGTTTCGGACTCCATAAAATCATAGGACTGTTCAAGCAATTGCACACCTGCATTTAATTCCTTAATGGATTGCACTTTTTTTAAAGGCAAAAACAACTGTTCCAGAACATTAGGATTTATATTTTTTTCTGATAAAATCATAAGGGAATCTATATATACATCTTCACGAAAAAGAGCGTAGGTAATTGTTGTAGGATTTCCTTTTTTAAATTCAGTCAGTTCATATCCATCCCCCCATTTATGTTCAGAACTTAAAATTGATTTCAGGTAGGGAGTGATAGACAATGATGAATCCAATTTAGCCTCAATCCCATCGGAGGTTTTGATGAGAAAATCCTGAGAAAAAACCACACAAAAAAACAGAACTACTCTAAAAATATTAAAAATGGGAGCGTACTTCTGCATTGACATTAATTAAATTATCATATCTTTTGTTATTGATTAATCTGACATCCAGTTGCAAATACATATTGTCCCCAAGAGCAAATCTTCCCAGTCCGGTGCAGCTGAATGAAACTCCTTCCGATAATCCGTTAAAGACCTCAGGTGGCAAACTTACAGATTGGTCAGACATTGTAATCTGCGTCCATTCCATCGAAAATTCTCCTCTGTTTTTTTTACCCAAAAATATAGTGGTATTTGCCTTCAATCCCATTGCATCTGAAGTATAAATTATTACTCCGTGTTCACCATTGGCTCTCCCAATGATTGATAATATTCGGAAATGATTCGTACTGTAAAACGTTTGATTAATCCCGTTTTCTGTCCAAAATGACCATACGTTTCGGTTAATACCGGTTTTGTATTGTGAGGATATTTCCGCCTGTTTAATTGTAGAATAATGTTCAATTTGGACCAAATCGCCAGTGGCTTTTTTCCATTCCACACCAATTTTATTTTCCTTTTGGATCCGTGATCCCCGGGGATCAGACCCGTTCAATTTCTGTTGAAATATATGCCAAAATTTTCCGTTATTTACCATTCCTGATGGTCGATAAATATATTCACTTTTCAACGAAATCCTGGATAATTGCGTCTCGGCATCATTGATGTTAAGATGCATAAATTTATTGATTCCCAGACCATTTCCCTGAAAATCCATAAGTGAATTGACCCTGAGTTTCCCATATCGTAACAGAGAAATACTATTTTTACTGAATTGGAAATTCCATGTGTGACTGCTGGAAAAATGAGTTGTGGGGCTTCGCAACCCGGTCGGTACAGTGAAAGCTATAAATGCTCCATTGGGATCCTCAAAGTACGTATCGTAATCCGGATCATAACGATAATTTCCCAATCCTGTCCCTATGGAATCATAGACCACTGTTTTTGATTCTGTTAATGATTCTTCCAATCTGAAAAACCCCTCCCACTTTATTGCACTTGACCTTTGATCGTAACTCATTATTACATCACTGAGTAAATAGTCAACATCAAGATTACCTTTTGGTGAGTTTACATTCCGTGTAATTAAATTCAGATTTCCCGACCATCCGGAATAATTCGATTGTTCAATATTTAATTCACCTGTCCGGCTGACAATACCGGATTTTTCCCCATTTCTTTCGTCATCTCTCCTACCAAAACTCAATTTTATTTTTCCGTGATTTCTATTCCAGAGCAGTCCTCCTGTTACCTGTTTAAATGAATATTCATCCTCCAATCCCTCAAAAAATAAATCAACAAATGGATGGAGTGTTCCCGGTAAGAAAACCCAATTATTGGTGGAACTGTAAAAGTTTTCTGCTGGGGATTTCACTATAATTAATTCAGATTTTAATTCGGGAATATTTGTAAATGAAAAATTCCCATCTGACATGAATTGCTTTTTTATCTGGTTGGAATTCCGGTATTTTGCTAATGATGATTTGAATAATCCGATCTTTTCAATATTCAGGGTCATTTTACTTTCTGTTAACGACTCAAAACCTGCAATTTGATCCGTGATATTCCATTTTGAATAAAAACCAGCGTCTCTGTCATTTTCCAGCGTATGAAATTGTGACTCTCTCCTCCAATACTGAGTGTCAAAATCCACATAGATTCCCTCAGAAACCGAAATTTTCCCCCAGCCCAATTCCACATTATATGCCGTACCAAGATTATCATTGTCATCAATGAAAGATTCAGTATTTAAATCCGTTTGGGAAAGAACCAATTCAACTTTGCTGTAACCCTTTTCTGAAATGGGATAATTTCCCTGAAAATGGTAATAATTCTTTTTTTCCGGTTTGGGGATCTTTTTTTCCGGACTGTAATAATCATTCCATTCGGATCTCAAGTGTTCCGGAATATATTCGTAAAATAGTGTTCCGTCAGGTAAAATTTTTCTCATGTAACTTCCCTTTTCATCAAAATAGAAGCGTATTGAATATTTGTCCTGATCAGTCGTGCCGGGGAAATAGATAAAAATTTCATTCTGGAGGACATAATCACCTGATGAATCCGAAGTTACAGAAGATAAAATAAATTCGCCATCACCGACCGAACTCAGTGAATCCTGTTCTGCTTCATTCAGAATTATCAGATCATTATTGAATTTATCCTTTTCCTGAACCCAGGACAGGTTAGTAATTATTTTATCACTTTTTTCATATTTAATCAATCCACCAAGTAAATCGTTGGAATAATTAAAATCTGAATATTCATATTCGATAAATATCTCAGAATCAAAATGAATTAATCTCTTAGGGGTGAAACTGATTTCAGCGTTATTATAATCAATGGTATAATCATAGTTTCTCCCTCTGGTAAGTTTTTTCCCATCAAGCCATACGGATTCAGAGCCAGAAATAATCACAATGTTTCGATCTCCAGATTTCGATGTCAGAAAATATGGTCCCTGATTCTGGTCAGTACCAAAAAACAGAAGTGAATGATACATTCCTTTAGCTCCTCCGATAAAAAGGTCTCCACTCCAACTGTTTGATTTAAAGTTATTATTTATTCCAATCATAGATTTATTAATATTCAGGTATTTACCATAATTTTTCTCAATGGATATATCCCCTCCTGTGACGGAAAAATGTGGATGATTTACATGAATATAAATTTTATCAATTTCATTGAGAGTTTGGGTTGAACCTTCAGGCTGGAAAGGAATACTTTGATCGGATAAAACTCCAGCAATAGTCATATCATCTGATAATTTTCCGTCTAGTGAAATCCGGATCCCACCGGAAAAATTTGTACCGCTCAATGGACTTACATTCACATTTCGATAAAATGTACCGGATGAGATGATGGGGGACCTGGAAATTTCCGAATGTTCGGTTAATTTAGCTGTCATCCCATCTTTCTTCTTTTTTGTGATCAATGAATCAACGATGGGGAAGGATAAATACAGTGGACCAACCTTTAACGGAATTTTGTCCTCCAATATCTGGTATGTTGCAATCAGCGTTACAGGATATTGGAATGTTTTTGTCACAGTTAATTTCCCTTCAACAGGGTCTAAATTAAATGAATCAACCAACGAACTTTTATGAAACAGAAAAAATGTAGTATCAATTATCAATGGATAACTCAGATGTATTAATTCTTCCGGTTGGGAAATGTGTAATGTATCTACTTTTAATGAAGTGTTTTGAGCAGAAACAAAGGATAAAAAAACCCCCAAAATAGTTAAAACCTGTAAGCCGGTACTGTGATTACCAGACAATGTCCTCTAAATTCATATTTATTTCTCAAAATACCATTTGTAAAACCCATCATGGGAAAGTGCATACAGAATTTTGTTTTTTTCTGTCATAAAATGAATGTTATGAACAGGCAGATTAAAAATTTCTTTTGAGGATTCAGGAATTACGTATGACCCAAATTCATTAAAAATGACCCATTCTCCGTTCAGGGAAAATAACCATTTTGGATTTTCGACAGGACAATAAATTGGTTTATCATATCTTCCGGAAGGATGTAATAGAAAAATAAGGGAAGATTGAGAAGATAAAATTCCGATTTCTCCCTCATCGTTTATAAATATGTCGGTGACTTCAGGTGAAATCTGGTGATATTGATTAAGATCAACCATGTTTTCCTTTGTTAGAAAACCGGACTTATATCTGAATAATATCTGGTCAGAATTGGAAAAAATAATGAATTCATTTAATGGATTTATCCTGAATAAGTCAGGGTAATTAACGTCCAAAGAAAATGATGAGATCAAATGAAGATTGGAATCGAATTCAGTGATTTTGGATTGGGATTGATCCAGGACAAATAATGATAAATTTGAATATACCATAGAAACCGGGGAAATAAACTCATCCTTCTCAAATCCAAACCCACCTGACCATTTTAATTCGTCCCCATTTATCAGACAGATGGTTTTTGATTTCGTATCCATAAAATACATTCTGTTATTTATTCCAATCTGTACATAGTCCGGTTGAAACCCTGTCTGTGAAAAACCCTGGGGGTATGGAAAATGTGTAACGACAAATTGATTGGTTTTACCTAGTATTGAACAAGTAAAAATCAATAAAAGGAAAAAAGAATTAATCTGACGGTTGTGGTACATGCACCTGCCGGTTAAATCGCAAAAAATAAACCCCTATTAATATCATAAAAATTGAGATTACTTGAGAACCGGTCAATCCGGCGATATATTTCACATTTGTTCGAATAAATTCAATGAAGAAGCGTTCCAATCCTGCTAACATCAAGTAAGTGAAAAATAATTGACCATCAAATCTAATTTTTGTTCTCCGGGACCATAGGTAACCGAAAATTATCAATGCAATACCTGTTTCCATTAACTGGGTTGGATAAACTGAAAGTAACCCCGGTTCAAATCCTTCCAAACTGATCCAGGGATAATTGAATTGGAATGACTGATAAGTTGTGGGCGGAAGACCATTTTCAAAGGTAATTCCCAAGAATGAATGGGTAGGAATACCATAATCATCCCCAACCAGAAAACATCCTATTCTGCCGATTCCGTAACCAAGTATCAGGAGCGGAGCCACAATATCGCTCATTTTTAACCAATTCAAATTCTGTTTTTGGATTACCCAGGTCACCCCCAAAGTTCCTCCTATCAATCCACCTAAAAATACCAGACCTGATCCACTGAAGATCATTCCAATCGGATCTTCTAAAACTCTGCTAAAATTTTCAATCAGATAATAGATCTTTGAACCGACAATTCCTCCTACGGCAGCAACAAATACAATATCAGAAGCTAACTTTACGTCTTTTCCTATCCTCTTGAATTGTTTTTGGAGCAAATAAAAGCATGTGTAAAATGCAACCACAAGCATAAATCCGTAAGAATAAATTGCCAAGTGGATATCTCTCCCGAAAAAATTGAATGTACCAAAATCATAAATTACAGGGAACATTAATTTCGTTTCCTTCCGCATTTTGAACAAAAATTATCATTTTCCTTAAATTTTGTACCACATTCTGTACAAAATTCCTGATGACCAGTTAAGACGTTTTTATTTGATCGAATATAGAGAAATCCAATTATGATAGAGAGACCACCCAGCACTGCAAGCGGTTCCCATAATGGCAGGCGATGTCTCAATGGAATTTCCTGTTGGACAGCATGATCAGATTCTATTTTTTCTTCATTTTGGAGCATGGAAGAAAGTAATTCCATGGAAGTTCGGCTTTCCAATTTTTGGTAATATCCACTAACTAAGCGACTTTCATAAGCCTTCATTTCGGGGATATTGACTTCATGAAATGTGAATCCATGCTGATCAGACATCGGAATTGAGTTTTCTTCCGAAATGTGAAAATCACCACATCCCAGTGGTTCCTGAAAAGTCAAATTGAGATTTAAGATGGCAACACTTGTTTTGATCTCATACTTAAAAGAACGGTCTGGACTTGATAAATTCAAAGGATTGTAGAAGATGAAAAACGCAAATCTTTTTTGATTGACAGGAATACTCACCCATTCCCCTCTATCTTTTTCCCGAGGAAATAATTTGAGGAAATCCGGTTCATTTTCAGACAAACTTTGAAAAAGAAAAGCGGAATCTATCTGGGCAGGAACGGCAAAATCAAAGGACTCCCCAATGAGTTCATCTTCAGCTTCTCCCTTTACTTGCACCATAATTCCCGAATAATAATATTCAGGATAAAATGTAATTTCCAGGGAATGTAAAGAATTGCCCTGAAGTGAAGTCATTAAGAGTAGGATTAAAAAGAGATAAGTGACCATATTTTATTTCATGATGAAGTAAAAAGTTACGGTGAAGTAAATTTTAGCTGAAAGAGTAATTGCTGACAATTGGCTAACAAATTCCTAATCTCATACAGTAAGATTCACCACAACAATTAGATCATAGATACAGTGAGTATAGGCGGTAATTCCAAATCCCCGCAATAAAAAAAGACATCCTAGGAAGCATCCACCGAAAAACCGAATAAAAAAGAGAGATAATTCAGGTTTGTCTGCATAGGCTCCCATAAAATGGAACAAAGAAAACAAACAAGCTGCAATGAGAATCGAATAAAACTGACATACAATTCCTTTCCAGTTGAAAATAAGTTTAAGGATTTTTATTATAAGGGTGACGAGAATAAGTCTGAAAAAGATTTCTTCATAAATACCGGCACCCAATGACATCACGATCTGTCCAAACCAAATCTTACCTGAAGGATTAGCAAAGAACATCTGACGGAAAATTCCCATTGAAACAAATAGGAATAGTCCCCACATGAGACTTTCCAATACCATAAACGGAAGGAATTCTTTTCTAAATGTTGAATTCAATATTGTTTTTCTTTGTAGAAATAATACGAGAAAAAAACCGATTATCAGGATAATTGCTGTAGTGTAAATTCCAAGGATTCCCATTGATTCCAAAAGGTTGCGAATCAAGACATCCGCTCCATTTCTTAGAATGGGTAGATCGTCTTCATTAATTAAGAAAATTCCTGCTTCGTATAGAAATATGAGGGGGAGTGAAAGGATTAAGCTATAAACCGGTTTCCGGGATTCCCGCCAATATGAACCGGAATTAATTTTTGTCAAGTTGTAATACTGCTAATAATGCATCCTGAGGAACTTCAACTTTTCCCACTAATTTCATTCGTTTTTTTCCCTCTTTCTGCCGTTCCCATAATTTTCTTTTCCTTGTAATGTCTCCTCCATAACATTTAGCTGTAACATTTTTCTTTACAGCTCTCACAGTTGATCGGGCAATAATTTTATTCCCCAAGGATGCCTGTATGGCGATTTCAAATAATTGGCGGGGAATTAATTCCTTCAATTTACTGCACAGAGCAACCCCTCTATGATAGGCATCATCACCATGGCAGATGGTAGAAAGTGCATCCACAGGTTCTCCATGAAGCAATATCTCCAGCTTTTTCAATGACCCTTCCCTGAATTCCAATGGTTGGTAATCAAAAGATGCATATCCACGGGAAATTGTTTTAAGCTTATCATAAAAATCGAATATAATTTCTCCTAATGGGAGTTCATAAAGCAATTGAGCTTTTCCGGAAGATAAGTAGTGTGTTGTTTTATAAACTCCCCGTTTTTTCTGGCAAAGGGTCATAATTCCGCCGATATAGTCCTTTGGTGTGATTATTTCGGCAGAAACAAACGGTTCGTAGATTACATCAATTTTACCCTGAGGGGGCATATTTGCCGGAGTATCTACTTCAATGTTGTCTCCGTTTTTCAGCAATAATTTGTATCGAACATTGGGCGAGGTAGTCACCAGGGACAGTTCAAATTCCCTTTCAAGCCTTTCCTGAATGATCTCCATGTGAAGCAAACCAAGATATCCGCACCTGAATCCAAATCCCAACGCATCGCTGGTTTCCGGTTCAAAGGTAAATGAGGCATCATTTAATTGAAGTTTTTCCAAAGATTTTCTCAACTGATCATATTCTTCTGTATCGGCAGGATATAATCCGGAAAATACCATAGGTTTCATTTTTTTATAACCGGGCAAAGGCTTATCCGCTCTTCTTTGTTTTACAGTCAGGGTTTCACCTGCTTCAATGTGACCAATATCCCGAATATTTGCGAGGACGTATCCCACTTCCCCGGATTTCAATTCGGGTTTGGGGATTTGTTTCAGTACAAAATGCCCTACTTCAGTGATTTCATAGGTAAATCCATGAGAAAAAAAGGAGGCTGTCATTCCCGGTTTAATCACACCGTCAAACACACGAACGTATGGAATTGCCCCTCGATAATTATCGTAAATGGAATCAAAAATTAAGGCACGGGTTGGTTCCTCGAAATTGTTTTCCGGTGAGTCAATCCGGTTAATGATTGCGTCAAAAATGTTATCAATCCCTTCTCCAGTTTTAGCACTGATGAGAATAATTTCCTCCCTTTCACACCCGATTAATTCCTGAATTTGTTGGATTACTTCCTCAATTTGTGCGTTCGGTAAATCCACCTTGTTTATTACAGGAATAACTGTCAAATTATGATCCATTGCAAGATAAGTATTGCTTACCGTTTGAGCCTCGACCCCCTGGGAAGCATCCACAAGGAGCAAAGCACCTTCACAGGCAGCCAAACTCCGTGACACTTCATAGGAAAAATCCACATGCCCCGGAGTGTCAATTAAATTTAAAATATAATTGACTCCATCCTGATGCTCATATTTTAGTGTAATGGGATGGCTTTTTATGGTTATCCCTCTTTCCCGTTCCAAATCCATACTGTCTAAAATCTGAGCTTTCATATCTTTTTTAGAAACGGTTTTGGTTTCCTCCAATAACCGGTCAGCCAGAGTAGATTTCCCGTGATCAATATGGGCAATGATGCAAAAATTCCTGATATTCGCAGATTCCATTACAAAAATTACAGAGTTGAACCTTAATCCTTAACCGGTTATTTATCGAATATTTTTATAAAGTGGACACCAATACAGAAAATAACCTATCAACTTCCTCCTGTGAATGGACACTAGACAGGGCGAATCTGAAAATTCCTCTGGCTGGACTTCCGGGATAATGAATCAGAGAGGGGAAAATTCCATTTATAAGTAGATTTTCCTTCAATTTTTTCAGGAGATCATTATCAGTAATGTTTAAAGCGGATACAGGAGTTTTTGATAAGGGGATTTTTAAATCATTCGTTATCAAAGATTCCTTAAACGAAATTGCAGTTCTTTGAAGATTTGATATCTTTTCCGGTTCATTTTTCAAAATCTGTATTGACTTGATTGCTCCAGCACAAACAGGAATCGGCAACGCAGAACTGCCTTGGTAAATGGGACTGGTATTTTTTAATTTCTGGATAATTTGCTCAGCTCCGGCAATAAAACCTCCAAAAATACCAATTCCTTTACTCATTGATCCTGTAATCAGAAGATTTGTTTTATTCAAATCATAATTTTCACACACACCCCTTCCCTTTTTTCCGATGACACCAATTCCATGGGCATCATCTATGAGAAAATGTGCATGGGGAATACGTCTCATCATTTCATTAATTGGAGCAATTTTATTCCCGTGATTGATGATACTTTCTGCAATAATCAGGGGTTTTTCTGTTTTCTCTACTGAACTCTCTAATTTATCCAAATCTGAATAAGAATATGATTTTCCACTGGCAAAAGGTTTGAGACTGGGATGAGAGTGGTTTGGATAAAATATGTTGTATTTATTCTTAATAAAATGATGGATCAATGTTTGATTTGCCAGAAAACAAGATGGAAAGAGAGCAACTTCATCAAATCCGATGAATCTGCCTATTTCCTCCTCCAGTTTTTTATGAAAAGGATGAGTACCAGTGGTCCATAATGAACCTCCGCTGTTAATTCCAAACTCCTTTGATGCCTGCTGGAAGGTAGAAAGCACCTTAGGGTGTGAGGAATGACGGTGATAATCAAATCCTCCAAAGAACAACAGTTTATTTCCCTGCCACAAGACGGAAGTTCTTACCACGGATTGAAGTACGGGAGTATCCATGGAAATAAATTAACCCCGATTGACTATTCGTGAAACAAGAATCAGGGGAAAAGATTATAAAAGGTAATATTTATAAATTGAAGTGTTCAATTAAACTCAATATTGAACAAGGATTAGTCCAATTGTGAATGAACTTTAACGATT